>QKAR01000028.1 GCA_003246335.1 Spirochaetales bacterium | reverse complement strand
GTCTCGGCGCGGGGCACCGCGTCGGCCTTCGCGCCCTCGCGCGGCAAGGGACTCATCGGCCTACTCGTCCCCTCAATGGAAAACGAAATATACCCGCTCATCGTGCGCGGCGTCGAGGAAGTGGCCGACGCGCACGGCTGGTCGGTCTTCATCGGAAACACGTACGCGAACCTTGAACGGGAATCTTCCCTCATAGAGCAGATGCTCGAGCGAGAGGTGGACGGCCTCATCATCGAGCCGACGCAAGCCCTCCTCGATCGTCCGGGAAACGGGAACTTTCAGCGCCTGCAAAACTGGGGCAAGCCCTGCGTCCTCATCGATAACGACATTCCGGGACTTCCCTACTCGCGCGTCATGATCGACGACTTCGCCGGCGGCCGCGCGGCGGCGGAATTCCTCCTCGCGAAAGGGCACACGAGAATCGCCTATCTCTATAAAAAATCGGTGCTCGCCGGGGCCGACCGTCTCGCCGGCTTGGTTGCGGGACTCCGCTCCGCGGGCGTCTCGCTCGATCCGTCGCTGCTCGTCGCGTACGCCGAGGACGACGAACGGCTCGTGCCGGGCTACCGCTACACGAAAGAGCTCCTCGCCAGAGACGACCGACCGACGGCGATTTTTTTCTTCAACGACGAGCTCGCGCTGCACGGCATCCGAGCGATCAAGGATTTGGGGCTCAGCTATCCTCGGGACGTGTCGATACTCGGCTTCGATAACGTGCGGACGGCCGGCGAGCCGGGGATCATGCTCACGAGCATCGAGCACCCGAAATATTTCGCCGGCAAGTGGGCGGCGGACATTCTTTTCGAGCAGTTACGCGCCGGGCCCGCCTGGGTGAGGCGACGGGTTAACTTCCTTCCGGAGATCGTCGACCGCGGCAGCGTCGACGCCCCGTCTCGCCGCTGAGCGAACCTCGCCGGGATTGCGCCCCCGCGCGGCCTTGAACGCGCGCGTGAAATGCTGCTGGCTCACGAAGCCGAGCTTCCAGCTGATCTCCTTCACCGAAAGCTTCCCCTCCGATAAAAGCCGCTCTGCCTCGGCGAGCTTCAACTCTCGGAAATACCGCATCGGCGTCACCCCGAGCCGCGCGCGAAAGAGCTTCACCAAGTACTCCTCGGTAATGCCGAGCCTCCACGCGACGTCAGGGAGACGCGCCTTCGAGTCGAGGTTTTTTTTGAAAGCTTCCACCGTAAGGGTAACGTAATCCATAGCCTTTGCCGACGGATCGATGCCGCCGGACAGCGCCGTCTCGCAGATGTCCGCGATGCAGGAAACGCGTTCGTAGTGGGCGGAAAGCCGCGCGAGATGCGCGCGCGCGTGGACCCGTTCGGCAAGCCGGCGCAATCGGTTAACGGCGATGAAGTCCAAAGCGACAAGGCAGGCTCCGGGCGCGTTCGGCGGAATGGAGGCTACTAAGGGGGCATCGGACGTTCCGAGCGCGAGTATCTCGGCGCCGACCTCTCCCGATTCGAGAACCAGGCGACCGGGGCCGAAAACGACGAAGGCGTGGCCTTCGGGAATATCGCGATCGGTGAATCCGTCATCGACGCGCAGCGACTCGACGCGTTCCACGCGAACGCTCCCCGAAAGCGCGCACACCGCCAAAACGCCGCCCCACCGCTCTAGTTCGAGCGCGCGGCGCGCCTCGACGCGGTTATAGAAAAAAAGCTCGGCGTTCGTCATAAAAAAGAGCCTAGCACTATTCAGAACCAAAACGCAACGCGAAACGACTTTACTCACTTTTGCTTTTTTCGCTTCTTTTTTCTTGACAATAGAACAATGTTTTGTTATATATTAAGCATAACAATGTTTTGTTACAAATGAAAAGGAGGCAGAACATGGACCTCATCTCAAAAAAAGACTTGTTAACCGAGACGGGCATTTCCTACGGACAACTGTACCGATGGAAACGCGAACGCCTCATTCCGGAAGAGTGGTTTATCAAGCAATCGGCCTTCACCGGGCAGGAAACTTTTTTTCCCCGGGAACAGACGCTCAGCAGGATAAAAATGATCCTCGAACTCAAGGACGACCATTCACTCGAGGAACTTTCGCGGATTTTGCTTTCTGATTCCGATTTAACCGTAACCCGCGAGCGTCTCGCCGAGGCGCGAGGGATCGAAGACGGCTTCGTCGATACGATCGCCGAGTCGCTGGGGAAAGACCGGTACTCAATCGGTGAAACGGCGGCGGCCTACGCCGTTTACCGCGCGGCAAAAAAGGGCGGCATCGCGGGCAGCGAAATTATTTCGCTGATCGCCCGTTCCGCGGAAGCGATGCGCGCGCATCCGGTAAACGACTCGCGCTGCACTATCGTGCGGGCGGACGGCAGGGTTCACGCGTGCTTCACGGGCGGTCCCGCGCTGCCGCGCTTCGACGAGGGACTCGAGACGGTTTCCATGATCTCGGTCGGCGAAACGATGAACGAATTACGAATTTTATTGGAGGATAAAAATGCAAAATCTCAGCGTTGACGGCGTGGCGAAAATCGAGGGCGGCGAATACGGAACGATAACGATAGACGGCATGGCTACCGCGAGCGGGGACATTTCCGCCGAAAGCGTTTCCGTCGACGGCATGTTCAAATGCGCCGGGTCGCTCACCGCCCGGCTCGTGTCCTGCGACGGCATGGCGAAAATCCGCGGCAACGCGAAAGCCGGCAAAATGACCGTCAACGGGATGCTGACGGTGACCGACGGAAATAAGATCGAGGCCGATGAGATCGAGTGCGACGGCATGGTCAAGGTTGACGGCGAAATATCCGCCGACCGCATCCGCGCGAACGGCTTGATCGACGCCGCGGAAATAACGGGCGACGATATCCTGATCCGGTCGCACCGCCATTTTTGTGGCCGATCTTCTTCCGTTCGCATAAATCCCGCATCAGGCTCATCGAGGCGACGACGGTCAACATTCGCGGGGTCGTCGCCGAATCGGTGAACGGGAAAGACGTGCGCATCGACGCGGGCTGCAGGATCGACTCGGTCGACTGTTCCGGCACCTTATGGATTTCGCCGTCCGCGCGTGTGCGGCACGTCAGCGGCGATTACGCCGAGGCATGAAGCGCGAGTTTCAATGACCGCGCCGCCTGAAGCCAACTTTCACCGAGGAAAAATCGGCAGAAGAAAACTTCAGGACCGACAGGGCGAAAAACGCCGCGCCGAAGGCGAGTATGAGCAGCAGCGAACCGATGGGCGTCACCGTAACGGATCCGAACGGAAACGCGATCCCCATCGAAACGAGCTCCGAAGTCGGTCGCCCGAACAGGCCGAGCGACGCGGCGCGAAAGGCCGCGGTCACGTGGGTGAGAGGATTCATGACGACGACGGGACGCAGGAAAACCGGCAGCGCCGTCGCCGGTATGTAGGCGCCCGAAAGAAACGATAGCGGCATAAGCACGACCGACGTCGCGATCTGAAAGGTCGAGGAGTTGCGGCTCACCGTCGCGACAAAAAGACCAAACGAGGCGAACGCGACGCCGGCAAGCGCCATGACGCCGAGCGAGCCGATCGCGGCCAAGGGCGAAAGCCGAAGGCCGAAAAAGAAGCCCGCGACGAGGATGACGATACCCTGGGCGCAGGCGATCGCCGCGGCGGAGAGAATCTGCCCGAGCGAAACCTGCCAACGGGGAACGGGCGACACGATAACTTCCTTCATGAAGCCGCTCGCGAGATCGGTGAGTATCTCGGTCGAGTTATTCATCGCCTGCTGAAAAACCGTCATGATGGCGATGCCGGCGATCAAGTACGGAAGCGGCCGCTCGATGCCCCGCGCGACGCCGCCCATCACGAAAGAAAAAACGAACAGCAACAGCAATGACATAATCAGGCTGAAGGCGACCTTCGTCCGGTCGCGCAGGAAGTTCCGTATGTTACGCGAGAATATCGCTATAAGTCCTCTCATCGAGCGGCCTCCGCCCCGGCGGCGATCGCCAGGAAAACGTCATCGAGCGAACCCCGGTCCGTCGAGAAAGACCGAATGGTGTCGCGAAAGCGATCGAGAATGTCGATTTCCACGGCCGTGTCTCCGGAAGAAATCCTGAACTTCCCGCCCTTCGCGTCGAAAGGGATATTCCCGTCGCTGAGAAAATCGAAAACGCCCGCGGGGTCGGTCGTTTCGAACTCGAGCACGGAGCGCGCGAAACGCGACTCAAGCTCCGCGGGCGTTCCGATCGCCGCGATGCGGCCGCGGTCCATGATGGCGACTCGCGAGCAAATTTCCGCCTCATCCATATAGTGCGTGGTCAGAAAGACCGTCATTCCACGTTCCTCGCGCGCCCGCGACAGATGGGCCCACACGGCGGCGCGCGCCTGCGGGTCAAGTCCCGCCGTCGGCTCGTCGAGAAACAGCACTTTCGGCTCATGAACGACGGCGCGCGCGATTTCCGCGCGGCGACGGAGACCGCCGGAAAGACCCGAGACCGGCGAGTCGCGCCTATCGGCGAGATCGATGAGCTCCAGCGCCGCGTCGATCCGCTCCTCGACGATGGCTCGCGGGACCCCGTAAAACTCGCAATGGTACCGCAGGTTTTCCGCGACCGTCAGGCGAGCGTCGAGCGTCGAGTCCTGAAAAACGATACCGATGTCGCGGCGGACGAGGGATTGCTCGCGGTCGACGTCATGGCCGTTCACCCGAAGCGTTCCCGAGGTCTTCGCGATAATGGTGCAAAGCGCGTTGATGGTCGTTGACTTTCCGGCGCCGTTCGGCCCGAGAAAGCCAAAGAGTGAGCCCTCCTCGACGGCGAACGAAACGTCGTTCACCGCGGTAAAATCGCCATACCGTCGGGTCAAATGCTCAACCTCAATGATTGTATTCATATTGTTACTCCTTATCGATAACGAATATGCCGCGCGAGTTTAAACGAACCGAAAAGGAAGTTTAAAATATTTATAAAAACGACGCGCCAGTCATTGATCATCGGGGAAGGACGCGCGAAATCAGGTTACTCATGGACAGAAAAGAAGAGCGATGGAAACGCGGCGATCGCCGCGACGAGCGAAACGAAATACTCAAGGCCTTCTATCGCGATATGGACGAAGTTCGGCAACGCTACCACGAAAGACTGTACGCGAACGGCCATTTCGCGGACGACCGGCGAATGAGCCGCTATCGGCTCTATCATCGGCATACTCACTACGCCCGGCCGATCGCTGGAGTCCTCATGCTCGCCTTCTGGGCGGCGCTCATCGCCTTCGGGGGCTTTCCCCTCTGGCTTCGCGTCGTCGTGGCGACCGTCGCCGCGTTCTCGACGGTGGGCGGCGCGATGGAAATGGTTTTTCTCCTGCGCATGGACCGACGCGTGATCGTGCCGTTGGAGAAAATTGAGTCCGCGGCGCGCGAAATCTCGCGCGGCAATTTCGACGTTCGCATCGAGGGTTTTTTCCACCCGGAGACCGCGAATCTCATCACCACGTTCAATTCCATGGCGAGGTCCCTGAAAGAAGGCGACGAACTGAAAAAGAAATACGAACAAGACCGACGGGATCTCGTCGCGAACGTTTCGCATGACCTCAAAACCCCGATAACGTCGATCATCGGCTACGTCGACGCGATCGAGGATATCGGCAACGGGGACCGCGCACGGATTTCGCGGTATCTTTCGATAGTGCGATCGAACGCGCGATACCTCAACGCGCTCATCGACGACCTGTCGCTGTTCTCGCGCCTTGACGTCCATCGGCTCGACCTGAGCCTTCGGCTCGTGCTCGTGAGGGATTTTCTGCGCGATCTATGGGAGGAACTCGCCCTTGAATACGAGGACAAGGGCGCGACGCTCGAGTATCGGGACGGTTTCGATTTAGGCTCCGCGAACGCTCGGGAGCCGATCGCCCGCGTCGATCCGCAATACGTGCGGCGCATCGTGCGGAACATCCTCGACAACGCGAGGAAATACGGACCCAAACGCGGGCTCCGCGTAAGTGCGGAAGCTCGTCCGCTCGATCGCGTCCGCGACGAGGCTGAGGGATCGACCGAAAGATTCGCGCTCACGATCGCCGACAACGGTCCGGGTCTTCCGGAAGAATCGCTCCCGCATTTATTCGAGCGGTTTTATCGGGTCGACGCGGAACGAACGAAAGACTCTGAGGGAACGGGGCTCGGGCTCGCGATCGCGAAAGAAATCGCGGAGGCCCATGGGGGCAGTATTTCCGCGCGGAACGGGGCCGACGGGGGACTCGAGATAGAGTTGATTCTTCCGCTCGAGAGGGAGGATGCCGAGCGATGAGAAAAATCCTCATCGCCGAGGACGATCGGGACATCGCCGAGCTCGAGCGCGATTATCTGCGGGCAAGCGGATATGACGTCGATATTGAGTCCGACGGGCGACGGGCGCTTGAACGCGCGAGAACCGGCGCGTACGGCATCATTATCGTCGACCTGATGCTCCCCTCGCTCTGCGGATTCGAGCTTATCGGGGAAATACGCCGAACGCTTGAAATTCCCCTCATCGTCGTATCCGCTAAAACGGAGGACATCGACAAAATCCGCGGGCTCGATCTTGGGGCGGACGATTACGTCGTGAAGCCCTTCAGCCCGGCGGAACTCGTCGCCCGCGTCAAGTCGCATGAGCGACGCTACGATCGACTGCGCGGCGATGTCGAGCCGCAAACAATAATCGTCGGCGAGCTGGAAATCGACGTCGCCGCGCGCAAGGTTTTCGTGGGGGGAAACGAAGTCTCTCTAACGTCGACGGAGTTCTCGCTTCTTCTGTTCCTTGCCGAAAATCAGGATCGGGCGTTCACGAAAGAAAGGATTTTTTCCGCGGTCTGGGGCGACGATTACGCGGGCGACCTCGCGACGGTCGCGGTTCATGTTCAGAAAATTCGCAAAAAAACCGAGCGGGACCCGGCGAATCCCCGCTACATCGAAACGCTCTGGGGAACCGGGTACCGGTTTAACTCGGGAAAGCGGTAAAGCGGAAGGCTCGGCGCCATTGTCGGGCCTTCCGCCTACGATCGGCGATTAAATCGTTTTCGCTTTTCCTCGAAGCAGGGAGAACGCCCCGATGAGCGCGGCAAGCAGTATAAGCGGAACCGCGATCCAAAGCGGCTGATGGGCCGTCGTGATCTGATAGAACAGCGTCGAGGTGATCCACGCGAGAATCGTCAGGTACGCGATGGCTATCCAGCCGAAGAATCCGCCGATCTCGCGAATGATGGCGCCGAGCGCGGCTATGCACGGGAAATATATCAGGATAAACAGCAAGTACGCGTACGCCGCGTATGCGTCGTTCTTGAAGTAACTCCGCATGACGGCGAATATTCCCTCGTCGGCCTCGACTTCCTCGGCGACCGTCGCCTCGTCGTCGCTAATGATCGACGCGCCGATCGGGTCTTTCAGCGTTCCGACGAGACCGCCAAGGTTTTCGGGGATGGACGCGAACGCCTCTCCGACCGAACCGACGAAATTCCATTCATCTGAAGATTCTTCCTCGATCATGTCGTTTGCCGAGGCTGAGTCGACGGGCATCGAGTCCATCGCCTCAAGCTGCCCGTAAAGGCCGTTGAGCGTCCCAACCACCGCTTCCTTGGCGAATAATCCGGTAAACATACCGACGGTCGCCGGCCAATTTTCCTCGGTGAGGCCCATCGGCTTAAACACCGGGGTGATCGACCTACCGACGGTCGCGAGCACGGAATTCTCGGTGTCCTCGTTCCCGAAGCTGCCGTCGACGCCGATGGAATTGAGAATGCCGAGAACAGCGACGACGATGACGATGACTTTTCCCGCGCGACCCAAGAATAATTTGAGGCGCGTCCAGGTTCCGCGCATTAAATCCCCGATCCGCGGAACGTGATACGGCGGAAGTTCCATGACGAACGGCGCGGGCTCGCCCTTAAACATCGTGTTCTTGAGGAGCACGCCGGTCAGGATCGAGAGCGCGATGCCGGCGAGATACACGCTCAGGACCACGAGCTGCGCGTGAGCGCCGAAAAACGCCGCGCCGAAAAGCGCGTACACCGGAAGCCGCGCGCCGCAGGACATGAACGGCGCCATGAAAACGGTGAGGTAGCGGTCGCGCTTATTCTCGAGCGTGCGCGTCGCCATGATCGCGGGAACGGAACAGCCAAAACCGACGATCATCGGGATAAATGCCTTCCCCGGAAGACCGATGGCCCGGAGTGCGCGATCCATGACGAACGCGGCGCGCGCCATGTAGCCTGAATCCTCAAGTATCGAGAGCATCAGGAACATCATGAACATGATCGGGACGAAGGTCGAAACCGTCTGTATGCCGGCTCCGATGCCGCCCGCGAGCAGCGCCACGAGCCAAGGGGGGGACCCGATGGCGCCGAGAAGTTGGCCGAAGCCGTCCACGAATATCGAGCCGAATAGAATATCGAAAAAATCTATGAAGGCGCCGCCGACGTTGATGACGACCCAAAACAATAAATACATGATAACGAGGAAAATCGGGATCCCGAGAAATCGGTTCAGGATGACGCGATCGGCGCGGTTACCCGCCCCGCCCGCCGTCTTTTTTCCCGTTACGCTTTTTTTGGAGACGGCGGAGATAAAATCGTACTTCGCCGACGCGATGACCGCGTCTGGCGCGTCTCCCGCATCGCGCTCGATACTCTCGACGGCAGATGCTATTTCGAGATCGGACACAGCGCCGACTCCGGTTATCTTTCCCGTGATGAACTTATCGCGCTCAAGAAGCTTGAGCGCGATCCATCGCGCGTCGGTATTCGTATCGAGAGCGACGCCCGATACTCGCGGCGCCCATTCGGCGATGGCCTGCTCTATTGGCTCGGGATACGCGACCGAAAAATCGGGCGCTTCCATACCGTCGATAAGCTTTCCGCACTCGGCGCGAAACCGCTCGACGTCGTCCTTTCGAGTCGCGCTGATCGCCAAGACTGGCACTCCGAGCTCGGCGGACAATCGCTGCGTGTCGATCCGCGCCCCTTTTTTTTCCGCCAAGTCGGTCATATTAAGCGCGATTATGGTCGGAACCTTCATCTCGAGCACGCTCAGCGTAAGGAAAAGGTTCCGCTCCAGGTTAGACGCGTCTACGATGTCGACGACCAAATCCGCGTCTCCCGATAGAAGGTAATCGCGCGCGACCTTCTCGTCCTCCGAATGCGACGAAAGGGAATATATACCCGGTAGGTCGACCACGTTCACCGAGCGCCCGTTCATTCGCGCCTCTCCGGTTTTTTTCTCGACCGTCACGCCGGGCCAGTTACCGACGCGCTGATGGCTTCCGGTAAGCGCGTTAAAAAGAGTCGTCTTTCCCGAGTTCGGGTTTCCCGCGATCGCGATCGTAGGGGTGTTTCGCTCGTTTCCCATCATGCCCTCCGCACCAAAAGGGCGTCGGCCTCGTCCTTTCGCAGGCTCAGGCGGAACCCCCGCACCTCGATCTCGACGGGGTCGCCGAGCGGCGCCACCCGAAGCACGGAGAATTCCGCGTTCCGCGTCAAACCCATCGACAATAGCCGATCCCGATAAGCCGAGTCAGACTTGTCATAGCCGGCCACCACCCCCACTTCCCCGGGCGAGAGATCCTTCAGGCGAATATCCATACAAACTCCTTAGCAGTGATTAATAACATTAGAAGTATCTATCTATATTAGCAAAGACTAACTTATAAATAAAAATCAAGAGATGATTACGCGCGCGGCGAGGGAGCGGTCAACGGCGACTCGTGAGCCCAGCGCCTCGACGAGTATAAGCCCGCCGCGGTCGTCCTGAATTTTCTTCACCGGCACGCCCGGTACCAAGCCGAGGTCAAGTAACCGTTCCCGCGACTTTCCGGTGCCGTCAATTCGGGCGATCACGCCCTTTTTTCCCCTCTCAAGCATTTCCAGCGACATCATCACCCCCCGGCATTTTAAAGCCTGTTCCAACGAAATAAGAATCAAGGCTATCCGCCGAAAGCGGGTCGGCCTTATCTTTCACGCAAAATTTCTTGAAATCCTTCAGCCATTTCCCGTCGGACCCCTGCGAAACGTAAAGGTATTTTATGAATTGCACGAAGCGAACGTACACTTCAGGCGATATGACGTGCTCCATGCGGCACGCGGTATCGTCGGCTTCGACGGGAGAGACGCCGAGCACGCTCGACAAAAAACTTTTCAAAAGACGGTGCTTTTCCGTGACACGGGCGGCCTGATCGTGACCCGCCGTGGTGAGCGTCACGAGGCCGTATGGCTCATAGTTGATGAGAGCGCGCTTGGAAAGGACGCGCAAGGCGGCCGTCACTGACGGATACCGGACATGCAGCTCGGCGGCGATGTCCTTAACGCGAGCGACGCCGTTTTTGAGGATAATCCGGTAAATTGCCTCTAGATAGTCCTCTTGAGCCTCGCTCAAGTCATCTTTTGTTTCCATTGACTAACATTATTTCAATCGCCTTATTTTGTCAAGCAGTTTGAGAGAATTCGGAAGTCGACTAAAAAAAACGGCGGAGAAATAAAAAACTGTGTTGCCTTATTTTGTAAACTATGGTAAACATTAATTGAATTGAGTGAATGATGCCGCGCCCCCTTGCGGCATCGAGAAATCTGCCGACACCCGTAAGCCATGGGAAGGCCGAACCCGGCGCCATCGTCGATGCGCCGGGTTCTTTTTTTCCGAGACAAGGGCCATTACGCCAACCGGAGGTTTTCCGCGTTTCGAAGCGAGCCATACGCGGAAGCCTCGTAAGGATAATCCCAGCATCCGCAAAAATGCGCGATTTTTCCGCCCAATCCAGTCTTAAACGTATACAGTCCATACATCGCATGCGCGGGATCGCCGTTCGGGGGAACGCCCATTAAATCGTAGTAGTCGCACGAAGCGGCGCGAAGCAGGCGCATCGCCTCCCACTGAAGACCGTAATTCGGCATGCATTCGCGCATCTCCAGGCTCGATCCCGCGAAGAGATAATAGCCCCTTCGTCCCTGCGAAGCGACGATCGAGCCCGCGAGCGGGACGCCGTCTTTTTCGGCCGCCAAAATCCAAAGCTTTGGTCTCGCCGCCGACGGATACTCCTCGGCGAATCGAAGCAGACGGTCGAAATAGGAAAACTCCTCTCGATAAAATCCTTTTCGGTCGGCCGTCGCCGCGTAAAGCTCATACCATGTTGGAAGCCAATCCGCCGAACGCGCACGAATATCGAGGCCGCTTTTGAGCGCGCGCCTGACCCCGTTGCGCGTCGTTTGCCGCATGCGCCCGAGAACTTCGTCCTCAGACCCCAAAAGGCTCACGAATACCGTGTCGGAACAAAAATGATCGATCGGGGATTTCCGCAGATTTCTGCTGGCGGTGCCGTAGTTCATTCTGAGCTCGCGCACTTCGGCGCGCGGCGCGCCCTTCCATTGGCCCGTCGACGTCCAATACGACGAATCGGTGAACGGCGAGGCGAATTCCGTGTCGAAGCGGACGCAGGCGACCTCGGAGGGAAGATGAGGACGCAGCAACACGGCGAGGGTCTCAAGCGTCGGTCCATGATCGCCCGGCTCCGAAGGAATCGCGGGACCGCGCGGAACGTAAGCGTATCGAGCAACCCCCATTTGTCGGAGCAAAACGACGAAGGGATAAGTTTTTCCGTTTAATTCAATTGAAAAGCACATCGACGGGGATCCGGTCGATTCCTTGAAGGCGGCCCAAAAACCGCTCTGAAAAAAATTATCGGAGTCGGGAGTCTCCGATGGCGCGACGCGCGAAAGTGTCACGAAGCATTTCCTTGCCGTTTATTTCCCGTACGGGGGAGAGTCGTCGGAGAAAGCCGCGAACGTCGCGCGCCGGCAGACGCCGGACCCGACGCCCACGGGTCGAGCAGTCGAACACGGGGCATCACCTCAAGATAAGAATGTTGGGCTTTACCTTAGCCGATATAGCCCGGAGGGGCAACCGCTTAGAGCGCGATAATGGTGCCGCAGGAGCCTTTCTCGATCGCTGGCCCAAGGAAGCGCGCCAGCGCGGCGATTTCGGCGTCGCCGGTACAATGACAGGGAACGACGAGCGGAATACCCAGGCAGCGAATATACTCCGCCGTCGCCGATATCCGCGCGAAAGGCGCGCCCGCGAGATGCAATCCCCCAACGACGGCGCGAATCGGCTTCCCGCCCGAAAGGGACCGAGCGCGCTCGCAGGTGTTGATAAATCCCGCATGGCAGCAGCCGGTTAGGATGACGAGACCCTCGCGAGTTTCCGCCATCAGGAATATCTCGTCCGGAACCTCGTCGGGCTCTGACAGTTTCGCGTCGGCATAGAGCCGCGGGCTCGGCGTCTCGAGCGGGGAACACCTCGGTATGCTTCCCGCGAGCGTGAAGAGTCCTTCTAATGTTTCCGACGCGTCATCGACCGCCGAAAAGCGATCTCGGGGAGCGTCGGAAAGGAATGCGCGATTCTGCGCCGAAAGCGCGATATCGCGCGACTTTCCGCCGCGGTCGCTGAAGTGCGGCCGAAAAAAAGCCCGCGAAGCGCGCGATGCGGCATGGGGATAGCGCGAAAGGAATTCCGAAAGCGCGTCGGTATGGTCGTAATGGCCGTGACTCAGCGCCACGAGCTCCACGGTTGAAAGATCGACGCCGAGAGAGGCCGCGTTCTCGAAGATCGCTCCCCTCCCCGTATCGAGAAGAACCGTCCGCGTCTTTCCGTCGGGACTAACGGCCTCGACGAGCGCGGAAAACCCATGTTCCGCGACGAGCGGCGGCGATGCGGCGTCGTCCGCGAGCACCGTGACGCGCAACGATTTTGAAACGATCATGCCGTCAATGATCGCAAACGCTATCGCCGACGGCAAGGGTTCCGGCGAGATAATCGGCGACGATGCGCGTAACGCCGCGCTCCCCGAGAAACTTCGGCAGCAAGCCCGGCTCGTGCGGCGGCGCGACAATATAATCCTTTTTTGAAACGGTTTTCCCGTCGGCGACGATATCGAAGCAGTCAAACCCGGCGCAATGCCCGAAGCGCTGCGAGAGTTTCCCGTCGGCGACGGGAACGACGATTTTCATCATGCGTAAACCCCTTTATTTTGCGCGGGCGCATCGCCGCGCGCGATCATAAAAAAAAATCACAGACCTTTCGCGATCTCGGCGTAGAGGGCGCTTACCGGGGACGACTGAAACTGGGCGACGCAGGGTTTTCCGGCATCGCCTGAGTCTCCGATGGACGGATCGAGCGGAATCG
>QKAR01000024.1 GCA_003246335.1 Spirochaetales bacterium | reverse complement strand
CTTCGTCGTTGACGGGGAAAAGCGGGCTATCGAAAACGGCGGATACGATGCGCACTACACCGTGAAAACGACAGAAGGGAAGAGCCTTGCTGTTGTCTACGCGGAGAATCATGATTCGCAGGATGAGTTCGCGGCGAACATCGTGACCGCAGGACCGCCCCTACAGGTCCTTGCATACGACGTGACTACGCGCCGCGATCGTGCTTCGGTACGGCTTGAAACGGAAACGGATACTGTCCTGCTTTCGGCGACGATATCAGGCGACGCGATCGCGGGAGAGACGAGCTTTTCGCATTACATCGATAAACCCGCCGAGGTTGCCCTGAACGGAACGGTCGCGGAGAACATCACGACACCCTACCTGTCGGAGAGCCTCCGCGACGGTGTTCCGTATTACCGGACGTTCGCGGCGGGACTGCTCGATAAGCTTTCTCGCGCGCGGAAGGGATTCTTCCTGAAGACCAACCGTGGCGTTTTTCACGCACGTGTCGGAGCCGCCGTGACCGTGAGACTACCTGATGGACTCGTCTGCGAACGCGCGGAGATCGTCGAGATGGACCTCAGGTACAAAGCGCGCGAGGCGTTTCATGCCACGTTCTTCCTAGAGGAGGATTGAAGTGAACGAAGACGACCGTAAGCTGATCGCCGAGACGGTCTCCGTAATGAACGGACTCCGATCCGACATGCAGGAATTCCGGGGAGAGATGCGCGAGTTCAAGCAGAATACGCTTTTGCGGATTACCGCGCTCGAGAATGACCAGGTGGAATGCCAGAAGAACCCTACCGTTTGCGCGACCGCCCGTCTTGTCGAAGGGCACCTATCGGGGCACAAGGGCGGGAAAAGCTTCGCCGTCTCGATCTGGGCGGTTTGCGTTTCCACCGCAATGTGCGTGTTTACGATCGTGATGACGCTCACGAAAAGGAGTTAAGTCGACGTGATCAACTGGAAAAAGATATTCGAGGTCGAGGAACGGCAATTCGGGGAAATGGGCGAACGGGAGAAGTACGTGTACTTTCTCCTCCTCCAGTACCGAAGCCCGTACCTCTGGGGAAAAGAACTGCCGTCCGGCGCCGATTGCTCGGGGGCCGTGTGCCTCGCGATTGCCGCCGCTACTGGCAAGATAATCAGGACAACCGCGGACGGCCTTTACAAAAAATACTTTACGGTGAAAAACCCTGAGATTGACGACATACAGGCGGTGTTCTTCGTGACGCAGTATGACCGGCAGCATGGCGACCGCGTCGCGAAACGCGGCGAGGTCGTCCACGTCGCCGGGGTGATCCATGAAGGCGTCGTAATGAACGTCGTGGAACCGAAGGCAGACATAAGGCTCACGAGTTCGATGCGCCATTCGTATTCGCTTATGGGATGCGAGATGGTGATTCGGGGTCTGGACGTGAAAGCGCTTGCCGAGGGAGAGAAAGCGGGTGAGGACCTCTTCGGGCTCGATCCCGAGTTCGGGGCGTTCGTAGTTGCCGCGAATGCGGTGAAGGAGAAACCGGAAATATGGTAAACGAACAGACGGAAGAAACGGGATACCGGGAGGTATGCGACTACACCTTCCGCGAACACCTTACGATTTTGGGGAAACGCCTGCTCGCGCTTCCCTCGAAGATGATCGGTTTCAAGCCTTTCTGCCTCTACCTTGCGACCTGGCTCCTCGTGACCGGCAAGATCGGCGAGGGCGTTTGGTTCGCGGTAATGGTTTCGGTTCTCTTCGGGATCGTCGGGCTGAAGGTTCTCGCGCAGATGAGGGGCGGTCGCCCTTCCGGAGGGGAGATTGAGTGAAAGAGTTCATGAAAAAAGCAAAGACGTTCCTGGCAGGAATTGCCGTAGGCGCCGGGGCGATCCTTCTCCTCGCGCTAACCGTCTTATCGAAGAAAGGACGATCAGGAGAAATCCGGGGAGACGAAAAGAACGATGAGTTTACCGCACTGGCCGAATCCAAACGACAGGAAGCTGTGGACGCTGTGCGCGCTACTCCTTCTCGTACAGTGGCCGAACGCTACGAGGGCGTTGGCGACGCCGTTGACGCAGGCAGAAATCGATTCGCTTCTCGGGTCAAAAACCGAGTTCTCGCGGCTGGAGGTCGCAGAGTTGATGAGCAACATACTGACTGACGCCGACGAGGAGATCGAGCGGACGGCGCAGGAAGCCGCCCGCGAGGTCGCGGCCGAGGACTCAGGCGAGATCGCGGTACAGAAAAGCATCGCGGAAAGCTGGAGGAAGGAAGCCGCGCGCATCGACGGAGAACGTGTCGTATGGCGTAGCTGCGCGATCGTGGAAACCGTCGTGATACTCGGCGGGATGCTTATCTACGGATTGGCACGATAAGGAGGCCTGAGTGAAAGCAAAGTACAGGTTGAAGGGGAAGGTGAGGGTCTGCGTCATCGCGCCGGACGGATCGGTGAAACGGCATGAACCCGGTATTATCAGGAGGCTTCTCGGTATTCCCGGCAAGCCGATGATCTCGCGGCACCATAACACGATTACGAGGCAGGGGGAGGGCTTGATCGCCGATCTCCTCCTCGGCACCCCGACGCAGACGAAGATTACCTCGGCGACGGGGTATATCCAGGTCGGGACGGGATGGACGGGAAGTAGTCCGAAGACGAACACCCGGTGCAATACCGCTACCGGCTCGATGGAAGCCCTCGATTCGGGGTACCCTGTTCGGAGTGCCGCGTTCGGTTCGACCGGGGATAACGTGCTTACCTATCGGGCGAGTTTCGAGGCAGGAAAGCTTAACGCAAACGGGATTAACGAGGCTTGCCTCCTGAATGGGAATTCCGCTGGGGCGATATCCCTCGCGTACGCCCAGATAACGCCTGCGGCGAACGTGACGAGCGTCGACACCCTTCAGGTGGACTGGCAGATTACCTTTACGGGTTCCTGATGGGCAGATTCCAGCAAGATCGATCCTCGCTATTCCTCGACCAATCGGTCCGGGACTCACCCTGTCGCGTCCGGCTTACGGGAAAAGAATCTCTTTTTTCGCTTTCCCGGTGGTCCGGCTCGGTGTCGCTTTCGTTCGGCACGGAGGGAGACTATCAGGGAAAAACGATTGTACGGGGGGATGAAGTTCTCCTGAAACCTGGTGAGACTCCGAAGACGCACCACGTTTTCAGGCGCCTTGACGGCGACCGGTTTGAATACGACGTGGTGCTTCTCCGGGAGCCCAAAACGAATGTCGTTTCAATTGACCTTTCGGTTCCCGAAGGACTCGAGTTTTTTCGGCAGCCGTCTGAAGCGGCCGCGCGTAAGCATGGTATTCGGTGTGCGCCCGAGGTTCTCGATAGCTACGCCGTATACTGGAAGGAGCGAAACGGAAGATTCAAGACGGGGAAGTTCTGCCATATCTACCGGCCAAGAATCAGGGACGCGCGGGGACGCGAGGTTTGGGGAAGGCTTGAGATAACCGGTCGGGTAATGACCGTGACGATCCCGGAGAAATGGCTCGCCGATGCCGCGTATCCTGTCGTCGTCGATCCAGTGATAGGTACACAGACGCGGGGCGCGCTCAACACGATTGACTGGTAT
>QKAR01000077.1 GCA_003246335.1 Spirochaetales bacterium | reverse complement strand
ACCTTCCCGATGTCGGCCGCGACGTACAGGTTTGGCCCTACCGGCGGCGTGACCTGCCCGATCGAGAGGTTGACGACTAGGATCGTGCCGAGGTGAACGAGGTTAATGTCGAGCGCTGCGGCGATCGGCATGATTATCGGCACGAGGATATACAGCGCGCTTGTGTTGTCCATGACGCATCCGGCGAGGAGGAATATGATGTCGATGATGAAAAGCATCACGAACTTATTATGGGTCAGCGTCAGCGCGAGCGACGTCAAATCCGCGGCGATTCCCTGCTGCGTGAGTATCCACGAAAATATGCCCGCGTTCATGATGATGAACAGAATGATACCGGTGGTTTTCGCGGTCTCGAACAGCGTTAGGAGGAACTTATGGAGATCCAATTCGTGATAGATGAAAATGCCGACGAAGAGGCTGTAGATCACCGCGACCGAAGCCGCCTCGGTTGGCGTGAATATGCCGCTGTATATGCCGCCGAGCACGATGACCGGGCTGAGAAGTCCCCAGAAAGAATCGGCGAGCGCCTTGAGTATTTCCTTGACGGGAAGCCGCGCCTCGGAACTTTTCCAGCCGTGCCTGAGCGACATGAACAGGACCGAGATGCAAAGGCAAATCGCGAAAATTATCCCGGGAATGATTCCCGCGAGGAAAAGGTCGCTGATCGAAACTCCCGTGATCATCCCGTAAATGAGGAACGTTATCGATGGCGGGATTATCGTGCCGAGCGAGCCGGATATCGCCGAGAGCGCGCTCGTGTAACCGGCGTCGTAGCCTTGCTTCACCATCGCGGGAATGAGGATCGAGCCGATGGCGGCGACGGTAGCGGTGCCGGACCCGCTGATCGCGGCGAATAGCATGGCCGTCACGACGGCGACGTAGCCGAGCCCGCCGTGCACGGGACCGATCATGCTGTTCGCGAGCTTAATCAGCCGCTTCGATATGCCGCCCTTGTCCATAAGCACGCCGGCGAGGACGAAGAGCGGAATGGTAAGCAAACTGAATTTCTGGACCGTCGCCTGAAGGATCGACGGTATCGACGTAATCGGCATCCCGACCGTAAGGAGCGTGATGGCGCTTGAAAGCCCGAGCGAGACCGCGATCGGTATGTTTAATATGATAAACGCTGCAAGGGTTCCGAAGAGAACAACTGCGGGTGGCATCTTTTTCGCTCCTTATATTTTCGTGAACTTATAGCCGAATTCGTACTGCAACAGCCTGACGCAAGTGAGCGCGCCGGAGAAGGGTATCGACAGTCCGATGAGCCAGCCCGGAGTCGACATGACCGGCGTTACGAGACCGCTGTGTATTTGCCCGGCGACCATTCGCGATCCATAGGTGAGCCAGACCGCGTAATACGCGAACAGAATCGCGAGCCTGAGCCAACGGTGAATTTTCTTGGGAAGGAAGCTCAGCTTATCGGTCAGGTAAGAAAAGCCCATGTGGGAGTTCTGCTTGAACACGGCCGCGGCGGCGAGCGTGCATACCCAAACGAATATGGTGGTGACGAGCTCCATCGACCATGATAGGTTCACCTGAGGTAGCTTGCGCGAGATCACGCCGAGAAAGGTGAATATCGCCATCAGGCAGAGCCCGAGCGTGCAGACGTACTCCTCGAAGTTATCAAGAATTTTTTTCATGGCATCCTCTTTTGCCTCAAGACCCGCCGTGCCCGGACGAGCGACGCTCGACGGGCGCTTGGCGGGTCAATTCGGTTATTTCCCGGCGGCGGCCTGGAATTTGGCGATGACGTCGGCGCCGATTACCGACTTATAGCTTTCGTACAGCGGTTGGCATTTCGCGCTGAACGCGGCGATTTCGTCCTCCGAGAGGTCCGCTACTTGCACGCCGCTCGCCTTGAGCTTCGCGAGGATGTTCGTCTCGTTCGTCGAGAGGTAATCGTTCGTCCAGTTTAGGGCCTCGGTGGCGCAACTGGTGACCGCTTCCTGCTGGGCGGGCGAGAGTTTCTGGTAGCTCTTCTCGCTCATGTACCAACCGGTCGTGTCTCGGACGTAGTTCCACAGCGTGAGGTATTTTTGGACTTCGTTGAACTTGGAGGAATCGAACACGCTGACGGGATTTTCCTGGCCATCGATCGTGTGCTGCTGGAGGGCGGTGTACACTTCGGAGAAATCCATCGCGGTCGGGTTTGCGCCGAACGAGTCGCGGAAGCAGTCGATAAAGAGCTTGGCTCCCGGAACGCGGATGTTCATTCCCTTCAGGTCCTCGGGCGTGCGAATTTCCTTTTTATTGTTCGACAGCTGTCGGGCGCCGGCGTTGTGGATGCCGAGGAGCCGGATGTTCTGCTTTTCGGTCCACTCGCCGACCATATTCATGATTTCCTGATCGTGCAGGACGTTCATGAGCGAGTCGGTCGTCGGGAAAAGGAATGGCATCCAGAAAATGTAGAATCGGGGATCGAAGGTCGCGATGTTCGTCGGGGCGGCCGCGTGAATGTCGATATCGCCGGTTCCGACCATCTCGATCGCCTTGGAAAGGTCTCCTCCGGAAAGGCCCGAGTTCGTCACGATGTTGATCTTGATCGAACCGTTCGACTTCGCCTCGACGAGTTCCTTGAACTTCTTCGCGGCCATGTCGCTCATGGAATTCGGCGCCATCGTGTGGCTGAAATTGAGCGTGACGGGCTTTTCGCCCGAAGCGGCTTTCTCGTCTTTTTTCGCGCAAGACGCGAGCATGACTCCGGCAGCGAGAACACTTAACATAACCAAAACGAGCTTCTTCATTGATAATCTCCTTAAGTTCAATTATTAAGTAGGCCTTTCGCCCTTAATGCTTTCATTACTTCGATCGCGCCGTAGCGGGGGCTTGAGGCGACGAACATACCCGTTTCTTTCGCGATATCCGCCTCGCAGTACGCCATCGAGCCTTGCGCGAAAAGCAGCACGTCCACATGGGGCGCGAGTTCCTTCGCTTTATCGCTCATGACGGCTTTGAATTTTTCCGGCGTGAGGCCGAACGCGCCGTCGATGAGCCCGTCAACGAGCTCGACGCGCTTATTCATTTCCCGGGCGACGCGGAGAATCGTGTTTTTCGTGGGGTCAAGAGTGGAGGAAAGCGTCGCCATGACCCCGATTCTCGTTCCCCTGCGAACCGCGTCCCGGCACATTTCCTCGTCAATCCGAACGATCGGTATTCCGGTGAACTTCGCGAAGTCCTGCGCGGAGTTCGCCACTTCGCCGACGCTCGAGCAAACGTTGAGAATTACGTCGGCGCCGTCATTGATGGCCTGTACGTATTCGCCCATGAGGCGCGCGGTCGCCGTGGCGGTCACGTAATGCGCTTCCCGAACCTCCGCAAGAATGGTTGGGTCTTGATAGGTAAGATACTCAGCCCCCGCGCCGATATTTTTCGTCAACTCGGCGTTCACTAACTGGATTAATTCCGGGGTGGTGCTGGTATAGCAGACACCAATTTTCATCACATCCTCCTTCTTTTCTCTGCTTCTACATCCAACGTAGGATGTTTGATAAAATCAGGCTAACATACAAATAGAGAAGAGCAAGAATAAAATACAGGAAATATTTAACAAAAAATAA
>QKAR01000056.1 GCA_003246335.1 Spirochaetales bacterium | reverse complement strand
AGAACATCCAAAAAGGAGAAAAACCGATCCTATCGCGAGCAAGGTCGCGGTTCGGGCGAGGCGTGCGTTGTTCATGCGTTTTACAGTATCCGAGGCTCCCTATTCTTGCAAGTCGTACCGCGTAAAAAAGGACGATACCACTTTCCCGTTTTCGGCGGTCACGCTTAAAAACCCGTTTGCCCCGAAAAAACGGGTGAGCCCCTCGAAGACGGTTATCGATGCGGTTTCGGTCCAGTAAAACGGAGATGTCTTCGGCCATTCAGAAAAAATCGTTTCTCCTGGCTCGAAATAATCGTTTCCTACGACGGATCTCGCGAAGTCAACTGACGCAATCGGATCAATATCCCACTTAGACACCGAGCCCGATAAGATCGCCTCGGAAATTTGTTTTAGATCGAGTTTTGTCGGGTCATATAACTGCGTCGCGTAGGAACGCAATCGCGGCCAATTAAACCGAATCGCTATGGTTCGTCCCTCGTCGAAGCCTCCGGCTGCGTTTAAGCAGACCGCTTCCGCGACGCGCGCGGCAACGCCCCCTTCCCACGAGGTTTCAACCGTGATTGAACCTCGCTGCTCGGTGAGGCTCGGCCATGCGCAATCGTCGGGATAGATGCCCCCGGCGCGTGGAAGCACGTTGCCTTTTAAACTCGCCGCGCCCGGCTCTAATGTCGCGAAAATCGGGGTGAAACGGCCTTTTTCCAAGTCGATAGTTGTTGAGCCGTGGTTCCCGGTTTTCGTTTGAACGCTTCCTTCCCCATCGTACCACGATACCATCCATGTCGGGGTATAGTCGGCGTTCGCGAGATACGCCGCAGGGTGCGGTTCAGGAAATGTCACGGTCACTTCCTCGCTCGAGTCGAGTCCGTCGGCGCACGCCGATAACGTCGCGCCGGCGACCGCGCAGGCGAATAAAAGGCTTAATGGCGCGGCGTAGGGTTTCCCTCTCATACCTCCAAATATCGCCCCAGGCTCGTCAATGTGGCTAAAAAATTCGCTTAGAGCAATTCCTTTGACGTCTGTCGATTGAGCGAGGCGACGAAGGCCGCCATAGCGATAATGAGGAGCAGTTCTGTCGTCGGGAGAATCTCAAGCGTGGTGTGCGCGCCGACATACCCGATCGCCGCCGGAAAAATTGCCGCTCCGAGGTTCGCCGCACCAGATTGATAGCCGACGATTTTCGCCGCCGTGGTTGGCAGAAAACGGTTTGGCGTTTCGTGCGTCATGCACGGGTAAATCGGCGAGAACCCGAGGCCCATGACCGCGAGACCGAGACAGGACGCCGCTTCCCCAAGACCGGAAACGAGCGGCGCTAACGCGAGAATGGCCCCTCCGGCCACGGCGGTCGTTAATCCGATCGTTATCATGCGGCGATTTCCGATTCGATCGACGATGAAACCGGTGAGAAAGCGACCGCCGGTTAATGCCGCGTAAAAGAACGATACCCACAATCCAGCAGAAGTCGCGGGTATTTGCCGCCCGCGCGTCAGGAGGCTAAAGGCCCACAGTCCCACCATATATTCGCAGGAGGCATACATCATGAATATCCCGATCTGTGTCGCCATTGCCCGCTTTCGCCGAGCCTCGTTTCGTCCCGACTCCTCCGGAGTAAGAATCACCGCTTCGTTGCGTCGCGGTATGTCCACGGAATCTTGCGGATTTTTCCCCGATTCCTCGGCCTGAACGTGAGACCGTCTCACGGTTTCCCAGAGTCCGAGCGAAAGGAAAAGGACTGCGGCGAGCGCGAGTTGTATTCCGCCAATCGCGCGATAACCCAGGCGCCAAACCTGTCCTCCAGCGATCACGGCCGTCATCAACATCGGGCCGATAGTCGCGCCGATGCCCCACGCGCAATGGAGCCAGTTCATGTGGCGCGAGGAGTAGTTATTGGCGACGTAGAGGTTTAAACCGCAGTCGATGGCGCCGGCTCCGAAGCCCAAAAAGGGAAGGAAGAAAAACAGCCAGATGAACGAAGGCGCGAACGAATATCCTAAAAGGCCCGTCGCCGTCATTAGGCAACTGACGAAGGTCACCTTCCCCGTGCCGAAACGCGCGAGCACGCGAGAACTCATCAAACTCGAAAGGGCCGTGCAAACCGTTCCGAAGATCGTGAGATATCCGGCGAATTCGAGCGGCTTTTTGAAGGTGACGCGCATGTATGGCCACGCGATACCCAGCACCGTATCGGGCAATCCGAGACTGATGAACGCCAAATAAATAATGATGAGCAGCACAACGGTAAACTGTCGTTTATTCATAAGTTGATGATAGAAACAAACTAATCATTTTGTCAAGTCTTTCGCGATGCTGAAAGTAGCCGTATACTGTCAGAGGGGGCAACGATGAAAGCATTATTGATCGGGGGAACTGGCACCATCAGTTCGGCGGTAGCCAGACGCGCCGTCGCCGAAGGGTGGGAAGTGATCGCGCTGAATCGGGGACACCGCGACGACCGCCTTTGTCCGGGCGTCACCTCAATAACGTGCGACGTCGGCGGAGACGAGACGACGCTATCGAGTCTTGTCAAAGACATGGAATTTGACGTCGTCGTCGATTTTATCGCGTTTGTTCCGGGACATTTAGAGCGCGATGTCAGGGTCTTTGCGGGAAAAACGAGACAGTTCATGTTTATCAGTTCCGCCTCGGCCTACCAAAAACCCCTCAACCATCATGTCATCACCGAGGCGACTCCCTTGGCGAATCCCCTGTGGGAATATTCGCGCAATAAAATCGCGTGCGAAAATTATTTACTCGAAGAATATCGAAAACGGGGTTTCCCCTGCACGATCGTTCGCCCGAGCCATACCTACGACGAACGCAGCCTTCCCGTCGCCGTTCACGGGAAAAAAGGAAGTTGGCAAGTCGTCGATAGAATTTTGCGCGGGAAACCCGTGTTGGTGCATGGGGACGGAACCTCCCTGTGGACGATGACGTGGAGCGATGATTTCGCCCAAGCTTTTTTCGGGCTTATGGGAAATCCCTTCGCCATTGGGGAGACGGTGCATATAACCTCAGACGAAACATTGACCTGGAACCAAATATACGACCGACTCGGCGATGCTCTCGGGAAAGCCGTGAAGAAATACCACGTCACGACCGATTTCCTTTCCCATTGCGATCCCGAATTTCTCGGAACGCTCGCAGGCGATAAGTCGAACTCGGTCGTTTTCGATAACGCGAAAATTAAGCGGCTCGTTCCGGGATATCGCGCGACTGTCCGCTTTGACGAGGGCGTGCGGCTCTGCGCGCGTTATCTGCTCGGCACGCCTGCGGCTCAAATTCCCGATCCACAGTTCGAGGCCTTCTGCGACCGCGTCATTCACGCGCAGGAATCCGCTAAATCGGCGTATTTTTCGAGCATTAGGGGCTAACGACCTCGAATAGCGTAAGGCTTTCTCCCGGCACGGAAGCGGTTGCCGATCCATCTTGCGCGGAAACTTCGTTTCCCATAAGCAACGTTCCATTCGGGCTCGCGGAAAGCAAGGGCCGAAGCGCGCGCATTTTTTTTCCGGTTCGATTCGGAGCGATTGCGTTTTATTTGCCGCGTTAACGACTATGATGAGCTCCTCGTTTTTCGTCGCGCGGCTA
>QKAR01000084.1 GCA_003246335.1 Spirochaetales bacterium | reverse complement strand
TGTTTTCTTTGCCCATGACCGTTATCCTCTCAAACTTCTCGGTCTCCGGCAATCCCGGGGCGGTTCAAGATATGGATCGAAGAGTCTTCTTTCATTAAGTTCTGAAACGCTTCACTCCCTCTGCCAAGAAATCCAACTTTTGTTTTATCCATATTATTCTCAAGCGTGGGGATCGTAATCAGTTTTTTTTGGTATCGCAGTGTATGTACGCGACCATATCCTCGCGGAGGAATTTCTTTCAGGCGCGATATCATATAGTGTGAGTTTATCTTGGTGGTACGTAGCCGAGCGAAGTCAAATTAAGATTGGGTCGATAAATCTTGTTTCGTCATATTACCGCGAAGGAACCTTTATATTCAAGGATTTTCTGCCCGACGCGCCTGCCAGTCGGGAGTATGCGCTCCAGAACAGATTCTATCCCGTGAAGCGTTTAAATATCGTCTTGAATAAGGGCTACTCGCTTGAGCGCGTTTTTCTCGAACGGTCTCGATTTGGGTGAATATCGGGTAAATGTGTCTCCGTCCATGCATACGGGGATAACCGGCGCTTTGGCGAATTCGGTGAGTTCTCGCAGGATAAGTAAACCCTCTATATCGATGTCTCCTGTGTGACAAAGCTTAAACCCTGAAAGAGCGAAAATACAAAAAACGAGATGTTGAACGGCATCGTTTGGATGTCCATTCCCGTCAGCGCGTAAAAAGCTTCTTTGTTTTCCGCCGCTAGCAACGTTCAACCTCGTTATAGTTCTCGACCGTTCGTTTTTGTTCACCATCGAAAGGAATCGCGGCTTGGGTTTTAAAAATACGCCGAGCCGAGTGAGACGCGCTACAAAATATGGTTCAGGAATTTTCTCGTTCGCTCGCTTTTAGCGGACGAGAATACCCGCTCGGGTTCTCCTTCCTCGATGATCTCGCCCTGATCCATGAAGATAACGCGATCGGCGGTCGCGCGGGCGAACCCCATCTCGTGGGTGACGACCATCATCGTCATGCCGCCCTTGGCGAGATCCCGCATGACGTCGAGCACTTCCTTAACCATCTCCGGGTCGAGCGCGGAAGTCGGCTCATCGAAAAGCATGACTTTGGGTTCCATCGCCAGCGATCGCGCGATCGCGACTCGCTGTTTTTGGCCACCCGAAAGTTGTTCAGGCAAGGCGTCCCTCTTTTCGGAAAGTCCCACTCGTTCGAGGAGCTCCATGGCCTTCGCGACGGCCACGGATTTCGAGATTCCCTTGACCCGCATCGGCGAAATGGTGATGTTCTGAAGCACGGAAAGGTGGGGGAAGAGGTTGAAGTTTTGGAATACCATGCCGACGCCTTCGCGAATTCGCCTGATTTGGGCGTTTCTGTTCGTGACGTGATCGTCGTCAATCCAAATATCGCCCGACGTGAGCGTTTCGAGGCGATTGACGCTTCTGAGTAAGGTGCTTTTACCGGAGCCCGATGGGCCGATGATCACGACGGTTTCGCCCGCCGTCACCGACATCGATACGTTATTCAAGGCTTTGAGCGAGCCGAAATTCTTACAGGCGTTAACGACGCGAATTCTTTCGTTCATATTTTTGGGTCCTCGATTTTTCAGCTGATTTTGGCGAATGCATCGGAACGGTTCGCCTTGCGTCTGCCCAAGCCTCTCGACGCACGGGAAATGGCGTAGTTAAGCAGGCAGTAGATCACGGCGACTATCAAATATACCGGCACGAGCGAATCGTAGTTGGCCACGAGCACTTTCGCGTTTTGCATTAATTCCGCGTACGTAACCACGTAACCGAACGTCGTGTCTTTCACGACGATGACGAGTTGCGCGACTAAGGACGGCAGAACGTACCGAATAGCCTGCGGAAAGACTATGTAGAAAAAAATTTGCCATTCGCGCATGGCGAGGCTCGCGGCGGCCTCTTCCTGACCGCGGGGAACCGCGAGTACGCCGGCCCGGTAAACCTCGGCGACAACCGCCGCGGTACTCAGCCCGATCGGTAGCGTCACCATCCAGTAGCTGCTCATCTTGACCCCGAGAGGCGGAAGGATCAAAAAGCAAAAGTATATCAGCAGGAGGCTCGGCACGCCCCGGAAAAATTCGATGAGGGCGACGGAAACCCATCGTATGGGCAAAATTTTCGACAATCGGCCGAGGAGGAAGAGTAAGCCGACTCCGAGCGCGATGACTGCGGCCATCGCGGCGGAAGCGAGCGTGCCCCCGAGCCCGGAAAGCAAAAATTTCCAGGTCGTGGCCCAGGCGAAAAATCCCCAATAGCGGGAGTCGAGTTGGCCGGCGAGGTAAAATTGCCGCACGATGAGCGCGGCGAGCGCCAAAAGCAGGGCGATCGCCGCGATGGTCCCTCCGGCTATAAGGGCTTTAGCTCTCGCGTCGGGGGTCTCGAAGAGAGCGTCTTCGACGGTTCGGGTTCTCATCGCAGTATCCTCGCTTTTTTGTCGAGCCGCGCGCCGAGCCACGATATCGCGAGTCCGGTGAGCACGTATAAAAGGGCGGTAATGAAAAAAGTCAAAATACCCGAGGCGGTTTCGTTATTGATTTTATCCACGAGACCCGTCAGCTCGCGCGTGTATACGGGAACCTGCGAGGCTATGGCCGTGGAGAGCATGATGCCGATTAAAAGCGACGTCATCGGCTGGACCACGGCGCGAAGGGCTTGAGGAAGCACGATGAAAAAAAACGTTTTGAGGAGGCTCATCCCCAGGCTATACGCCGCCTCGACCTGTCCAACGTCGACGGTATTAATTCCGGTTCTCAGGTTGTCGGTCGCGAAGGCCGAGCAAACGAGGACGAGCGTGAGTATGACGGAAGGTTCGTAATCGATTACGACGTTAAGGTAGGGCAGGGCGAACACGATGATGATAAGAAGCGCCACCCCCGGGATATTTCGGAATACCTCGACGTACGCCTCAACGAACAGCTTCAGCGGTTTTATCGGCAGTATTCTTAAAAAAGTCAGCGTGACGGCAAGGATGAATCCCAGGGAAAACGAGATGATCGTGAGTTTCCAGGTGACGAGCGTCGAAATCGCGAATGACGGCCCGAAGTCGGTTAAGAGCTTAATAAGATCGTTCATTGAATTTCCATGAAATTGAACGGTTGCGCGCGAAGTTACCCGCGTGTGCGGGTTTCCGCGCGCAATTGATAAAACCGGTATTTCGTTACTTTATGGCGGGTGCCGCCGGAACGTTGGGATTCCCGGTACGATCGCCGATCGCGACGGACCAGAGCTTCGCCCACGTCCCGTCCTCGGCGATTTTTTTCAGGAACGCGTTGACGAAGGCGACGCCGTCGGAGTTTTTGGGAAGGCCGACCCCGTACGGGTCCTCGGCTCCGAAGGGATTGCCCGCGAGGCGGAGATCCCCGGTGCCCTGGCTCAGCGTGTTGAGGAGCAAGGTGTAGTCGATGACGTACGCGTCCACTCGGCCCTGCTTCAGCGCGTCGACCGATTCCTGATGCGTCTGGAACTCGAGAACTTTCGCTTTCGGCGCGTACTGCTTGAGCACGGCGACGCCGGTGGAACCGGCTTGGGTAGCCACTCGTTTTCCGGCGAGATCCGTATATGAGTTAATCGCCTGATTCGTCGACTTTACGAGGACTCCCGCCTGGGAGGTATAGTACGGGCCGGCAAACGAGATTTTTTCCGCGCGGGCAGGCGTGATGGAATAGGTCGCGAAAACCATGTCCACTTGATCGTTGATCAGGACTTGTTCCCGGGTCGAAGAGGTTACCTGGGTAAAGCCGTACTTCGAGGAATCCCCAAGAATATACCGGGTGATGAGCTGCGCGAGTCCCGCGTCAAAACCGCGAATTTTTCCGTCTTTTTCGTTCAAGAGCGAAAAAAGGTTGGAAGTTTGCGTGCCGCCCAGGCGAAGCGTCCCGGCTTTCTTGATTTTCGTCGCCCATTCGCTCGATGCGATGGTCGCGTCGTCGGCGACCGGGCCAGCGGCGAGAATGGCGTCGAAGGCGGCCGCGTCGATGGGTTTCCCTTGCGCGAAAAGGGATCCCGCGAGGAAGGCAAGGGCAACGCCCAGTACCGTTACTTTGGAATGCATTGTTTTCATGACAGGCTCCTTATTCCCTTAAATATCCATTATTCGGAGCTTACAAGTATCGGCCGGATTACACAAGGGTACCGAATACGGCTTTCGCCGCCGTTCTTTCCTTTTTTCAGCGAATCGTCTACAGTTGTGGTATGTGCAGACTTTTTACGTGCGTTCACGCCGGAGAACCCCTTTCAATGCGGACCGCCCTGGGCTCATCGCTTTTAAGCGAGGTTCGCCGCTTAGCCGAAGTCCATCGCGATGGCTGGGGGATAGTCGCGGTCGGCGCCGCCGGTCGATCCTGCTATCTTTCAAACGAGTCGGCCTTTTACGACGAGGCCATGTTCGACGCGCTTACCTCGCGAACCCTTGTCTCGGCGCTTATCCATGAGCGACTGGCGAGTCCCGGCATCGCGCTTAATTTAGACAATCAACAGCCTTTCGCGTTTAGCGGCATAGCGTTCGCTCATAATGGCACGATCGGCGACGATGCCGGAAATATCGTGAATCGTCCCGCGCCGTACCGCGAATCGTTGGGAATTTCACGTTCATCGACGATGTCGGATTCGCGACTTTTCGCGGACCTCTTTTACTCGAGGCTCATCGCCCGCGTTCCCGGCGGGGACGTCGCCGTAGCCTCCGCGGAAGACGCGCGGACTGCCGTCGCTGAGACGATTGGCCTTTTGAGGAACGACTATCCCGACGCCAGCTATAACTGCATCGTCCAAACCGCTCGTTTCACCGTAGTTACCCGCGCGCACGCGGAAGCGCCCAAATTCAGCGACGCCCTTCGAAAGCTCTACGCCGACGCGGGGTGGGCAGACCGTCTCCCCTCGTACTTTACGATATTATACGCCACCGTCACGCACGATGACGGCTCGAAAACCAGCGTCGCTTCATCCTCGGGATACGCGGCGAGCGATTCGTGGACGGAACTTCGCAACGGGCATTCGCTTATCCTGCCCCATAACGGCGACGCCCCGCTCGTTCTTCCCCTGTCACGCTGACGGGCGCGGTTTTTCCGCCCTTTCTTGACCGGTCGATCGACAACGGATATTATCATCCTTATGAAAAAGACCGCCCAAACCCCGCGCCGAGGCCTCGATAAACTGATCGTGAAAGGCGCTCGTGAACATAACCTAAAAAACATCGACATAGAATTGCCCCGAGATAAGCTCATCGTGATTTCGGGGCTTTCCGGCTCGGGCAAGAGCTCTCTCGCTTTCGATACCATTTTCGCGGAGGGACAGCGGCGTTACGTCGAGTCTCTTTCTTCTTACGCCCGCCAGTTCCTCGGAAGGATGGATAAGCCCGATATCGATTACATCGAGGGGCTTTCTCCCGCGATCTCGATCGAGCAAAAAACGACCCATCGAAACCCCCGATCGACCGTCGGCACCGTTACCGAGATTTACGATTATTATCGCCTTTTGTACGCTCGCGTCGGTAAACCGCACTGCCCGCAATGCGGGAAGGAAATTCGCGAGCAGTCGGTCGACCAAATCGTCGACACCGTTTTTTCATGGCCCGAAGGCACGAAGGTGCAAATTTTATCGCCGGTCATTAAGGCGAAGAAGGGCGAGCACCAAAAAGTCATCGACGACGCGAAAAAAGCCGGATTCGCGCGCGCGCGCATCGACGGTATGCTCGTTAACCTCGACGACGGCGTGAAGCTCGATAAGCAAAAAAAACACACGATCGAGATCGTCGTCGACCGCATCGTTCTCGGGAAAGACGTCCGCAAGCGATTATCCGAGTCAATCGAGACGGCCCTTGAAAGCGGCGGTGGCATTACCCTCGTGACTCGCATGGACGCGGACGGCGCGGAGAGCGAGGCGTTTTTTTCCCAAAAAAACGCGTGCCCCGACTGCGGTATATCCATCCCCGAGCTTCAGCCCCGACTTTTCTCGTTTAATAACCCTTTCGGCGCCTGCCCCGAATGCACGGGACTCGGCGCGAAGCTCGAGTTCGATCCCGCTCTCATCGTCCCGGACCCGAACCTTTCGTTCGACGAGGGCGGCTTCGCGCCCTATAACCCCGATTCGGCCTGGAACAGGAGCCGATTCGAGGCGCTCTCGAAAAAATTCAAATTTTCCCTTTCCGATCCGATAAAAAGCCTCTCGAAAAAAAATCTTTCGATAGTCATGACCGGCTCCGGCGAGGAAGCGATCGATTTCGTCTACCAGAACCGCGAGGGAACCGGTCATTTCAAGTATCACCAAAGCTGGCCGGGGGTTATCTCCGACCTCAAGCGCCGCTATAACGAAACATTCTCCGATGCGCAAAAGGAAAATCTTGAGCGCTATATGTCGAACCGAGTCTGCGAGGTATGCGGAGGCAAGCGGCTGAAACCCGAGGTTCTCGCGGTAACCGTCGGCGGAAAGAACATCATCGACTTAGCGAGCCTTTCCGTCGCCGACTCGATCGGCTTTTTCGAAAAAATCGAGTTTTCCGAGTCCGAGCGGCAAATCGCCGCCCAGATACTGAAGGAAATAACCGCGCGGCTTTCGTTCCTGAAAAACGTCGGCCTCGATTACCTCACGCTTGAGCGGAACGCATCGACGCTTTCAGGCGGCGAGGCGCAGCGCATCCGCCTCGCGACGCAGATCGGCTCGAGCCTCATCGGTGTTCTCTACATTCTCGACGAGCCTTCCATCGGCCTCCATCAGCGCGACAATCAGCGGCTTATCGACACGTTGCTGTACCTTCGCGATTTGGGTAACACCCTCATCGTCGTCGAGCATGACGAGCAAACGCTCCGCACCGCCGACTACGTAGTGGACCTCGGTCCGGGCGCGGGCGTACACGGCGGCAACATCGTCGCCCAGGGGACGCCCGAAGAAGTCATGCTCGTGAAGGAAAGCCTCACCGGCCAATATCTCGCGGGGACCCTGAAGATGGATATCCCGGCGGAGCGTCGGGCGGGAAACGGCGAATCGATCAGGCTTCTCGGCGCCACGGAGCATAACCTTAAAAACATCGACGTCGAGATTCCCCTGGGCTCGTTTACCTGTATTACGGGAGTCTCCGGTTCGGGAAAATCGACGCTTTTGTCGGACGTCTTGTTCCCCGCCATCTCGAACCGAGTCATGCGGACCGCCTACGCCGAGGGGGCCTATCGCGAGCTTTCCGGCGTCGAGGGCATCGACAAGGTAATTAATATCGACCAAAGCCCGATCGGGCGAACGCCCCGGTCGAACCCGGCGACCTACGTCGGCGTGTTCACCGAGATACGGAACCTTTTCGCGGCGCTTCCCGACGCGAAGGCGCGCGGGTATAAATCCGGCCGCTTCTCGTTCAACGTGAAGGGCGGTCGCTGCGAGCATTGTCAGGGCGACGGGACGATCACGATCGAGATGAACTTCCTTCCCGACGTGTACATCGTCTGCGACGTTTGCCACGGCAAGCGCTTTAACCAAGACACGCTCGACGTCCGGTATAAAGGAAAGAACATCGCGGACGTCCTCGACATGACGATCGAGGAAGCGGCCGAGTTTTTCGCGCCGATACCGAAAATCGCGCGGAAGCTGGAAACGCTTCTTTCCGTCGGGCTCGGCTACATCAAGCTCGGCCAGTCAGCGCTGACTCTTTCCGGCGGCGAAGCCCAGCGCGTCAAGCTCGCCAACGAGCTCGCCCGCGTGTCCACCGGTCGCACGCTCTATATCCTGGACGAGCCGACGACCGGCCTCCATTTCGCCGACGTAAAGCAGCTTATGTCGGTCATACAGCGACTCGTCGAACAGGGTAACACCGTCGTCATGATCGAGCATAATCTCGACGTCATTCTGCAGGCCGATAACGTCATCGACCTTGGTCCCGAGGGCGGCGTTCGCGGGGGAAACGTCATCGTGACCGGCACGCCCGAGAAGATCGCCGCGTGCGCGCGATCCTACACCGGCCACTACGTGAAAGAGTTGATGGACCGATCGCGATGAGGCGCAAAGCCATTCGACTGGCTTTTACCTTCATCATTCTTCTCGCGGGCCTCGCGTACGGCGAGGAACAGACGGTCGAAATTCAATCCGCTCAAACGACGGAATACTCAAAGCGCGACGACGGCGGAGAGGTCGTCACGTTCGGGGGGGCGGTCACGATCGTCGTCACGAAAGGCGATTCCGTGTCGACGATACGGGCCGACAGGATCGTGTACGACAAAACGAGCGACACGCTGAGCGCCGTCGGGAACATCTCGTACGTGCATACGTCGGGTAAATCTGGCTCGGAGAGTTTTAACGGCGCGGCCTTGCTGTTCGACCTCACTCGGCAGGAAGGCGAGTTCTCCGACGGAACCGTCATACGCGATGCCGGAAAAAAAGACGCCGATCCCTACATCATCCACTCGGACCTCACCGGCAAGGACTCAAGCTCGACGATCGCGTTCCGCGACGGGGTGCTGACGACCTGCGACGAAGAGGACCCCCACTGGTTTATAAAAGCCTCCCGCATTTGGCTGTTGCCCGGGAACGAGCTCGCCTTGCTCAATGGGCTTTTTTACATCGGCCCTCTGCCGGTGTTCTACATTCCCTTTTTTTATTATCCGTCGGACGAGATGATTTTCCATCCCGTGTTCGGCTTTCGAAATAGGGAGGGGTATTTCGTTCAAACGACGACGTACCTCCATGGGCGTAAGCCGCTGCCGACCGTCGACGACGGCGAGGGAACGTCTTTCGCGAATTTTTTGCAGGGTGACACCCTCAAGGAGCAGAAGCGCCAGGGACTCTTCCTCGAAAACCTTCCCGAGGACGCGAAAAAAGTCGACGACGATTACTTAAAGTTAATGGTCGACGCCTATTCCTCCCTCGGCGCGATGGTTGGCCTCGACGGTTCTTTCGACGGCGAATCCGCCGTTCAAAGCGTCGACTTCTCGACGTATTTCGGCGTGTCGCGCACGTTGTACCCACCATCGAGCGGCGTTTCCTACTCAACGTACGACGATACCGGAGACGAGCACTTTAATTCGGGTTGGGCTTTCGGTCACGAATTCCCGTTCCGCTTTAAGACGACTTTCACCGCGAAACTATCCCAAGACGAGGGGCAACTTTCCGTATCCCTGCCGCTCATTTCTGACCCGTCTTTTAAGCCTGATTTTCTCGATCGCTCCGAGGACCTCAACTGGCTCCAGTTGCTTACCGATCAATCGAGCCTCGCGCTCGGCTCGGACTTGAGCGACGAGACTTCTTATTCCTGGAACGTTACCGGCTCGTATGCCCCCAACCTCGAGTTCGCTTCGCCGTATCTGGAAAAAGCCTCCATAACGAGCGCTTCGGCGATCTTGACTTTCAATTCAAAGACGAATAGCTCCCTTTCCTCCAGTTCCCTAGAAAGTACCTACTCGCCAGAAAACGAGTTTTTCTACCCGGAAATTTTTAAGCCCACCGTTACGCTATCGTTCGGCGGAACCCTCTATTCATCGGATGCTGAGCCAGAAAAAACGAAACCCGCCGCGGACACGTCCGGTCTCGCGAATCCGTACGAGGATTCGCTCGAAAAAAACGACGACGGCTTATCGGCCGCTGATACGGCGCGATTTTTCCCGGACGTCGCCTCAGGCGATGCTGCCCCGACTTTTCCTTCGTGGGTTTTTGACCTTACCTGGTCGCTCGACCCGTCGATAGCGCAGGAATACCGATTCGCCGCGAGCGATTGGGACTCTCCCGACGAGATTGCGTGGGATGAGTACGCCTCGACGTACTATAAAACTACGACGACGGCGAAAGTGACCGGCGCTTGGGCTTTCGATACCGACCGGATTACCGTGTCTTCCGCCCTCGTTTGGACGGGGACGAAGCAAGATCACCCCTGGCTTTCTCCATCGGTCTATACGACCGACTCCTCTATAAACACGGTAAAGGCAAGCGATTACGAGGCCACCGATTTTTCTTTCTCCACCGTCGACGCCGCGAAGTATAAACCCTTCAATCGCGTCGATTTACTCAAACCCATGTCCATCGGCTGGGATTTTGACGGCGACTTTGTGAAGTCCGAGTATGACGGCGACGTCGATTCGCCGGCGTGGGACGTTACCGCCTTTCAGTGGGATAAAGACTACGTGACGACGCACGCAGCCACTGCGGTAGCGGGCCTCGCGTTCGGCGACAACGTCGAATCCCTCACGCTCGTTTCCGATTTGCCCCCGTTGACGCAGTCCTACGCGGGAACCGCCGGCTTCGCCTGGGATTTCGCGAAGCTTGCGCTTTCGACGAAACTATACGAGGATGAGGATAACCAAAACGCGTGGACGTGGGATCCGTTCAAGGAAACGCTTACGCTTACTTTTCCTCATTCAATCAGTTTTTCGCAGTCCTATACCTACGATATCGAGGATGAAGAGCCGACGAGACTCGGATTTACCGGCGCCGTCGGTCCGCTATCCGGCTATTACACGATGGCCAATACGTACGGCTACAAATTTTACGAGAACGATGGGTGGAAACGGACCTCTGAATCCTTTCAACCGACCGTGACGGGGATTACGTTCAACAATAGCTCGAGCCCCCTCAAGCTGTACTCCTGGAAAAACCGAATCGCGCTTCAGGCCCAGCTTAAAACGAACCTTGAATTTAACCTTTTAAAAATAACCGAGAGTTCGTTTTATTTTACGCCCGCGCTGACGCTCAAAATAAACGAATTTTTCGATGTATCCTTTAGCTCAAATAGCACGAACGAGGTCGTCGCTCGATACTTTCAGCAGTGGGTCGACTTGCCCGTCACCTTGCCCGGCGAGCGCAACGTTCTGCGCGATTTAATGAACTCGTTCGCCTTTAACGACGACGCGGCCCGCCGCTCTTCCGGCTTTAAGCTGAAAACCATGAGCGTTACGGCAACTCACTATCTGCACGACTGGACCGCGAAACTTAAGACGACGATTGAGCCTGAACTGAATGCCGATACGCATAAATACGAGTTCTTGCCGACCATTTCATTTTCCGTCCAGTGGAACCCGATATCGGACATTAAAACGAAAGTTAAGTCGGAAAACGGCGTTTTCAGCCTCAATGCCACCGATGACGATGAAGATGACGACGAATAAAAACGCCTTGACTGGGGCGACTTGTTCTAGGTAAAATTATCCCTAAAGAGGTTTATTTGGAAACCGGTTATACCATTGTGGTGGGAAGTCAGGATCAACTGTCCGTTTTATGCGGCGTGAACGACGGTAATTTGCGGGTTATCGAGGATTACCTCGGCGCGCCTGTCGTCACTCGGGGGAACGAATTGACGGTCGCGACGACGAACGCAGACGTTTGCCGTAAATTCCAAGTTCTCGTCGAGAGAGTCCTTTCGCGCGACGCCGACGCGTCGTCCGCGCCTGACATGATTCGGGCGTTTATCTCCGCCATGTCGGCGGAAGAAGGCGCGCCATCGACGTTCGATTCCTACATCGAGATCCCCCGTGCAACCCGAAGAATTTACCCGAAAACGGTTAAGCAGGCCGAACTTATCGCAAATTTCCAAAAACATGACGTCGTTTTCGCGATTGGCCCCGCGGGCACGGGAAAGACTTTTATCGCCGTCGCCGAGGCGCTCAAGCTCGTGCTTTCTCGTCAGGTAAGAAAAGTCGTGTTAACCCGGCCCGTCGTGGAGGCAGGGGAAAACTTAGGCTTCCTGCCCGGCGACTTAGCCCAGAAAATCAATCCCTACCTTCGACCGCTCTACGACTCCATCGAGAATTTGCTTTCGGTCGAGACGATACGGAAAATGGAGGATTCGGGCCTCATTGAAGTCGCGCCGTTGGCCTATATGCGCGGAAGGACGCTCGATCACGCCGTCATCATCCTCGACGAGGCGCAAAACACGACGCGCGAGCAAATGAAAATGTTTTTAACCCGGTTAGGGGAAGGCTCCAAAATGATTATCACCGGAGATCCCTCGCAGACGGATTTACCCGGCCGCGTCGAGTCGGGCTTAACCCATTGCGCGCGCGTTCTCGCGAACGTGCCTGAAATCGGTTTCGTCCGCCTCGAGAACCGCGACGTCGTGCGAAATCCCCTCGTAAAGAAAATAGTGCAGGCATATGAACAGGCCAAGGACTAACATTTCACGCTTATTTCATTGGGCGAGCCTCGCGCAGTTTATGCGGCTCCGGCGTGCGGAAGTGCTTTTTTTGCTCGCGGCTATCGCCGTGCTCGGCATCGCGACGTATTTTAACTTCGTCGAGGTGAACGGATTCCGCCAATTAAGCCTTTCGGACTTCGAGATCGGGAAAGTTGCCGATCGGGACGTCGTCGTCAGCCGCGATTTCTCGTTCGTGGACGAAAACGCGACGAGGATTCGCCGCGAGGCGCGTCAACGACTCGTTACCGCCGTCTTTCGCTACGACCGCGACTTATCCGCCGCGCTTTTGTCGTCGTACGCTGATTTCGTCGAATTCGTCGAAAACGCCTTTTTGACCGCGAGCGGCTCACAGCAATTCGTTCTCGAGGTTCAGCAGCAGTATCCCGGCATGATCGAGAAAAAAAACCTGCAGGCGCTCTACGCCTCCCCCGACCGCGCCGGCTTGCTGAACGCCTCGCAAAACGTGTTTAAGCAAATCGTCAGCGAGGGCATCACGACCTTTCCCGACGAGGGCATGGATCGTTTTAACCAGGCGAACGTCGAGATCGTCCGTTGGCGCAACGACCGCTCCGAGCGCGTCGAGGTTCCCAAAGAGACCCTTTTGACTTGGACGGGCTTGCGGCCGTATATTTCGAGCGCCCTGTCGCTCATGAAAAAAAACCAATCCTCCCTTGAGCTCGTGACCGCCCTCGTGCGTCCGTTCGTCAAGGAGAACCTCGCGTATCAATCCGACGAAAGCGACTCAAAGCTCGACTCCGCCGTCCGCCAGGTGAATCCCGTTTTGGTCGTTATCCATAAGGGACAAAAGATCATTAAGCGCGGCTTCATCATTACCGAGGAGAGCTACCGTCAGCTTGAGGCGCTCGCGAGCTCGGGCGTGTATATCGACGTACGCCATTTCCTCGGGACGATTCTCTGCCTGCTCGCCCTCTGCGCGTTTTCGCTGTACGTCTTCTCCTCGGGCGTGTACGGGGAAACCCTCGATCGAATGCACTCGTTTATCATGGTGATCGCGTTTTCGCTCGTGTATCTCGGGGTTCTCGTCGTCAGCCGCGCGCAGGTTTTTAGCCTTTCGATCGATCTTGCGGCGGTGCTGCCGATCGCCCTCATCACGATGCTCGTCGCGGCCCTCGTCGGCCAGCGCGGCGCCGTGCTTTTTTCCTTTTTCCTTTCGTTTGGGGTCCTGTGCGCGTCGGATTTTTCCGTGCCGCCCGCGCTTTTCTCGCTTTTTACCGGCATTTCGGGCGTCGGCGTCATGCGCATCACGGGCAAGCGCATCGATTTGGTCAAATCGGCCTGTTTCCTCGCGATTTTGCAG
>QKAR01000042.1 GCA_003246335.1 Spirochaetales bacterium | reverse complement strand
TGGTCAGCCGGGGTTTTTTGCGGTATTATCGCGGTATGCGTACTTCTTCTCGCGTCGTCATCGGCATTGATCCTGGTCTCGCGTCGACGGGATATGGGATCGTCTCCTTCGGCGGCGGGCGCGTATCACATATCGCGCATGGCGTTATTTCCACGCAGTCGACGTTGCCGCACGGCGAGCGGTTGCGCCTCATTTTCGATCAGCTTAACGCCGTGCTCGACGAATACCGGCCGGTGAGCGCCGGCATGGAAACGCTGTATTTCGCGAAAAACGTCACGAGCGCCATGGGCGTCGCCGAGGCGCGCGGGGTCGTTACGCTCGCGCTATCCCTTCGAGGGATCGCGTTGGGCGAGTTTACCCCGCACGCGATAAAGGCCGCCGTCGTCGGCGTCGCGCGGGCGGAAAAGCGCCAAGTCCAGGAATGCGTGCGGATGCTCCTCGGCCTCGCCGATATCCCGAAACCCGACCATGCGGCCGACGCGCTCGCCGCGGCTATCACGCGCGTCAATACGATTGATTTTTCGGCCGCTTCTCGGTAGTGCGCGTCCCTTGCCAATGCCCGGCGAAACGGGGATAATAGGGGAATGTTCAACAGCATTTCGGGTACGATAACCGCGAAAAATCCAGCGTCGATTTACATAGAGACGAACGGGGTCGAGTGGGAGATCGCGACGACGAGCTTTAGCCTCGATTCGTTCGGCCCGCTCGGCTCAAAGGCGCGCGCCTTCGTGTGGCTCTATCACCGCGAGGACCAAATGCGGCTTTTCGGCTTTTATTCCGTCCGCGAGCGCGATCTTTTCCTCGATCTTATGCGCGTCGACGGGGTCGGCGCGAAGCAGGCGCTGAAAATCCTTTCGTCGATTTCCCCGCTCGATCTTGAGTCTGCCCTCGATTCGGGCGACGTCGACCGCATCTGCGCGGCGCCCGGCATCGGAACGAAAACCGCCCAAAAAATGGTGCTTGCCCTCAAGGGAAAGCTCACCTACGCTTCGCAGGGCGCCCGCGCGAATCAGTCTGCCGTCGCGCCCGAGTTCGCCGACGTCGTGCGCGCCCTGACCGATATGGGCTTTGACCGCAAGGCCGTCGAACCGGCGGTCGAGGCGATAGCCGCTGAGCTTCGATCGGCGGGATCGAAGGGCACGGCCGATTTCGAGAAAGACTTATTCCATCGCGCCATCGTGGCGTTAAGCTCATGACGGAATCTCGCATGAACGAAGACGAATCGATCGTTCGCCCCGCCGCTCGTCCCGAGGACGAGCGGGACCGCGCGCTCAGGCCCCGGCTACTCGCCGACTTTCAGGGACAAGAGCCCATCAAGCAGAACCTCTCCGTCTTTATCGAGGCCGCGCGCGCGCGCCAAGAAAGCCTCGATCACGTATTCTTGATCGGGCCGCCCGGGCTGGGGAAGACGACGCTCGCGCAGATTACCGCGAACGAACTCGGCGTCGATTTCAAAGTGACGAGCGCTCCCGCCCTCGATAAACCCAAAGACCTCGCGGGAATTCTCACGACGGTAACCGAGCGGACCGTTTTTTTTATCGACGAGATCCATCGTCTTAAGCCGGCGATCGAGGAGATGCTCTATATCGCGATGGAAGACTACGAGCTTGATTGGATTATCGGCCAAGGCCCGAGCGCCCGCACGGTCAGGATCCCGATACCGCCGTTCACGCTCATCGGCGCGACAACGCGCGCGGGCATGGTGTCGAGTCCGCTTATCAGCCGATTCGGCATCGTGCAGCGTTTCGCGTTTTACGACGAGGCCGAGCTTTCCTCGGTCATTCTCCGTTCCGCGGGCATTTTGGGACTTTCGATACAGAAGGAAGCGGCACTTGATCTCGCGCGCTGTTCGCGCGGCACGCCGCGCGTCGCGAACCGGCTTTTGCGACGCATGCGGGACTTTGCGCAGATACTCGGAACCGGCACGATAACGCGGAAAACCGTTTCGACCGGGCTTGAAAAGCTCGAGATAGATTCGCTCGGCCTCGAGCGGTATGACCGAGAGATACTCGCTTCCATCATTTCAAATTACGGCGGTGGACCCGTCGGCGCGGAGACGCTCGCGATTTCGGTCGGCGAGGCCCTCGATACGCTCGAGGACTATTACGAGCCCTATCTTATTCAGGCGGGGCTGTTGCAGCGGACCCCGCGGGGACGCATGGTAACCGACCGCGCGTATGAGCATTTGGGAATGGAACGGCGTCGCGCGGGAGGGGATTATGCTGACGAAAGACTTTTATTTTGATTTACCCGAGGAGCTCATCGCCCAGCGGCCGAGCGATCGCGGCAAAGACCGCCTGTTGACCCTCGATCGGTCGAGCGGTCGCTACGAGGATCATTCTTTTTCCGATATCGTATCGCTCGTCGAGCCCGGTACCGTGATGGTTTTCAACGACTCGAAAGTCAGGCGCGCGCGTTTGTTCGCTACCGCCGAGTCGAGCGGAAACGTCGCGGAATTCCTTTTAGTCGCATGCCGGGACTTGGGCTCGTCCGCGTTCGAGGACGGTCTTTCCGGTCGACTCTGGAAGGCGATGGTCAGGAACGCGAAGCGACATAAGCCCGGCCGCGCGTATACGTTCAGCGACGGCACGCGCGCGGAAATAGTCGAGGGCCCGGTGGACGACACGGGTGGAGAGTTTCGCTATTTGCGTTTTGACCGCCCGATTGACGACGCCTGGCTCGAGCGGAACGGCCATCTTCCGTTGCCTCCGTACATCAAGCGCGAGGACGAGCTATCCGACGCGGATCGGTATCAAACCGTGTACGCGCGGCATATCGGTTCGGTCGCCGCCCCGACGGCGGGACTCCATTTCACCGACGACATTCTTTCCTCGCTCGACGCCAAGGGAGTCGAGCGGCTCACGGTTACCTTGCACGTCGGCTTGGGTACTTTCCTTCCGGTACGGTCGGAAAACATAGAATCCCACGTGATGCACGAGGAAACGTATTCCGTTTCCGGCTCGGTTGCCGCCCGCGTCGCCGCGGCGAAAGCCGAGGGCAGGCCGGTTCTCGCCGTCGGCACGACGAGCATTCGCGTGCTTGAGTCCGCGTGGGACGGGCCTTCCGCAGGGCTTCGCGTCGGCGAAGGCTCGACGGGCATTTTCATTTATCCCGGCTATCGGTTTAAGGTCGTCGATCAGGTGTTCACGAATTTCCATACGCCCGAATCGACCTTGCTCATGCTCGTTTCCGCGTTCGCTGGACGCGACCATATCTTCGACGCGTATCGGCATGCGGTCGACGAGCGCTATCGATTTTTCTCGTATGGCGATTCGATGCTCATTCGCTGACGCGTTACAGGAGCATGCGCAGGGCGTCCTCGAGTAAATTGAATAGGCAGGTCCGCTCGAAGGAGGGCGGGAAAAGCGCGGGGCTGAAGAAAATTTCGGCTTTGTCGAGGAGTATCGACACGTCCTTCGCGTCGAGGGGCAGCGATCGGCCGATTATCAGGTTCTCGAACTCTCTTTTGCGAAAAAAGAATTTCCCCGCGTACGCGATCCTGATGTCGGAGAGGATGTTTTTTTCGGATTTTACCAGAAACACGAACGAGGCCGTGGCGTCGGTGACGATTCCGGGATGGCCGATCCTTCGGTAGAGAGCGATGTCCCAGTTTTCCGTCGGTATGCGCAGTCGGTCGATGAACTCGGGAGTCTTTGGCTGGTCCCGCCCCGTGTTCGTGAAGTAGCGGGCCATCGGGGTCCAGTAGGCGTCGGTGGCCGTGCGTATTTCGAGCCGAGCGTCGAGGGCGAGTAGCGGTGCGAACGTGGCGAGCCGCTGTCCCTTCGCCGATACGTTTCCGCCGAGCGTCGCGAGCGATCGCACCGCGGGGTTCGCGATGGTCGAGATCGCGTCGTAGAGGACGTCGGGCACGTTTTTTTTCCCGAGTTGGAGAATGCTCGAAAGCGTGACCGACGGGCCGAATTCCACGTACCGCTCGGTTTTGCTCATGGTCTTGAGCTCGGGTATCTGCGAGAGGGCGAGTACGTTCGCCGGCAAGTGTAGCGACCTTCCCGTTTGTCGGCGGGCGATTTCGGTGCCGCCGGCGATAATCGAGATTCCGGCGATATTCTTCAGGATGAGCTGGGCGTCGGCGACCGAGTTCGCGCTGTATACGGTGGTGAATTTATTGAGCATTGAGCCTCTTTCGCCTGATCGCGCCGGCGATGCGCACACCCTCGACGAGGTCGTCGACGCTCGTGCATCGGCAAATATTCCCGGAAAACATCGATCGCGAGAATTCGTCGCTCGGCTTCGGCTCGAGTCGGAGAATCGAGTCGGCGATAAGTATTTTCCCCGCGTCGCAAAATCCGCACATCGTCACCCTCGCTCGGTCGAATCCCTGTCGGATATCGGCGAAATCCTCGGTTTGCCGAAAGCCCTCAATCGTGCGGACGGAACGGTGCTTCACCTCGAAGACCGGGATGATGCACGAGGGGACCGGGTTTCCGTCGAGCTGGACCATGCACGACCCGCAGCGTCCCGAAAGGCAGCCTTCCTTGCTATCGAGCAGCTTGAAGCGTTGCCGCAAGATCCTGACGAGCCGCTCCCCGGGGTTCGCGTCAAGGTACACCATCGTCCCGTTCAGCTCGAAGGGAATGATCATTTGCGTTCCTCCGTGAGGTTCATCGCTTCGTATACGTGCCGCGCGTCAATGGGGATGACCGCTATTTCCTGCCCCGTGATTTGGGCGAGGGCGGCCGCGTACGCGGAGGGAATGAGGTTTTGCGCTATCGCGCCGACGCCCTTCGGCGGGCCGTCGGATTCAAGGGCCGTAACCGAGATCGGCGGTATGAGGGACGGCGGAAGCACCTCGTACTGCACGCTGTCCTTCGGGGAAAGTTTTCCGTCCTTAATGACGATGCTTTCCGCGAGCACTTTTGATATCGCGGTCGGCACACTTTTCCTGAGCGTCGTGAGCGCGGCCCGCTCGTCCATCACTTTTCCCGGCCGGCAGGCAAGCCAAATGCCCCGTATTTTCGTGTCGTAGGTAATAGGGTCCATCTCGAGCTCGACGATGCTCGCTCCCGCGGTGATCGACACGAACGGCATTCCCGTCATCGTCTGGGCCTTCCACTCGTCTCCCTTCGTCGGCTTGTAGGTTTTCTTGACCGAAATGGGGAGCGGATGGCGAAAACGCTGTCGCTGGATGGTCTGGCAGCATTTTTCGATGAGGGGGGCGATGATCGAGATATCGCTCGACAGCGTCCTTGGCCCGCTTTCCGTCATGGTGTCCGTGTCATCCCCGACGAAGACGATCGAGGCATCCTCGATGCCGAGGATTTTCGTCGCGATGTTTCGCGCGACTCCCTGCATGGCCGGGGATAGCTGTCCGGCCGAAAGGCGAAGCGTCCCGTCCGTCCCGATGCTCGCCTCGACGGCGTATCGGGCCGTGTCGTAGGTTTTTCCCACGAAGCCGTTTCCCTGGAAGCCGATGGACAGTGCGATCCCCCGCAACGGTCCGTCCCGGTAATTGTGCCTGCGTCCGTTCAGCAAGCCGTAAGCGGCGTATTTACGCGGAAAATCGCATTCCGCGCACAGTCGCTCGATGAGTTCCGTGTAGCCAAAGTCGCCGGTAATCTCCCCTCCGGTGACGGTCGTGTGACCCTTGCCTTTCAGGTTGAGGAGTTTCCACTCGACCGGCGACGTGTCGAGCTTCGCGATAATCGCCGAGACGTGTGACTCGAGCGCGTAAAATATCTGAGCCTCGCCCCATCCGTTTAAGGCGCCAAGGGGCGGAAGGCTCGTCTTCAGCGCGAAAATCTCGATGCGGTACGAACTGGCGGAGTATAGGCCAATCGCCGCGACGGCCATGCGGTCGACGATTTCGTCGACGAGGGGACTGAACGCGCCGGCGTTAATGAGCGCCCTGACCGTCATCGCCTCGATGTTCCCGTCGGGGCCGAGGGCCGTGCGGTACCGTATTTTCACCGGCGCCGACTTCCCGCTGAACAGAAAGTCTTCTTGGCGTGAGAACGAGAGCTTGACCGGCTTTTTACACATGACCGCGGCGAGGGCCGCCTGGGCCGCGAGGAGCGAGGGATACCAAATTTTCCCGTCCATCGATTCCCCGAGCGCGGTCGGCATTATCACGATGTCGTCGCTATCGAGGTCGAGAACCGCCGAGACGGCGGCCCGGGCGTGAAATGGCCACTGCGTGGCGGTATAGATTTCGAGCTTTCCGGTCTTAACGTTCACGTTGACGTTCACCCCGAGCGGTTCGGCGTAAAAATGATCCTGTGGCCCGATTTCACATTCGCTTTCGACGACCCGTTCGGCCTTGGCCAAAACTCTGTCGGCGTCGCCATCGGTGAGAATCCGCTTTCCCAAAACCTGCGAAGAGGGGAACTTTTCCGAGAACTTCAGCGGCTCAAGGGTTTCCGTCTCGATGAGCACCTCGGCGACGAGCTCGTGGACGGTTTCGAGGTCGGGCCCGACGATGATGCCGAGCGGTTCGCCGAAATACTGTATCTCGTACGGCGTGAAAACCGGTATGGTCGTGCCCATGGCGGAAATTTTATTCTCGCCGGGAATGTCGGTGGCGGAAAAGAAATAATAGCCGTCGGGCATTGACGGTTGCTTGATGTCGACCAATCGGCCCCGCTCGATGGATGAGCGCACGAGCACGCCGTAATATTGATCGGGAAAATCGATATCGGAAAAGAACCGCCTTCCGTTCATGGGCGAATCCTCGCGTGCTTGCACGCTATCCGCGTCACGGTTTCGATGACCCGTTCCACGGTTTCCCCGTCCATGCCGGGGTAAAAGGGAAGGGTAATCGTCGTCTCGTATTTTTTCGCGGCCTCGGGAAAGTCATCGCTCGAAAGACCATAGCGCTTTTTACACCAGGTCAGCTCGAAATGGGGAATGAAATGCATCGAGACGCCCAAGCCCGCGTCCTGAAGTTCCTGGGCGATGGCGTCGCGGCCGCAATCGAGCCTATCGGTATCGAAGCGCAGGAGATACAGATGCCACGCGTTACCCGGCCCGTCCGGCGGGCACCGCAGAAAATCGAAAGCGGAGAACGCCTGCGTATAGCGGCGGGCAACCGCGGATCGTAGCTCGAAAAAAGAGTTCGCCTTTTTGAGCTGCTCCCGCCCGATGGCGGCGAGTATGTCCGGCAAATTGCATTTCCATCCTTCGTCGACGACGTCGTATTTCCACGACGCGGTTTTTGACGTGTAACGGTCGAATGTGTTGCGGTCGATGCCGTGCGAGCGCATCGTCCGTATTCGGTTCGCGACATCTCCGTCGCGAACCGCGACCATGCCGCCCTCGCCGGTCGTGATCGTCTTCGTCGCGTAAAACGAGAAAATTCCCGCGTCGCCGAGCGTCCCCGCGTATCCGTTTTCCGTTTTCGACGGGAATGCGTGCGCGGCGTCCTCGATGACCGGAACGCCGTATCGGCGGGCGATTTCGCGGATCGATTCCATGTCGCAGAGGTTTCCCGCGATGTGAACCGGGACGATAGCCCTGATCGTCTTGTCTTTCCGCAATGCGACCTCGACTTTCTCGGGGTCAATGCCGTAGCTATCGCGCTCTATGTCCGCGTAGGCGACTTCCGCGCCGAGATGCCGGGCGCTCGTCGCGGTCGAGACGAACGTGTAGGGCGTCGTGAGGATTTTCGCGCCGGGTCCGACGCCGAAGGCCTCCATCGCGAGCATGAGGCCCGAGCTTGCGCTGTTAACCGCGAGGCAATGGGGACTGCCGACGAAGGAAGAAAACTCGGATTCGAAGGCGGCCGCCTCTTTTCCCGTGGTGAGCCAACCCGAGCGAAGCACGCGGATGACCGCGTCTTCCTCGGCGTTGGAAAACGATGGCTTGAAAAAAGGGATGAATCGCTCGTTTGTGGGCTTATCGTTATCGCTCATCGCGCATTCCTCCGATCGAGGGGATCGAAGCCTTCAGGGCCTTCACCAAGCCCTCTTTGTTTCGATACAGGCTCGGGTTTTCCGGGGTCAGGTAACAGTAGGGCTTGATGGTCGCCATCACCGCGCCGAGGTCGAGCGAGCGGTCCTTGCGCTCAAGCCGCAGGATTTTTTCGTGCTCGGTCGGAACGGGCGTCTCGTCCGTCGCCCAAAGCGGCTCGTCGAGCCGTTCGCCGGGCCTCGCCCCGATAATCGCGATGGGGATATCGGTTCCCGGCTCGTACCCCATGAATTTAATGAGCTGTTCGGCGACGTCGAGTATCTTGACCGGCTCTCCCATGTCGAGGAGATACGTTTCGCCGTTGACGCCGACTCCGCCGGTCTTGAGGACGAGGGAGCAGGCTTCGGGGATGGTCATGAAGTAGCGTACCATATTCGGGTCGGTCACCGTGACGGGGCCGCCTTTTTTTACCTGATCGACGAACAGGGGCAGGATTGAGCCGCGCGATCCCAATACGTTCCCGAACCGCACGAAGGTGTATGCCGCGTCCTTTCCCTCGGCTGATCGCGCCGCGCGGAGCACGAGCCTTTCGCACAGCATCTTAGAGGCCCCGTAGACCGAAACCGGCTCAACCGCCTTGTCGGTGGATATGAGCACGAAGCGGCGGACTCCCGCCTCAAGACACGCGTCCAAGAGGTTCGCCGTACCTAAGACGTTGTTCTCGACGACGGCGACCGGGTTCGCCTCCATGAGCGGGACGTGCTTGTACGCCGCCGCGTGGAACACGACGTCGCACTTGAGCTGCTTGACGATGTAGCGCATGTAGTCCCGGTCTTTCAGCTCGCCGATGACCGGCACTATCGTCGCTTTTTCGCCGACTCCCGCCTCCTGTAGGAGCCTGAGCTCCCGGTCGATCTGATAGATGGAGTTTTCGCCGTGGCCGAATAAGTAAATGCGCTCCGCTCCGCCCGAGAGGAGCTGTCGCGCGAGTTCGCTGCCGATCGAGCCTCCCGCGCCGGTTATGAGCACGCGGCGCGCCCGGAGGTACGCGAGGCTTTTTTTCAAGTTTATGGATACGGGCGCCCTGCCGAGAAGGTCTTGCGGGTTTATGTCGCGCGCCTGGATGAGGTGGGCTTTCCCCTCGAGAATTTGCGCGATGCCCGGCAAGAGCCTGATTCGGGAAAAGCCCGCGGCTTTCAGCACCGCGTAAATTTCCCTGAGGGTTTCCGGGCTCGCGCTCGGTATCGCGATGAGGGCCTCGTCGTTCGGCCCAATGCGCACTAAACGCGCGATTTGCCTGATGGGGCCGAGTATCGGCACACCGTCGATGGATCTGCCGATTTTCGCCGGGTCATCGTCGAGAAACGCGATGACCGAGCCGAAAATCTCCTTTTCCCGGATTTCGCGCGAGAGCATCGTCCCCGCAAGCCCGGCGCCGATAATGTAAATGTTCGTCTCGGAAAATTCCCGCGTCATTTATGTTTTGCCTAATACCTCGAATGCGAGATCGACGAGAAACGCCTCGTCGTAGAGGTCCAATTTCACTTTGGCCCTTCCTTTTCTCTTATCGACCTTTACGATCCGTCCTTCAAGTCCTTTCAGCGGTCCTTCGGCGACTTGTATGCGATCCTCCCCGTCAAAACTCACCTTTGACTTTTCCGCGATGGGGCCGAGGGCGATAAAATGCTTGAGCGTGGCCAAATCCTTACCCTCAAGCGGGGCCCTGCGCAGGTTATCGGGTAAAAAGCGATAAAAACCCGGCACGGTTCGGAAATCCCAATAGATGCTGTCCGTGAGCTCTTCCGCCTCCAGGAAAATATAGCCGGGGAACACGGGTTCGAGCGTCGTTTTCGCGGCTCCCGCCTTGCGAATTACCATTCGCCTGCGCGGAAAAAGCATGGTGACGGGAGAAGACGCGCCTCGCGAGAACGATTGAGTCGCTCTCTTAATGAATAGTTCCTCCGAGCGCGTTTTCACCTGCAGGGCAAAATACTTCATTACGACAAAATACCACAGGTCGCGAGTCGATGAGAATAGCCCCCTCGGGGGAAAAAACTCTCATGGGTTCACCGGCGATTCCGATACATAAAGGAGAAGGGGATCATTCCATGCGATTCGGCCGCCATGCGCGTTACGTAAGTTTGCTTCTGACGATCCAATTCGCCGTATTGGCGGTATCGTTCGCTGAAACGGTGACTCTTACCGTGTCGCAGAACGAGGAGGCTCCGTCCGTCGCCGTCGACATGAGTCGGGCGATCGAGGATGAGCTACTCAGCCGTTTTTTCGACGCGGGACAGATCGTGTCGAACACCGACCTTCGCCTTGACGGATCGAAATTCTCGACCGAGCTGAATTACGGGGTGAAGGAGGCGGCGTTTGGGTATTCTGATTATTTAGTCGCGGTGAATTTGCGCTATGGACCTACGGTAAAAACCGATGAGCAAAAGAAAATATCCTGGGCCGAATTAATCGGCCTTGAGTGGCGCGTCGTGCGCGTCGCGCGCGCCATCGTCGTGGATGAAAAAACGCTTGAGGTCGCCGCTTTGGGTATAACCGATTTTGATCCATATCAACGGTCGCGTATCGTCGCCGACGAGGTCTCCAAGCGGGCTCTCGCCGCGATTGGGAAAGATAGGGGGGAGAAAATTAAATGAGACGTTTATTATCGCTTATCGTCGCCGCGGCGGCGCTGTCGCTCGTTCCGATAACGTCCGCATGGGCTATTTGGGAAGGTAACGCGGGGATAGCCGACTCTACGGAATTTCCGGGGGCGGGCCTGTACGCCCGAAGCGACATGTTCCCGAAAAACACGATCGTTGAGATCGTGAACCTCGAGACTGACCGCAGCGTGCGCGTCGTAATTACCGGACCGTCGGGCGTTCCGGGCCTCGTCGCCGTACTTTCGCCGGAAACCGCGTCCGCCTTGAACGTAAAAAGCGGGACGGTGAGCCGCGTTCGCATTTCCGTTCCCTCGGTTGTCGAGCGGCCCGCATCCGGCACTCTCGCGGACTCGACCGGCGGACTCAGCGACGATCCCGACGTGAATCCCGCCGCCGCCGTACCCGCATCAGCGCAACCTCGAGAGTCTGCCATACCCCTTGAGACTATTGCCGCGGGCGAGCAAGACCCGTTAGTCGCGGTCGTGCAACCCGTTGACGAATCCTCGCCACCCTTGGACGAAGAACCCGCGGTGGTTGACGAAACCGTCCCCGCGACGGAAGTCGCCTCCCCTGAGCCGCAAAACGATTCAGCTCCAGCGGATTCTTCCGCCGTTACGTCCGTCGCGGAAGAGAATCCCGCGAATGAGCCGGAGCTCGCAGAAACTCCTCCCGTGGAATCGAACGACGCGATCGCCGAAGAAATCGCGCCCGAGCCTTCGGAAGAAACGCCGTTTGAGCCAACGGCCGTAGTTTCCACCGACGATGGCGTCGCCCAGGATTCTGAAGCCGCCGACGAACCTTCACCGGAACCCGTCGTCGATTCCGTCGCATCCGCGGCTTCCGAGATGATTGCGCCCGAGGCTGAGGGCGTAAATCCCGGCGTCATGGCCGAACCCGAGCTCGAAGTGGCGAAGGAAACCCCCGCGACTACCGCCGAGGAGTCCCCGCTCGTATACGATGAACCGGTCGACGCGCTCGCCGAATCCGAGGTCACTCTCGTGCCTGCGGAACCTAATCCTCCCGCCGCGCCAGATGCGGCGGAATCGGTTCCTATCGCCGAACCCGTTCAGCCAAGCTCGATCGCCGTCGCGCCTGTTCCGGCAACGGATAAAAAGCCTGAGCCTGCAGCAACGCCTGAGCCGGTTGCCGAGGTCGCGCCGGTGCGACAGGCGCCTTCCGTCACGCCGACGGCGGGCCCTGCGCCCTCGAAATTGCCGCTCGTCGATACGCTGGAAAAGGGAAAATATTACGTCCAACTGGGGACGTACGCGAACGAGACGAACGTTCGTTCTATTATCTCGTCCTATGGCGCGAAATACCCCTTAACCGTTCAATCTACGTCGGCGAAGGGATCGGTCGCGCTCAAGGTTTTCGTCGGCCCCATTGGCAAGGATGAGACAGGCGCGGTTCTCGAGCGCTTCAAAGCGCTCGGATATCGGGACGCGTTCGTGAAGAGAAATTGAGCTAAACACTATGGATTACGCAGAAGGCCTCCGCTCCATCGTCGAAACCAGTCCCCTGTTTGCGGGTCGTCGCGTGCGAATCGACGTCATCGCGAATCCCGTCGCAGGCGGATTCACGATAAAAAAGAAATCGCGGGCAAACCGCGCTGCGCTTGAAACCACGGTCGAGCGATCGCGCCGGCTTCCAGTTGTCGCCGAGGTCGTCGCGGTTTCCACCTGCTTCACGGAATCCGCCGGTCATGCCGGGCGGATCGCGCGCGAAGTGCTTGCCTCCGCGTCGAGGGCGGAGGGCGCTGCCGTTCTTTTTTTGCTTGTCGTCGCCGGGGGCGACGGTACGAGCCATGACGTTCAGGGCGAGTTTACCCGCTTCGTCCTTGACGAGGGCCATCCGGAAATCGCGGACCGCGTTTGCGTCTTGAGGCTTCCGTTCGGCACCGGCAACGACGGCTCGGACGGTAAGACTTTGGCGGAGAGCCTTTCTCTCCTTGCGGGAGCCACGCGGTTTTCTCGCCAGTCGGCCGTTCGCGTCTCGACGCGCGGGATAAATCCCTCGTCGCGGTATGCCTTTAACATCGCGAGCATCGGGCTCGACGCATTCGTTACGCACATGACGAATCGGATAAAAAACCGCCTGCCCGGCGACTTTTATAAACTGTGGCTCGATATCGCCTGCTTATTTTACAATAAAATTTATAGAGTCGGAAAAATGTCGGTAGTCGCGCGAGACGCGCGCGGCGCGGAAATCATGCGACATTCCGATACGATGATCCTCTACTTAATGGGCGCTTCTGGGCATCGAACGTATGGTTCCAGCAAGAACATCTTGCCCCGTGACGAAAACGTGTGCGGAATAAAGGAGATGTCGGTTTTTCGAAAACTGACGCTCAAGCGTAGCCTTGAGACGGGGGGGCATGCCGATTCCCCCGAAACCTATATGTATACGGCGCAGGAAATGGAAATTTCGTATGACGAGCGGATTTACCTACAGCTTGACGGCGAGGGGATTCTCCTCGAAGCGAAAGACTTTCCGCTGGTCATGGAATTGACGGAGCCGTTCATGATGATTTTAGCCGCGAATAATTGAGCTTCGCGCGAAACCCGCTTCCAGACCGGAAGCGGGTTTTTTTTGCCCTCGAGGCGTTTTTCTTTCTTTTACGCGCCGTGACAGTGCTTATACTTCTTTCCGCTTCCGAGGCGGAAGCGGGGGGTTAAGCGCCGTGACAGTGCTTATACTTCTTTCCGCTTCCGCATGGGCAGGGATCGTTTCTCCCGACTTTCGGCACCACGCGCACGACCTGCACGCTTTCCGGCTTCGCCTGCGCCATTTCACCGCCGGCTTTTTTCGCCGGTTGACTTCCCCCGGCACCGGAGAATGACCCCACGGCGTTATGCTGCGCGTTCCCGGTTACCTGCTTTACTTGGCGCACGGGCGCGGCCTCACCCTCGACGCGAACTTTGACCAGGAATACGCGGGAGGAAATTTCGATGCGGATATCGTCCAGCATGGCGTAAAAAATATCGAAACCCTCAAGCTTGTACTCGGTGAGAGGGTTTTTTTGCCCATACGAACGCAAATACACGGCTTCGCGCAGCGACTCGAGGTTTTCAAGGTGATCAAGCCATTTGCGGTCAATAGCCTGCAAATACTGGAATCGAATGAACGTATTGATGTTTTCCGCGCCCGCGAGCTCGGTCTTATGCGCGATATCCGCCTCGAATTTCGCGTAGATAGCGCTTTTTCCCTCTTCCGGCGTCTTTGCGCATAGTTCGAGCTCGGACGGTTCCGGCACGTAGCCGAACTTCGTTTTAAGGTCGAGTAGGAGGGTCCCTATTTCGGCGTCGCGGTTTTTCCGCGCCAAAACGGCGTAGTTCTCGACGAAGTCGTTGATATAATCTTTTGCTGTATCAAGGACGCGCTTGACGAGCTCTCCGTCGGAAAGGATCGCGTTTCGTTGGGCGTAAATGTAGGTGCGCTGTTCGTTGAGGACGTCATCGTACTCGAGCAAGTGCTTTCGGATCTCGAAGTTGCGTTCCTCGACGCGGCTCTGCGCCTTCTCGATGCTTTTATTGAGCCACGGGTGATAGATGGGCTCCCCGGGCTCCATGCCGATTTTTGACATGAGGCCTTTGAGCCGCTCTCCGCCGAAAAGACGCATGAGATCGTCGTCGAGCGAGATAAAGAACCTCGATCGACCCGGGTCTCCCTGCCGGCCCGACCGACCGCGGAGCTGATTGTCGATGCGCCGGCTTTCATGCCGTTCGGTGCCGATGACGTAGAGGCCTCCAAGGGCCTTTACCTCGTTATAGTCCTCTTTCCATTTGCGGTACTCTTCGGCGTACGCCGCCGCGTATTGCTCCGCCGTCGCCTCGGTCCCCGCCCGCCGTCGCGCGCGGTATTCGGGGTTTCCGCCAAGCTTAATGTCGGTACCGCGTCCGGCCATGTTGGTCGCGATGGTTATCGCGCCCTTCGCGCCGGCCTCGGCGATGATGAGGGCCTCCCGCGCGTGGTTTTTCGCGTTGAGCACCTCGTGGCGGACGCCGCGGCGCGTCAAAAGCTGGGATATCCGCTCGGATTTTTCGATCGATACCGTGCCGACGAGTACCGGCTGTCCGCGCTTATTCGCCTCCGCGATTTCGTCGCACAGCGCGTTCCACTTCTCGGCCTCGTTGAGGTATACGACGTCATCCTCGTCCTTTCGCGCGACGGGGAGGTTGGTCGGGATGACGACTACCTCAATTCCGTAAATTTTATTGAACTCGACCGCCTCGGTGTCCGCGGTTCCGGTCATCCCTGAAAGTTTCGCGTACATGCGGAAAAAATTCTGGAACGTGATCGTCGCCATCGTCCGGTTTCTCTGGGCGATCTTGATTTTTTCCTTCGCCTCGATCGCTTGGTGGAGGCCGTCGCCGTAGCGCCGCCCGTCGAGGATGCGTCCCGTGAATTCGTCGACGATTTGGACTTGGCCCTCTTTTACGACGTAATCGACGTCAACGTCGTAGAGTTTGTGCGCCCGAACCGACTGCGTGAAATAATGGATGAACTCGAAATTCTCCTCGTCGAAGAGGCTCCCGTTGATGAATCCCCGCTTTTGCAGGATTTCCTGTATATGGAGCATTCCCTCGTCGGTGAAGGAGACCTTGCGGTTCTTTTCCTCGAGCTTATAGTCCCCGTGGACTTCCTCACCTTGGGTCTCGTCGGGATAATCGTCGGTGCCGGGCTTTTTCTGGACCTCGGTGAGTTGGTCTACGAGCTTGTCAACCTCGAAATAGCGCGCCGTATCGTCCTCGGCCGAGCCGGAAATGATAAGCGGCGTTCGCGCCTCGTCGATGAGAATCGAGTCGATTTCGTCGACGACGGCGAAGGAAAATTCCCTCTGCACGCGGTCCTTGTCTTCCCATTTCATGTTATCGCGCAGGTAGTCGAACCCGAGTTCGTTGTTCGTTCCGTACGTTATGTCGCAAGAATACGCGCTTTTTCGCGCCTCGTTGTCCATATTAGAAAGGATCGAACCGACGCTGACGCCGAGGTAGTCGTATACCGGGCGCATCCAGTCTGCGTCGCGCTCGGCGAGGTAGTCGTTGACCGTGACGATGTGGACGCCCTTACCGGTAAGGCTGTTGAGGTAGGCAGCCGCGACGGACATGAGGGTCTTTCCCTCGCCGGTTTTCATTTCGACGATTCTGCCGGAGTGCAACACGAGCGAACCGAGTATTTGCACGTCGTACGGTCGCTCGCCGAGCACGCGGCGGGCGGCCTCGCGGGCGAGGGCAAAGGCCTCGGGGAGAAAGTCGTCAAGGCTTTCTCCTTCAGCGTATCGTTTGCGGAAATTTTCTGATTGACGGGGAAAATCCGCCGCTTGGAGCCCTAAGGCCCAAGTTTCTTTTTCGTTAACGGCCGCGAGTCGCGGAAGGAGCGCCTTTATATCTCTTTCGTGCTGTGATCCAAAGAAAAAACGAATAATAGTATCTGTTTTCATTGGTACAGTGTACTTGAAACCATACCCGGTTGACAAGCGAGGAAATGAATTCTAGGCTGACGATGGAGGGACCATGAGGTTTCACCTTTCATGCATCGCTTTCGCGTGCGCCGCTTCGCTCGCTTTTTTTTCGTGCGGTAACGAGCCGGTAACGCGGGTCAACCGGGAAAAACTTTTTACGCTCTCCTATGGGCATTTTGAGGACGAGATTGACTTATTTCAGCTCGATTCCGACGGCTCAGGCACCGACACGCAAATTTATATGCGTGACGGCATGTTTTACGTCGCGAACTCCGGCCTGAAAAAAGTCATGCTGCTAACGTCGTTCGGCGATTTGCTGTCGGTCTACTACAACGCCGACTCTAACCCCGTGCCTTCGTTCGCCGAGCCCGAGGCGCCCGAATCGTCGGAATCCTCAGCGCAAAAATCGACCCGTCGCGCCATCGCGTATCCCTTTAACCATCCGACTTTCATCAGCGTCGACTCGCTCAAGCGACTTTCAGTCGTCGATCGCGTGCCCCAGGATCGGGCGGAATTCGACAACGACGATCAGGTAATTCTGCGCGACGTCGTGCTCCGCTTTAGCGCCGAGGGAAAATTTCTCGATTACCTGGGTCAGGAAGGTCCGGGCGGCACGCCGTTCCCGCCGGTTATGGGCGTGTACACCAATGCCCGGAACGAGACGATAGTCACGGCTAAAATCCAATCCGGAATCAACGTGTATTGGTTCGACGATTCCGGCGCCTTGCTGTACAAAATCCCCGTAAGCGAGAAGAAGCTGCCCGGCCCGTACGACGAGAATTCCACCGCGCTATCCTCGCTGGAAAAAATACTGCCCGACCAAAACGCGCGTAAACTGTACTTAAAGATCGACTACTACGTCGGTGTGACCGACCCCGCGACCGGCGCAAGCGCGGGAATCAGCTACGACCGCAGTTGCATTTACCCGTTCGACCTCACGTCAGAAAAATACGACGCGCGCATCGATATTCCGTATTACGAGGGCGTCGACAAAGACAATCTCGGCACCGAAACGTTTAAAAAGCCCTATGAATTCCTCGGGATGACGTCGAGCGGCTGGGTGTTCCTCACGACGCCGCAGGATGGCGGTTACGCCCTTGAGGTCATGGACTCCCATTCCCGGCGCATCCACAAGAGAATCCTCTCGGTTTCCGACGATGAGCTCGCCTATAACGCGCTCATGCTTTCGCCCGACGGAATCGTCTCCGCGCTTTTGGCGACATCGTTCGAGGCGTCGGTCGTTTGGTGGCGAACGGACGAGCTTATCGGGGAAATACGTAAATGAGCGACGGCTCTTCCGACGGCGACGGAAGCGAAACTGCGCGCGAGTCGGTTCTGGATCAAGCCTCTCGTGAGCAGCTCGTTTTTCATTATAACCGGGAGCATCGTCTCGCCCACGCTCCCGAACCGGTGCAACGGGCCTATCGCGAGGGCTTCGCCCCGAAGGCCGGCTTCTTTCGCGGCTTAACGGCGAACGCCGGCTTGCGAAGCGTTTTTTTCACGATAATCCTTCTCAGCGTGGCGGTGGTCATGCTGACCGTTTTTTCCGATCGGCCTGACTCCGCGAACCTCAACGGTGTTACGGTGAGCGTCAAGGCGTTTCCCTACGAGGAAAGCCTTTTCGTCGCCGTATCGTTCTCGGCCGTTTCGGCGAATTCCCGCGAGCCGGCACTCGCGGGGGCGACGATCGAGGCCCTATCGGCGGATGGCATCGCGCTCGCGACACAAACGCTTTCTGCGCGGTACACGGGCGAGCCGTGCGTGCTTCGCGCGAAGATGCCCGATTATGAGACCTCCACGGTCGTCGCTCGAGTTTCGCTCGGCGCGACGACCGCTACGATACGCGCACAGGTTGACCGGAACTAGTTTTTTTCATATCCTTCCGAGTATCAGGAGCTCGCCAGATGTTGCAGTTTTATTTCCTTTCCATTCTTTTGAACATGGTTACGGGGTTTATTCTGGTGTGGGCGGATGGGGATGACGCGAACCGAGAGTTTTCCGTCCATATGCCGCAAATTGTGTATGACGAAACGTTTCGGTTTATTTTGGGAATTTTCACGGCTATCACCGGATTTTTTAAATTATTGACGGCGATTCAAGGCGACGTTCCGGTCATCGGCGATTTACTTCCCGCCCTAGTGGGCTTGATCGGCGGATTTACCCTCGTCTACGAATATTATCGCGCTCGTTCTACCGCCGACGAGGATTCGCTGCCGGTCATTTTGCAAAAAATCGTTTGCAGTAAGCGGTACGTTGGTATGGCCTGTCTCGGCGCAGCGGGGCTTCATTTCCTTTTTCCAAACGTGCTGTTTCTCTGATTAACTGCGTCTTTTCACGGATGTTGGCGGGTTTCGACAGCCTTTGATCCAACTTATGTAGTATGCGTTTGCGGGTGTGCCTCTGGCGTTTCCGCTCATTTTGGGACCGTCGGGCCCTTGAGTGTCATGAAACAATCGATCGCGGGAATAGTGTACGAAAAAGGTAAGTTCTTGATTGGCCATCGGCTTCCGGTTGGCGAGATGGCGGATCGCTGGGAGTTTCCCGGCGGTAAAGTCGATCCCGGCGAAACTCCGGAGATCGCCATTCGTCGGGAATTTTCGGAAGAGATGGGCGTTCTGGCCCAACCGGGCGAATTCATCGCGTCCGTGCGTTTCGAGAACCGAGGCGGACCCGTTGATTTATTGGCCTATCGCGTTACCCTGTCGAGCGAAGTTCCCTCCGCGCTTACGGAGCACACGGAAGTTCGTTGGGCGACTTTCGAGGAAATTCAAGGATTATCGTTCGTCGACTCAGATAGGCTTCTTTTCCCCGCGATACGGGAATGGCTGAAGACAAAAGCATGAAAAACCCGCTACCAAGCCTGTTCCCGGCCATATTGCTCGCCGTCAGTGTCCTCGTTTCTTGCGGACGCGTCGATTCTCTGTCCTCGCTCAGCCTGCCGTCGACTCCCGCCATTTCGACTGCGGATCGCTTCGCGGTAATCGTCGATCCTTACGTATCCCTACGCGATGAGCCGGGCGCGTCGGGCATTACCGTTTCGCATTGCCGTAAGGGCGAAATTTTTGAGGTATCGGGAAAGAGAATCGTCGAGACCGACGGAAAAAACGAGGTTTGGGTGTATCTCGGGGGCGGATGGATCGCGCAGTCTTCGGTTGTTTTGTTTTCGAGCCGGGGAAGGGCGCTTACCGCGTCAAAAGAATTTCAATAATCGTCGTCTTCGTCGGCGGTGCGCGCGGCGCTCTTACCTAATTGCCCGCACGCGCCGCCTATTTTTTCTCCCCGTCGGGTTCTGAGCGTCACGTTGAGTCCGAACCTCTCGAGGGCCGAGAAAAAACGTTTCGTCTCCGCGTTCGAGGGCGTTTCAAAGGGAAGCGTCGAGACGGGGTTCCAGGGAATCAGGTTTACGTGGACGTTGAGCCCTCGCGCGAATTCCGCGATTTCTTTCGCGTATGCATCTCCCGTGTTGACGCCTCCCATGAGAGCCGCCTCAAGCGTGACCCGTTTACCGGTTTTCTCGTTGAAATATGCGATCGCCGCGCGAAGGTTTCCCATGGGGTTCTTTTCGGTCACGGGCATAAGCTTCCTTCTAAGCGCCTCGTTCGCAGTCGTGAGGGATACCGCAAGCCGAACGTCGGGCCCTTCGTCCGCGAGTCGGCGGATGCCTTCCACGATTCCAGAGGTCGATATCGTGATCCTGCGGCGCGAAAGCGCGCGTCCGTCGACGTGGCAGAGTATCTCGATCGTTTTCTTGATCGCCGCGAGGTTGAGCATCGGTTCGCCCATGCCCATGAATACGATGTTGTCGAGCCGACCGACTGCGTCCTCCAAATGGAAAAACTGCTCGACGATTTCTCCCGCGGTTAAATTCCGCGCGAAGCCGATATGCCCGGTTTGGCAGAACGCGCATCCCATTGGGCAGCCCACTTGGCACGACACGCAGGCGGTCTTTCGTCCTTCCCGGTCGGTAAGGAGCACCGTTTCTACGGCGTTTCCGTCGTTCAGCGCGATTTGAAGCTTCACCGTCCCGTCGGGATCGCGCAGCGTTTGCGCGACGGTCGTGGAGAATATCCGCTCGGTAGCCCCGAAACGCTCCCGTTCCTCGCGCGAAAGATTCGTCATCGCTTCGAACGCGCGAGCCCCGTCGGCGATCCACTTAAAAATTTGCTTTGCTCGGTATTTTTTTTCGAGGTGGAGGTGTGAAAGGAGCTCTTCCGGCAATAAGCCGGAAAGAGCCGCGGTTTCTTCGCGCAACGGCGTTACGCCTTCAGTCGGTCGAGCGTTTCCGAAATAAGCGGATTTCTGATTCCGATTTTCTGAAACTCCTGCAAAGTAGCGATCGCCGCTTGCCGGTCCCCGAGGTTAACCTGGCATTCGGACAGTTCGAGATAGAGCCGATAGTTTTTGGGGTCGGATTGGATGAGCCTACTGAGACTTTTTGCGGCTTCGGCGTACTTTCCCTGAATTTTGCTGATGAGTGCAAGACCCAGCACTGCGTACACGTCAAACTCGATGTCAAGGGCGCGTTGATAGTAAATTTGGGATTGCTCGTAGTCGCCCATGTTGCGGTAGGCGTCGCCGGCCCGCGTTAGGATGACTTTGTTGTTCGGGTCCTTATCGAGGATCTTGTTCCAGTACTCGACCGACCGGAATTGCTGGTTCATGCCGCGATAGCAATCGGCGAGCCCGAAGAGCGCGTAAAAATTATTCTCGTCCATGGACAAAGCGCGCTGAAAATAGTAAACGCCCTGCTCGAACGTTTTCAGCTTGCGATGACAGTTCCCGATGGAAGTAAGAACGCGTATGTCGACCGAGCTCTCGTTAACGGCGAGCATTTTCTGCCAGTAGTACAGCGCGTCGCGGTATTCCTTAAAATCGTAATGCAGGTGGCCGAGTCCGATTAGCGCGTACGGGTTATTTTCTTCCATGTCGAGCACGCGCAGATACAGGATTTTCGACTGCTTAAAGTTGCGAATTTTCCGGTAGGCGTCGGCGACGCGCGTTAAAACCGTTATGTTTCGGTCGTCGTGCTGAAGGTATTGCTCCCAGATCTCGATGGCCTTATTGTATTGGTTTAGCGCCTTGTAGCAATCAGCGAGCCCGAAAAGCGCGTAATTATTTCCAGGATGGAACGAGAGGCAATTCGTGTAGTAATCGACCGCTTCCCGGAATTTATTGCGTTTACGCGCGGCGTCTCCTAAGCCGACAAGCGCGTAATTATTGTCTTTCTCTAAATCGAGAATTTTTCTGAACGCGTTTTCGGCTTCGTCGACGCGATTATCTTTCAGGAGCAAATAGCCGTTTTTCGAGAGTTCGGCAATCTCGTTAAATCTTTTTTCTTCTTCGGTTTCACCAGCGGTAGGTTCCGGGATGGGGGGGATCTCGTTCAATAAATCTGCCATTTTTTTTCCTCTTTTATAGTTCCGTTACCGTTTCAATTATCCGCGCAAGTTTCTGTATGAGAGGATCTGCTTTACGCTTATTGTGCGCAAGCCAGTAAAGCTTCAGGGCATCAAGCTCGCGTCCTTTGCTAACATAGACGTCTCCGACGCGCGACAGGCCGTCGGAATAGCCGGTCGTAATATAAATACGCCGCGCGGACTCTATATCGCCAGTATTAAAGAACTCGTTTCCCTTTCTGTTTAGAAGCGCTTTTTTTTCGCTGTCGAGATTTTGCATCGGAAAATCGGACGTTTTAATGAAACCCTGATCCGAAAACCGTGCAAATTCCTCGTTAAATTTGGAATCCACGTAATTCCCTTCATTGATAATAAGAAATTTAACCTATTCGTGCAAGTCAGTATCGCATGATTATACAATGTAAATCACGGTTTTGCATAAAAATCGACGATGGATCTTCCGTAAATTCGCTCGTCATATCGCCTCATCTCGCCGATGTGATCCGGCATTTCGCGCTCTTTTGGGCGATGGATCAGCACCGATCCGCCAGACTTTAAGACGGGCAGGGTCCCGGCCATTTCCACTAAACTTGCGTGAAAGCGATAGGGAAAGGGCGGATCCATATAGATGATATCGAAGCTTTGCTTCGACCGCTTTAAAAAAAGCTCGACGGAAACGAATTTGCACTCGATTCTGTTTTCGGCCATCGACACGTTTTTTAGGACGGTGTCTATCTTTAGCGGGTCTTTTTCGACGAGAAAGACCGGGTCTGCCCCCCGCGACGAGGCTTCGAGCGCGCAAATGCCGGAGCCGGAGAATAAGTCGAGAAACGACTTGCCCGTTAAGTCCCCGAGTATCGCGAATAACGATTCCCTCATGCGGTCCATCGCTGGGCGGATTATCCCCGCCGGGCATTCGACCGTTCTTCCGCACAGCGCGCCGCCGGTGACGCGCATTTACCAGCCTTTCCTTTTTTTAATGCCGTCGGCGGCCCGTATGCCCGAAGCCCACGCGCCGGTGATGCCGCGCGAGGTTCCCGCGCCGTCCCCGATGAGGTAAATATCCGGAGCGGCCATGAAATGGTCGTCGAGAAAAAGCGGTTTATTCGCGTAAAGTTTAATTTCAGGGTAATAGAGAATGGTTCCCGGATGGAGTACGCCGGGTACGATGGTGTCGAGTTGCTTGAGCGCCTTCCAAATGGAACGAAGGAATTTGGAAGGCATCGCCAAGGATATGTCTCCGGGCGTGCAGGACGATAAAGACGGAACGAAATCGTAGAGATCGTCGTTAAGCCCCTCTCGCATCGTTCGTTTGCCTAGCCGAAAATCGCCTATACGCTGCATGATGGGGTGCCCTCCGCCGGTAAGCATCGCGAGTTGGGCGAGGTTTTCCGCGTAATCTTGACCCGACGCGATCGGTCGCGTGAACTCGACGCTGCGGAGGATGGCGAAGTTGACGAGACCGTTCGCGGGTTTTTCGTGCGAGTAGGCATGGCCATTGACGCTGTAATACGGTCGACCGTCGTCGGTCATATACTTTTCCTGAACGACGTGAGCCGCGCCGGAATTAGTGCAGAACGTGCGCGTGCGCTCGGGGAAAATAAACTTAGGATCGTAATAGTCCTTTACGATGGGGTAGTGCTCGAGGCGAGTCTCCACGCGGACGCCGACGTCAATGCTGTTGTCGGTGTAGGAAATGGCGTTTTCTTTCATGAAGTGGCGGAGAAAGTCGAACCCGTGGCGGCCGGGGGCTACGATCAATTGGTCGTATCCGACTTCCCTTCGGTCCGTTCTGGCGATTTTTTTCTCGCGATCGACGGAAACGAAGGCCTCTTCCGTAGAAATCTCGACGCCGTGCCGCTCAAGGCGGGCGAGCAAATCCTTTATGAGCCGAAGACCGCCGTCGGTTCCCAAATGCGATTGGCGAATCATGAGCAGTTCAACGCCGATGCGGCTCGCGCGCTTTTGATACGTCGTGAGGTTTTTTTGGGGAAGGATGTTCGGCTCGAGAAATTGCTCTACGCGCGCGAGGTAGCGCGCGGAAATATCCGCGTTCCAGTATTCGAGCGGAAAGCCGATCGGCCAGGTAAAGTTCATTTTGCAGTCGTTTCTCAGACCGCCCGAGGAGACTTGCTCCCGCTCTAAAAGCAGCAATCGAACGCCCGGTTTCGCTTGAATAAGCTCGAACGCGGCGCCCAGCCCGGCCGGTCCAGAACCGACGATAACGCAATCATATACTTGCATACGCAAAGTATATCAGAAATGCAACAGCTCGCTCAACTCATTGGTGGAAACAATGTCCCTACTATCGTCCGCTACGGCCGATTTGCCCAATTCTTCCACGATCGATTGGGCTAATTCCGCGTGGTACTGGCGAATCGATCGAAGCTTTGGCCTGAGCGACTCAAAATTGCCGCTCATGGCCGTTTTTTCCGCGATGATGGCGTCTAAAAGCGCCGCGTATTTTTGTTGGCAGCCGTGCAGGTCGCGCAGTATGCGCATATAGCCGGTTATTTGCCTGTTTGCGGATAGGGCTTGAGAAATCTTTTTTATCATCGCGTCAAAAAAAAGAACGTCGTCGACGGTTTTATCGAGGAAAAAATCCTCGGAAATATCGAGAAGAAGACCTTCGGCAACCGTATCGATAGAGCGGGCAAGCTGATATAGATTGTCTTGAAACATGATTTTTTGCATCATGACGTTGCGGACCCTCCCTGGGTCCATCGTTTATATCGGCATAAACGAGCGTATCCTTGACCAAGCCGCTTAAAAATGATAAATTCGTTATTCCGGGTTTATGCCCGGGAGGCGGTCGCGCTTTGCGATCGCAATACTCCCGCCGGTCGACGATTTAGTTAGACTGGCCCAGAAATGTGTCCATTGGAGGAACCATGAGAAAGTATGAACTGATGGTCGTTTTCCCCTTGGAAGACGACACGTTCAAGACCGCCGCTGAGGCGGTTCGAAAAGTGGTCGCCGATTACGGCGCCCAGGTGGTGAGCGAGGAACCGTACGGCGATCGCGACCTTACGTACGAAATTAAGAAACGCGCGCGCGGTAGGTATGTCCTTTTTAACATTAATTCCGAGCCCGCAAAAATCGTTGAAATGGATCGCCAGCTTAAGTTGATTCAAGATCTTTTGACCTTCCTCTTCGTTCGCGTAGAAGAATAAGGATAAGGAGTAGCCCGTGGCGGATGTGAATAGCGTAATTCTGATCGGTCGGCTTACCCGCGACGCGGAGCTTAAGTATACTTCCGGTAGCGTTGCCGTTTGCAAATTTGCCATTGCGGTGAACAAACGCCGGAAACAGGGCGATCAATGGGTTGAGGAGGCGAATTTTTTCGATATTGTCCTTTGGGGCAAAATGGGAGAAACGCTGAATCAATATTTGGTCAAAGGAAAGCAGGTCGCCGTTCAGGGCGAGTTGCATCAAAATCGATGGGAACAGGATGGGCAATCTCGAAGTAAAATCGAGATTATGGCGTCAAACGTGCAGTTGCTAGGCGGTAACGGCGGCGGGCAGGGAAGCGGTTATTCCGGTTCCAGCGCGACGCAAAGTTCACCCTCGGCACCGACGTATCAACGGCGCGCCGCGACCCCGCCCGCGCCCCAATCCTTCGAGGGCGAGGATTCCGTTCCTCCTGATTTCCCCGATGATATTCCATTTTAAGGAGATACCGTATGTCCGATGAGAAAATGAAAGATATGGACGCTGATATGCAGATGCAGGATGCCATGCGCGATACCGACGATCGCTCGCAGGGCCGTAAGGGCAAAGTTTTCTTCCGCAAGAAAGTATGCCGCTTCTGCACCCAAAAGGCGAAAATCGATTACAAAGACGCCGATGGCCTTCGCCGGTACACAACCGAGAGGGGTAAAATTCTTCCTCGGCGCATCACGGGAACTTGCGCTAAGCATCAGCGACGCCTTGCGCTCGAGATCAAGCGCGCGCGCGCCCTCGCTTTGCTCCCGTACGTCGTTAGCTAATCGCGTTGAGCGACTTAGTCGAGACCGGGAATTCCATTCCCCCGCGCCCGCGCGCGCGGGGGCTTTTTGTTTGCATCCTTGCGGCGGTGATATCGGTTGCCCTGACTCATTGGTTGCCGGTTCTCGCTTTTTTCTTTACGGTGCCGCTCTTCGTCGTGTTGCTTACCCGAGGCGTGCCGTTTTTTGTCGGCGCGGTCGTGTTGACTTTCGCCGTCGACGTGCTGGTGTCGCTCGTGGCGCTCGCCGGCTCGCCGGGAATAGTTTTTTTTGACGCGACGCGCTCGGTAATTTTGCTTTCCGCGTGCATGGCGTTTCCCGTCTTGGGGATGATTTTTCCGTTCGTGAAAAAGGTTCGATACCGGCTCGCGCTTTCAGGGTCCTTACTCGCGACGGTAAGCCTCATCGCGTTTTTCGCGACGAAGGACGCGTTCGGCGTTACGGACATGATTCGGCTGACTTCCGACGCAACGGCGCAAGCCCTGGCGGGCTTATTTAAAACGGGTACCGACGTGTCGGCTTTGTCGGCTCAACCGAACGCCGATGACATTTACCGCCTTTCGGTACGCGTTTTGTCGTCATCGCTGTACCCAATGTGTTTCGCGATGTACGCAATTGGGTACGCAATCGCGGCGTCGATCGCTTCGGCGGCGACGAAACGGACTTCTTTGCGGTTTCGCTCGGTGTTTTTTTACAACGATGACTGGCTGTTCCTGCCGCTCGTGGGCGGTATGGTTTGCGTCATCATCGGTCGTTTTATCGATATTGGCTATCTCGAGATCGTGGCGTGGAACGCGTTGTTGCTTTCGGCCGTTTTTTTCGCCGTGCAAGGCTACGGGATTTTCTCGTTCTTGTTCGAGCGCTTACGCCTCCGCGTCGGTAAAGGCGCTTTTTTGTTTATATCGCTTTCGATGATCGTATTGGCTTTCGAGCTATGGCCGATATTCGTGCTCGGTGCATTGATCGCGGGCGTCGTGGAGCTTTTCGTTCCCATTCGTGCGCGATTCAACAATAAAGACGTCGTCGATCCAACTCCTGGAAACGGCGGCGATCAAAAATGAAAAGGAGCTTGAGATGAAAGTAATTCTTAACCAAGACGTCAAGCATCTCGGTGAAGAGGGAGACGTTAAGGACGTCGCCAATGGTTATGCCCGGAACTACCTGTTCCCCCGCGGTTTTGCCGTTCCGTGCAATGACGTGACTCTCGCGTATTTCGAGGGACGTAAGGCGGATATCGAGGCGAAGAAAGCCGCGAAGAGATCCGACGCCGCGAGCCTGAAGGAAAAACTCGAGGGTACCGTTATCACGCTCGTCATGCCCGCCGGCGCGAACGGCAAGCTGTACGGAGCCGTCACGAACCAGACCCTCGTCGACGAGTTCAAGAAGCTTGGGTTCGATATTGAGCGCAAGCGCATCGAGGTTCCCGGACTCACTTTTAAGAGCGTCGGAAAGTATCACGTCACGGTTCGCCTGTACGAGTCCGCGTCAGCGCAGGTTCAGGTTATCGTCGAGGCGCAGCCCGAGGCAGAGAAAGCTTCTCCCGCGCCTAAGGCCGAGCGACACTCCCGCCGCTACGAAGCCCAAGAGCCGGTAGCCGCCGACGAGTCCGCGACCGACGGTTCCGAATCCGCCGAATAATCAAGAAAAATGAACGCGCTTTCGCTCAAGGATAAGATACCGCCCAATAATTTAGAGGCCGAACAAGCCACTTTGGGCGCCCTTTTACTTGACGCGGAAGCCGTCACGACCGTCATCCGCTACGTTCGCCCAGAGCATTTTTACTCGCTTCAAAATCAAAAAATTTTTCAGGCCATCATATCGCTTTTTAACAAGGGACAACGGGCCGATATAATCACGATTACCGAGGAACTTCGCCAAAACAACACCCTTGATTCCGCGGGCGGGCCCGGTTATGTCGCGTCGCTGACCGACACGGTTCCAACGTCCGCGAACGTCGAGTACTACGCCAAAATCGTTCTTGAAAACGCGATGAGGCGCTCGTTATTGACCATTTCGAGCAAAATCGTCGCAGACGCCCACGATGAGTCGATTGAGGGCCGCGCGGTGCTGGAGCAGGCTCAAAAACTCGTGTTCGAGTTGACGGCGGACGCGAGTCAGCACAACGTTTTTAAGACGCCTAAAGAGCTCATTCCCCAAGCGATTTCCGCGATCGAAAAGCTGTATCATACGCGAGACGCCTTTACCGGCGTCCCTTCGGGCTTAACCGAGCTCGACAGCATGACGAGCGGTTTCCAAAAGTCCGAGCTCGTCATTATCGGCGCGCGGCCTTCCGTCGGAAAAACCGCATTGGCGCTTACCATGGCGGCGCATACTTCAATAAAGCAAAAAATCCCCACGGCGTTTTTTTCGCTCGAAATGTCGGATATGCAGCTGATGAATCGATTGATTTCCTCCGAGGCGCATATCTCGGCGGAGAAAATCCGCAAGGGTATTCTTAAAATTTCGGATTTCCAAAGCATTCAGGACGCGGCGGGCCATATTTACGAGGCTCCGCTCTACATCGTCGATATGCCGAACATGAAACTGCTCGACCTTCGCGCGATGGCGCGGCGACTTCGCTCTCAGTTCGACGTTCAGGTTATTTTCATCGATTATTTAACCCTAATCTCGAGCGAAAACACGCTCATACCGCGCTACGAGCAAGTGGCGGAAATATCGCGCTCCTTAAAATCCCTCGCGCGAGAGCTTGAGATCCCCGTCGTGGCTCTTTCGCAGCTCCGCCGTGACGCTGAGGGTAAGAAGCCGACGCTTTCGGATCTGCGCGAGTCGGGATCAATCGAGCAGGACGCGGACGTCGTGATGTTTTTGCATCGAGAGCGCGTCACGTCGAGCAAGGACGATCGGGATCAAGCGATCGATACCGAGCTCATCGTTGCCAAGCAGCGAAATGGCCCAATTGGAGACGTCGAGCTTCTCTTCCTTCCCGCATACACGAAATTCGTTTCGAAAGAACGCTCTTAACGAAAAACTTACGCGGGCGGCCTAATAACCAGCCGACCGCGAGTTCCTTACTGCTCGATCCAGCGTTTGTCGGATGAAATCGCCCCGCTCGACAGGAGCGATCCGCTTTCTTTTTCAAACCACGTTACCGAGCCGTCGGAGTTCAGCGCCGCGATGAACCGGTCCATGGCGACGGCTTTCGAGGGAAGGGCGTAGTCTCGGGAGTAGCGTACCGTCGTGCCTTCGTCGAAGTTAATGCCGACTACCGAGCCTTTTCCGAGGTTCGTGTATGCCCTTCCGTTCTCTACGAAAAACGTAGCGACTAAATCGTCGTCGGCGTAACTCGCGATGGTTTTCGCGCTATTGGCCGCGTACGCGCCGTTGAGGATATCGAAAGACGTAAGCTCCGTCGACGGTGTGGAGCCTTCCTTCACGAAGAAACCCGCGAGCTTAGACCCGCTTTCGTCGGTTGCGCGTAGGCCATAGCAAAGCTCGGCGCGGATTTGAACGGCGACGGTTTCCTCGGTTTGAAGGTTGACGATAGTGACGGGATTCGGGTTTTTCGCCGTAGCTGATCGAGAAATGGCAAGTCGATTTCCTTCAATGTTGACCGCGTCCTGCAGTCCGACTCCATCGTAGGAAAAAACGACGTCGCCCTTTTGCGCGTCAACGACGACGGCCTTGCTCGTCCCCTCCACGAACGCGATAAGCGTCCCGTGGATCGAAAGGGATCGAATGCCGTCTTTGGGCTGGTAAATCTCGCGCCGCTCGTCTCCGTCAAACGAAGAGAGGGTAATGGGCGCGATCGCCGCGGAATTCCAAAACACGAGGCGGTCGTTCAAGAGGGCGCACCGGTTTCCGACAATGCCGGAATACGCGTAAACCGGCGCTTTCCCCGGTCCCGCTGATATGAACGTCGCGCCGTCGGATAGAATAAATAGGCGGGAACCGTCGCTCGCGATGTCATCGATTCGTTGGATCGATTTTCCCCCTATGGCGCGAGGTGACGGTGCGACGCCAGGATCAGCCTTTTTTTCGAGCGCAAAAATATTCCCACTCGACGTTCCAATCAAGATATTCGACCCAAACGATAAGGCCGTGGTAATGGATGACCCGTCCGGCACAGTAAATTCGGCGGATTGAGACGGCCCCACGCGAATCGAATATTTTCTTTCATCGGAATTTTCCTCGATCCACGTGGGATCCGCGTCCTCGCTCGCCGATGCCATGAGGGCCGGTCCCGTCGGCCACGAGGCGATGATCTTGCCGGTCGTAGCGTCTATGGAGACGACCTGCCCGTCGCTCATGCCCGCTATTGCGAGGTTTCCCCGCAATAGCGTCGGGCTCGAGACGTCGCGCGGACCGTCGTACGACGCAAGTAAAGTACCCTTGGATAAATCTATGTACAGCAACTTTCCCGACGGGCCGAAAGCCATCATGCTCGTCTCGCTTGCGCCCGTCGCGCTCAACGTGACTATGCCGAGCGGGGCCTTGACTCGGTTAACCGCGTTGCCCGTCGAGGCCTCAAACATCGCGAAACCGTCGATGGAAGTCGTTCCGACGATGAGCCAGGTTCCTTTCGCGGACCAATGAATATCGGTTACTGAGTCCTTAAAGCGTTTCGCGTATAGGCGTCTTTTTTGCGCCCAGTCCCACACCGAAACGCGATGGGCGCTGAAGCCGTCCGTCTCGTAGAGGGCGACGAGCTCTCCGCTCGGATTGGCGGAAACCTTCGCGATCGGAAGATCCGATACTTGCCAGGATTCTCCGGCGCCGCTCAGGTCCTGGAAAGTGAGAAATCCATCGGTTCCCGCCGAAAAAAAGCCGCCGGTCGACCCCGCCGCGGCGAGCGCCGTAACGTCGCCGCTGTGGAGCCGCGCGGACATTGGGCGCGTCGCGCTCGCAGTCTCGGCGTCGGCGTTATCGATCGCGACGAAAGTCGCGGAATAGCCCTCGATGGTTTCGTTCTTAGCCGGCTGCTTTGCGTCGACCGACACGCAGGAGACCAGCAGAATTCCGGCTACCGCCCCGATAAACGTTCGTCCAATCATTATTCATTGCCCTCGATAAGGATGTTTTTCACGGATACGTACGGGCCGTTTTTTATCGTTTCGTATAATTCGGGGCTTTCGCCGCCGGTTAGTTCGGCGACGATCGCGTCGTAAACCCTGCGCGGCACGGACGTAACGGCGACTTCGCCCTTTCGCAATCCGTGCACGTGGAATTCCAAGTTTCCCGAGTCGGTGATTTTCTCGAAAACTATTTCGACGTTCGCGTCAGCGCTCGACTCCTTCGCCTTCACGGAAAGATGGTACTTAAGCGCCTCCATAGCCGCGGGTTCGAGTCCGGCCTGCAGCGCCGCGATTCGATCGGAGAGTTCCGGGTAACCGATTACGACATCCGTGACGCCGTCGACCTTGATAGCTCCCGAGAGGTAGGAAAGTCGGTCGACCTCGGGAATGAGCTCGATTGTTCTCGATTTAGAGGGCCATTCAATCCGTGTTCTCACGTCGGTTTGCAGTACGGAATTGCAAGCCGGGCAGACGCAAGACAGAAAAGAGCCGTCCGCGATGCGCGCGATGACGTCGGGTGATTCGTCGACGTTCACCGTTTCCGGCAGATCGACGTTAAAGACTTGCTCGCAATGGCAGGTTAATTTTCTCATGGCGGCGATGTCTCCTCATTTCGTCAGGTATTTGATGTCTCCGAAGAGGGCAAAAGCGAAAAGGAACAGTATGAAGGCTATGCCAATGAATTGCACGTAGTACAGCGTTTTGGGCTTTGGTGACCTTCGGGAAATCAACTCGATCGCGGCGAAAAGAATCGTTCCCCCGTCAAGGATGGGGATAGGCAGTAAATTCATGAGGAACAAAGAAACGCAAATGATCGCGAGAAGCTCGCCGAGCCCGCTGAGACTGTACTCCGCGACTTCTCCGAGCATCATCGTTATGCGCACGGGGCCGGATACCGCCTCGGTCACGTCGACGCCGTGGAATAAAAGCGCGATGCTTTTTACCGTAAGCTCAAGAGTCTTTCCCGTTTCCGCTACTCCATGCTTGACGCTTCCCGCGAGGTCGGTCCCTTTTTCGGTAACTTCCACGGTTTGCCACTCGATACCGGAAGAGGGAACACCGCCGTTTCGGTACACCAGCACGATCGTCGCGTCAAAAGTCTGGGCTCCTCGGGCGACGGTAACGCGCATCTGCTCGGGTTTGTCGGAGAGTAGACCGGCGAGTTGTGCGTAGTGCGATACGGGATTGCCGTTGACGTCGATAACGGAGTCGCCGACGCGCAGACCCGCCGTATCCGCCGCCGAGTCTTTTTGCACCGAACCGATCACGAGGGGGATGTACGGATATACGCCGATTTTGCCGCCGCCGGTTTTTTTGTCCAATTGCGGAGTTATCACCGTCGTTCGCATCGTCCCGTCGCGCTCATACACCGTTGTGATTCGCTCGTTCGGGTGGGTTCCGACGAATTGCTGAATATCCGAAAAGTTTTTGACGGGTATCCCATTAAACGAGATTATGCGGTCTCCCTCGAGGAGTCCCGCCTCGTCGACGGGGGCAACCGCCGATTTTTCATACGCGGAAACCGGAACGATGCGGTTTTCGTACGTTCGATACGTCGAGCCCATCGCGCTCACGACGCTTAGCGCGACGACCGCGAATAAAACGTTCGCGGCTGGTCCGGCGAAAGCGATCAACGCGCGCGCGAGCGGGTGAGCCCCGTAGAAGGTTCCCTTTTCGCGGGGTATGGAGTCGAGGTTTTTCTCGAGAGCCTCCGCGAAGGCCCGCTCGCCCTTCATGCCGCAATACCCGCCGATAGGCAAGGCCGAAATTCGATACTCGGTGGAACCGATTTTTTTACGGAGCAAAACCGGGCCCCAGCCGACGGAAAAAGTCTCCACCTCGACCCCTAAGAGACGCGCGGCGAAAAAATGGCCTAATTCGTGAACCACGACGACGACGCCGAGCGCTACGAGACCGATTAGGATTTTTATCATTCGTTATGCCCTTTAATCGCCGCTTCCGCCTTTTCCCTCGCCATTGCGTCGGCGAGAATGATTTCCTCGTGCGATTGCGGCTCTCCGGACCAGTCGCCGTCAAGCGTGTCAGCGACCGTCGCGGCGATTCCGGGAAACGATAATCGGCGGTCTAGGAATGCCGCGACGGCTACCTCGTTCGCGGCGTTATACGCGATCGTGTATTTACCCGACAGGCCAGCCGCTCGATAGGCGAGGCCGAGCAACGGAAAGTCGGAGTAGCGCGGAGGCTCAAAATGCATCGTGCAGATGCGGTCGAACGCGAGTTCTTCGAGATAGTTTGGCACGCGCTCCGGCCACGAGAGCGCGGAAAGTATCGGGTGTCGCATGTCCGGCGGCGAGATTTGGGCGTATAGGACGCCGTCGACGGTTCGCACGAATGAATGCACCAGGCTTTGGGGGTGGACGACGACCTTTACGCGCTCGGGAGGTACGTCGAAGAGTCGGCAAGCCTCGATGACTTCCAGGCCCTTATTCGCGAGCGACGCCGAATCGATGGTGATTTTCGCGCCCATGTTCCAAGTGGGATGCTTGAGCGCGTCCTCGGGTTTCGCTTCTCGCAACCGTTCGTTCGACCATGTGCGAAAGGGACCTCCCGACGCGGTGAGTACGATTTCGGCGACGTTTTCCTTACCCTGCGATTCGATAAGGCTGAACACGGCTGAGTGCTCGGAATCCACGGGAAGAATTTTCCGCCCGCGCTTTTCCGCCAATTTTCTGATGAGAGACCCAGCCATGACGATTGTCTCTTTATTCGCCAGCGCGAGGTCTTTGCCAGATTCCAGCGCCGCGATCGAGGGGGATAATCCGCTCGCGCCGGCGATTCCGTTCACGACGATATCGGCCTCGCACTCGCGTATCATCGCGTCAATCGCCTGCGCGCCGTCTCGTCCCGAAAGCGCGAATCTGCGCGATCCAAACTCATCCGAAATCGCGCGTAATTGAGCCTCGTTGCGGTGAGCGCTCACCGCGACGACTTCGAACCGCTCGGGATAGTGGCGGGCGATGTCCAAGGCGCTCGTCCCGATGGAACCGGTCGCGCCTAAAACGATGATTTTTTTACGGGAATTCATACGCACCTAAAAAGCGAACAGAAAATCGCAAAGAATGTAAAAGACGGGCGCGGCAAGCAGGATTGAATCGATGCTGTCCAGTACGCCCCCGCGGCCGGGGATGATGGAGCCTGAGTCTTTCATGTCCGCGGATCGCTTTAAAACGGACTCGATGATGTCGCCGATTATGGCCGCGGTCGCGGTAAGGGTTCCAAGCGCGATCATTTTCCACAGCCCGCCGCCGAAAATGTCGCCGAAGAAATAATGGGCGAGTACGCCGGGTATGATCGCTCCGATGTAACCGCCAATGAAGCCGACGACGCTTTTATTCGGGCTCGCGGGCACGAGACCTCTATTGTTTTTCCCAAAAAGCACGCCGAAAAACCACGCGAGGGAGTCGCAGCCGAAAACGGTGAGAAAAAAGAGGCTCAAGATGGCGCCCGCGTCGCGCCAAACCGTCATGATCGAAAGATACATGATAAAATAACCGGGATACACGACGAGCACGAATGACGAGGCGATACGCTCAATCGATTTTTCGAACTTTCCGGAAAAGCTGAAAATGAATTCTATCGCGAGGACTACCACGCACGAAATGGCGATCGCGTAGGTAATGAACCTAAACCGCACGCCGAAGACCGCGTATAGGAAGGCAGCGAGCGGTATCAGCATGCCGATAAGCAACGTCAGGGGTAACGAATGCACGGTAAGCTTTTTTGCGACTATTGGCCGCATTTCGAGGATCGCGAGCGCCGAGAAGGCCAAGATTTCGATATGAAACACGAGGTAGTTATGCTGAGGCAAGAAAAAAATTGACGCGACGATCAGCGGAATGCCGATGAAAAACAACGCAAGTCGTTGAATGGTCTTAATCATTACACAGCTCCGAATCTTCGTTCTCGTGCCTGGTAATCGCCGATTGCGTCCATGAACGCGTTTTCGTCGAAATCAGGCCAAAGAAGATCACTAAAATATAATTCCGCGTACGCCGATTGCCAAAGGAGAAAATTGCTGATTCGCCGCTCTCCGGCCGTGCGGATCATAAAGTCCACGGGAGGCGCGTCGGGGACGTCGAGCGCGCGGGTGAATATTTCAGGGGTAAGCGAGTCGATTTCGGCGGCGGTCAGTTTTTTGATCGCGCGGACGATTTCGTCCTGCCCGCCGTAATTTATCGCGAGCGTGACGGTCGTACCCTTGAATCCCGCCGTTTCTTTCGTGACCCAAGCGAGCTCGTCGACGACGTTCGCCGGTAGTCGGGCGAGGTCGCCGGCGTGCGCGACGCGAATGCGGTTTTCGACGTAAAAGTCGAGTTCCGCGCGAAGATGCGATGATATGAGCGACATGAGGAAACCGACTTCCTCTTCCGTGCGCTTCCAGTTCTCCGTCGAGAAAGTATAGAGCGTAATGTAGGGGATGCCTAAGTCCGCCGTTTTTTTCACGATTTTTTTGGCGGCCTCAAGACCTTCTTTATGGCCCTGTGTCCGCTTCATTCCCCGGGCTTTCGCCCATCGACCGTTGCCGTCCATGATGACGGCAATATGCTTGGGAAGGTTCTCGGTAGCGGGTTTCGGTTCGGGATTCGGCAAAAAGTTATCCTTCCATTATTTCTTTTTCTTTGTCTTCGAGGATCTTGTTGATGTCCACGATGAATTTATCAGTAGATTTCTGCAATTCGTCCTCGGAGGTCTTTAATCCGTCCTCGGTCAAAATGCCGTCTTTTTGCAGTTTTTTTAACTCATCGTTGCCGTCGCGACGGATATTCCTGATAGCTACGCGGCTTTGCTCGGCCATGGCCTTGGCCTGCTTGACAAGTTCCTTTCGCCGTTCCTCGGTTAGGGGGGGGATGGCGATTCGGATGATCTTACCGTCGTTCGACGGGTTCAGTCCGAGTTCTGATTTAAGGATTGCCTTCTCTATTTCGCCAAGCAGGGACTTATCCCAAGGCTGAATGACGACGAGCCTCGCCTCGGGAATCGAGACGGTGGCAACTTGCGACAAGGGGCTTTTATCGCCGTAATAATCGACGCGCACTTTATCAAAAAGGGCCGCCGACGCGCGTCCGGTCCTGATGGTGTTGAATTCGTCCTTAAGCGCGGCAATGGATTTTTTCATCCGCTCGAGATGCGGCGCGATTTCTTCTGACATCGATTACCTCTTAATGGTTCGTCAAGTTGACGGCGTTATGCCTCTAGTACTGTACCCTAGGTACCGCAAAAGGGCAATCCTTAAATAAGAAGAAGGCGCGCGAGTGTCGTTCGCGCGCCTTCCGATGGCGACGGTTATTTCGCGCCGAGTTGGAACAGTACGAGCTTTGAAAGGGTGATTTTCCCCCCGGCGGCCTTACCGACTTCTTCCATTTTCTTCGAGACGGTCAGCTTGTCGTCTTTGACGAAAGCCTGCTCAAGGAAGCAGATTTCGGCGAGGTGCTTCTTGAGCTTACCCTGCACGATGCCCGCCTGGACATTTTCGGGTTTCCCGGATTCTTTCGCCTGGACCTTGAAAATTTCGGTCTGCTCTTCGATGTACTTCGCGTCGACTTCCGCCGTGGAAGCGTAGAGCGGGGTGAACGCGGCGACGTGCAAGCAACAGTCGTACGCGAACTCCTGAACGTCGCTGTTCTGGAAAACGGCGGCGTTGTCCGACTTCAGCATGATGACGACGCCGGTCTTTTTGTCGGAATGGATATATTTCGCGATATACTCATTCGCGCCGGCGGTGATCGCCTGCAAGCGCGTGAGCGCCATATTCTCGCGGACTTTCGTCGCGAGGTCGAGTACCATGCCCGAAAGCTCAGGCGTGACCGAATCGACATTCTTCGCGAACGCGGTATCGATGATTTTCTCGCCGAGCGCGATGAAGTCCGCGTTTTTGGCGACGAAGTCGGTTTCGCAAGTGACTTCGGCGATGACGGCTTTCTTTCCGTCGGTCTTGATAAGCACGAGGCCTTCGCTTGTGGCGCGGCCGGCGCGTTTTTCGACCGCGGCGAGCCCTTTTTCCTTCAGGAGCTTTTCAGCGGCCGCGGGATCGCCGCCGCATTCGGTGAGCGCGTTCTTGCATTCCATCATTCCGGCGCCGGTTTTATCTCGGAGCGCCTTAACGTCAGCTGCCTTGATTTCCATCTCGTGGGTCTCCTTATTTGCCTTCGTAGAGCTTGTCTTCGTCGACGAGGGGCTCGTCGTCGGAAACGACCTCCGCGGTCTTTTCGGTAGGGGTGTAATTGCTATAATCGACGATTTCTTCCTCTTCGGTGGTTTTCGCCCCGTCGGTGGCTACGGAATCCTCGTCATCGTCCTGAAGGTTCTCGATGATCTTGAGACCGTTTTCGTTGTCCGCCTCGACGACCGCGTTCGCGATAATCTGGGTAAAGAGGGAGATGGCGCGGATGGCGTCGTCGTTTCCGGGGATGGGGTAGTTAATTCCTTCCGGGTTACAGTTCGTGTCAACGACGGCGACGATCGGGATCCCCATGCGGCGGGCTTCGGCCACGGCGATGGCTTCTTTGCGCGTATCGATGACGAAAATGATGCCGGGAAGCTCCTTCATTTCCTTGATACCGCCGAGGTTCTTCTCGAGCTTGGTTTTTTCCTTCTGGAGGTTGGCGATTTCTTTTTTGGTGAGGCTCTCGAACGTGCCGTCAATTTCCATCTTCTCGATTTTTTTTAGGCGAAGAAGGCTTTTCTTGATGGTCGTGAAGTTCGTGAGCATACCGCCGAGCCAGCGATTGTTCACGTAGAACATACCGCAGCGTTCAGCCTCTTTGGCGATGGTTTGCTGGGCTTGCTTTTTCGTGCCCACGAAGAGCACGGTTTTGCCCGCGGCGGCCGTTTTGCGCACGGCTTCGTAGGCTTCCTTAATGGAAAGGATGGTTTTTTGAAGATCGATGATATGGATACCGTTCCGCTCTGCGAAGATGTATTTCTTCATGCGGGGATCCCAACGCTTTACTTGATGTCCGAAGTGTACGCCGGACTCAAGCAGACTTTTCATGGTTACAACTGCCATGAGTTACTCCTTTGCGAAAAGTCAATCTTGAACTTTTCGCTCCTTCTCTGTTTCTCGGTAGCCAATACGGCTCCGGAAGATGTGTCGGTATATGCGCGAAGCACAAAATTTTAGTTACAGCGGGAGCGCATAACCAGACGCGCGCAGTATGTCATATAATAGATGTATTGGCAAGCCCACGATTCCGCTCCAGGAGCCAGTGATTTTGGTGATGAAAAAAGCAGCTTTTCCCTGAATTCTGTACCCGCCGGCGACGCCATCCCATTCTTTGAGGTCGAGATAGGCGTCAATTTGCTCTACCTGGAGTTTCGCGAATGTTACGGCGTTTACGCTGAGTCTCGTCTCGATGGGCTTATCTCCCGGAGACCGCAACGCTATGGCGGTGATGACTTCGTGCGTGTCGCCGGAAAAGGCGTTCATCATCTTTCGCGCCTCGGTTCGGGTTTCGGGCTTTTCGTAAATCGTGCCGTTTTTGCTGATAAGCGTGTCGGCGGCGAGCACCCATTGCTCCTTGAGTCGGGGATTCGCGTCAATCAACGTCTCGATTTTTCTCCGCGCGTGCAGGGTAGCGAGTTCTGCCGGGGAAAGCCCGGCGATTCGGGGTTCATCGTATTTCGCCTTCTCGATGCGGTATTGAATTCCGAGGGATTCGAGTATGTCACGACGACGAGGAGAGGATGAGGCTAAAATTAAGGGTTTCATATTTTATCCTGAGTTTCATTGACAAAAAAAGGTTTTTGCGTCTTAATAAACCCGTATTGCGGGGAAGATTAGCTCATTTGGATAGAGCGTTGGCCTCCGGAGCCAAAGGCGGTGGGTTCGAATCCCGCATCTTCCATGATAAAATTCGGCGTTCTACGCGTTCTTGAAACAAAAACCCTGTCGTTCGACAGGGTTTTTTTTATCTCTACAGAATCGGGGTTAATTCGTTTTCGCGTTCGTCGGCTGGCTCGCCGCTTTGCCGGAACCAGGCGTTCCGCTCACGTTTTTGAGAACTTCGTACGCGCGATTGCGGACGGGCGTAACGTAGTTGTAGTTATTCGCGATGCGGATAATGGATTCGATCATGCCCGATTTATTCTTAGCGGTCGGCGCCAACTTTTCGTAGGTATTGAGAACCTCGAGGGCAAGCGAGCTCGTGGGCAGGATAATGTCGAATTTGCGCGTGATCCAATTTATCATATCGATTACTTCGTCGTTGTCGTTGTATCCGAGATCACCAAGGGACTTCACCGCGGCGGTAATTACCGAGGGCTCGTTATCGGCGTACATGACGGAGATAAGCGTGTTTTTCGCCTCTTTCGTCCCCATTTGCCCAAGAAGCTCGCAGGCTTTCATGCGCACGTCGGGATAATTATTCATCGTGCGGCCGCTCTCTTTCACGACGGAATTGATACCCTCGGATGCGAGCGAGTCGAGCGCAACCTGAATGTCTTGGGTTTTGCGTCCCGCGTTAATCGCGTTTTCGATATATTGCAACGCCACTTGCTTGTTGTCGCGGCCATCTGACGTGGCGAGCTCGTTAATGATAACCCCTTCGACGGAGTTGAGATACGCCTCTTCGACCGTAACTATCGAATCGGTTTCTTCGGCCTGCAGTGTCGCGGCGAGAAGCAAGAAAAGCCCAAGAACCGAAACCGTTTTTACGCGCATACCATGACCTCCCTGGTCAAACGAAATTCCTTCATTAATTATATGATAGCACAATAATTGGCCATTTTATGCACAAAGTCAAGTCACATTATTTATTGGTTTTTCGTGACGAGTTTCCACCCCGCGCTTGTTTTTTCCAGGATATAGATCGCGGCCGGCTGTCCCGGCAATATTTCCATGATGACGTATACCCGCGTCGGAGAAACGAACTTGATGTCGTCGACCCGCATATTCTGCCGCGACGGCACGAAAACGTAGTTGAAGTAGTCTCGGAGCGTTTTAAGCTTTATCCCTTTCGTGGGGAGGCTCGCCGATACGGTGTCCAGGACTGCCGGGTCGGAGTACGTGTCGTAGTATTCTTTGGATAGCCAGGGAAGCCAGGCGTCGTAATTTCTCGTGTACGTTATTTTATTAAGCTGCTCAACGACAAGCTGCATTTCGCTTTTTGTAGTCTCAAACGTTTGCTTCGTTATCGGTACCGAGTCGAATTGGGCCACGACGGCTTCCTGATCGGTTTTTTGAGGGTCTTTTTGGGTCGTTTGCGTGGTGTTTTGCGTCTGTGCGGGAGACGCCGTCGATGAAGAATCGACGGCGGGTGTGTTCATTTCGTTTCGTTGTCCCGAGGCGCAGGAAAAAACTAGAAGGATGGGGAGCACGATGCCGGTAATCGCTTGTTTCTTCATAACAGCATCATACTATCAGATGATGCGCGAGTCAAACACAAGATTTTTTCGTATGGCCGGTTCTTCGCTCTTTTTTTAGGTGTTGACGCGACCATTTGGGCGCACTACATTGCTATGCATGGTAAAGGCTGTATTCCCGGGTTCTTTCGACCCCCCAACTTTCGGACATCTCAATATTATTGAGCGGGCGCGGATTATTTTTGGCGAGGTTCACGTCGTCGTAGCGGTGAATAGCCAGAAAAAATATTTGCTTTCCGAAGGGGAACGCGTCCATTTAATGGAGGGACTCGTTCGTCAGTGGGACAACGTTTTCGTTCACTCTTGGGATCATTTGATCGTCGATTACGCGCGTTCTATCGACGCGCGCGTATTGGTTCGCGGCGTCCGCAATCCCGTTGATTTTTCGTACGAGTTTGATTTGGCTTTAATGAATCATGGCCTGAATCCGGATATTGAGACGGTTTTTCTGTCCCCGGACCCGAAGTTTTTCGTCCTACGATCGAGCGCGATAAAAGAGCTCGCGTCCTTTGGCGGCGATCTTTCTACAATGGTTCCGGACGAAGTCGCTCAAGTGTTGATTTCTAAGTTTCCGGCGTAAGCCGATTTATTTTGACAAAAAACCGGAAAATGTAATTCGCTACTTGACAGAAGATTCATGAGCGGATACTATCGATTTTACTTGTTTTAACTAACAGTTTGTATTTTATTATTGCGAGGTTGTTTATATGGCAGTGCCCAGAGCGAAAACATCGAAAGCCCGAACCCGCAGGAGACAGGGGATTAATATGCGCCTGAGCGCGCCTGCCCTGGTTGAATGCGCAAATTGCGGAAACCTTATTTTGACGCATCGTGTATGCCCCAAGTGCGGTTTCTATCGCGGACGCCAGGTGATCACACCTGAAAATAACGGTTAATTAGGGAGAATCAACCATGGACGAGTTATTTCAGAAAATCCAGAAACTTATCGCCGATAAGCTTGAGATTGAAGAGTCGAAAATCACGCTTGACGCGTCTTTCCGCCAGGATTTAGGCGCCGACAGCCTCGATACTTACGAGTTGGTATACGCCATCGAGGAAGAGATGGGCATCAGCATTCCTGACGAAAAAGCCAACGAATTCGAGACCGTTCGCGACGCGTACGACTTTATTAAGTCCCAGCAAAAATAAGTGAATTATTAGGAGTGTCTGCTGTGTTCCTTTTCCGGCACGCTGTGAGTGCTGAGCGGAAGCAGGCACTTCTCGCTTTTCAAAAAAAAATATCCTGCAAATTCAAAAATCCCGACTTACTAGATCTCGCGTTTCATCATCGATCCTTTTCAAACGAAAACGTTAAGCATCGCGTAAATAACGAGCGACTCGAATTTCTTGGCGACGCCGTCTTGGGTATCGTGGTAGCCGCGCGTTTATACGATTGCATGGCGGATCGACCCGAGGGCGACTTAGCCAAGACGAAATCGGTTGTCGTGTCCGAGGATACGCTTTCGACGATCGCGTTGGAGCTTGGCGTTAATGAGTACCTTATGCTCGGTAAAGGCGAGGAACTTTCCGGGGGACGCCATAAAAAGGCGATACTTGCCGATGCCATGGAGGCGATTATTGGTGCGCTGTATTTGGATTCAGGCTATCGAGCAGCTGAGCAATTCGTCCTTTCCTTGATGGACCCCCAAATTACCCTCGTGATGGAAAACCGGCATCATAAGGACTACAAGACCCTTTTGCAGGAACATGTCCAAAAGAAATATAAAACCGTCCCGAAATACGGTTTGGTGAAGAAAACGGGCCCCGATCATGATCGGACATTTTGGGTCACCGTCGAGATAAACGGGTCAGCCTATGGGCCCGAATGCGGTAAGAATAAAAAAGAAGCCGAACAGGCGGTTGCCTGTTCGGCTTGCAAAGCGCTTTCCCTTGACGAATAAACTCTGTTAGTCGGCCTTTCGCTCTCCAAGCACATGCTGGTCAAGGAACATGATTCCGAACGCGTTATTGCCGGTCATGGCGAGCTTATCCAAAATATCGCGATCGTTTTTCTCTTCCTCGATTTGCTCGTTGATGAACCAATGGAGCATTAACTCCGTTTTGGGGTCTTTTTCGGCCTGCGCGAGGGCGTAAATCTCGTTGATCGAGGCCGTTACGCCTTGTTCATGGGCATACACAAGGTCAAAAATTTCCTTGGGAGAGCCGTATTGTACGGGGGGCTGCGGAATGGCCGCCAATTCCGCCCGAGCGCCCACTTCTTGGAGATACTCATAAAATTTCATGCCGTGGCCCCATTCTTCCGAGGCTTGGACTTTCATCCATTTAGCGAAACCAGGGAGGGCGTTCGCGTCAAAATGCGCAGCCATGGCAAGATACAAATACGACGAATAGAATTCCTTATTGATTTGTTCGTTAATCGCTTTTCTCAATTTTTCACTCAGCATTGTCAGCCTCCTGAAACAAATCTAGGCTATCATCGGTAGGAAGTCAAATAAAATCGAGAAATTGCAAACCTTATTGATCACTATGAACCCGATTGGCGTAAATCGCTGCGGATATGTCAAGTAGTTTTGACTTTGTATTTAAAGTCGGGTCTTCGAGAACGGCGTCGAGCAGTTCCGCGAGTATAATGCCTATGAGGGGCCCTTTTGGTATCCCGTTATTTGAAAGATCCGAACCGTTAACCGCGAGGTCTTTTAACCCGAACGCATGCGCTTGCGCGATGACCGCGTCGATTCTTTCCCTTAATTCATATAATTCCGGCGGGTATAGGGTTTTCCCGATAATTCCCGACGCGTCTGCCATTCGCAAGTCGAAAATATCGTTAAGCGATTCTTCCCCAACCCGCACGATGAAACGACGTACCGCCGCGTCCGTCCAGGATGTCTCGTAGTGAAACATATGCTGGCGGATAAGATGCGTTACGGTTTTCGCCGTTTTGAGGGGAAATCGCAGCCGAGTCATAATTCGCTCCGCGATGCGAGCGGATTCTTCCTCATGATTATAAAAGGTATAAGAGCCGTCGTCGTCGCAAATCCTCACTAAAGGTTTGCCAACGTCATGAAAGAGGGCAGCGATCCTGACCGGAATGTTTTCCCTTGGCGCGTAATCGCATGAAGCGTACAGGTGATCGAGAACGTCGTACGCGTGACGTCCTTTTTGATCGACGCCTCTGCAGCGCGAAAGTTCCGGCATGATAAGGTTTAGTAAGCCGGACGATTCCATAAAGCGCAATCCAACCGAAGGGCGCGTAGATTCAAGCAGTTTTACCAACTCGTCACGGATGCGTTCATGGGCGACTTTTGCCGTTACCGGTAAGGCGCCCGGGATCGCCCGCAGGGTTTCGCTATCGATAGAAAAGTTCAGTTGCGCCGAAAAGCGGACGGCCCGGAGGGGACGAAGCCCGTCTTCCGCAAATCGGAGTTCGGGTTTGCCGACCGTAACGATGACTCGATCGTGAATCGCCTTTCGACCGAAAAAAGGGTCGACCACCTTTCCGTCAGGGAGGGACACCGCGATCGCGTTCATGGTAAAATCCCGTCGGCTTAAATCGTCCTCAATCGCTCCCGCGTACGCGATCGAGTCGGGATGGCGGCCGTCGGCATAGCCTTCCTCGGTGCGAAACGTCGTGCATTCGATGTGATGGCCCCGATACGGTATGGTTACCGTGCCGTGGGCGATTCCTGTCGGGATGACGTGGCGAAAAATTTTCATGACCTCTTGCGGCGTCGCCTCGGTCGCTACGTCCCAGTCGGTGGCGTCTTTACCGAGAAATGCGTCGCGAACCGCTCCGCCGACTAAATAAAGGTGAAAACCCGCGTCGCTGAAAACTTTTGATAAGTCGGTGAGAGTCGGGTGAACGGGTAGGGTATCCATAACGGGTGGATTATAATAAAGTTCTGGCAGTGAACACAAGCGAGGCGCGATGCGCGGAATAATTTTTACCGGCGGACTGATGCCGAATTGCGGCGATATTCGCCGATGGATCGATCCTTTCGATTTTGTGATCGCGGCGGACTCGGGCCTTGAGGGCCTTGAGCGGGCGGGAATTGCGCCGGATTTGATAGTCGGCGATATGGATAGCCTTTCCGACCCTCGTTCTCTCGACCGGTATACCCCCGATCGGGTACGCGCGTATCCGCGCGACAAGGATTATTCCGATACAGAGCTCGCCTTGAGGGAAATGGAGGCGCGCTCGATTACCGATATCGCGATAGTCGGCGGTGACGGCGGCCGCATGGATCATTTTTTCGCGCTTCGCTCGATTTTCGACGGGGATCTCGTTCCCTCGCTCTGGTTAGGAACCGTGAGCGCCGTAATCGCCGTGGGGATAGGAACCGCTTCCCGATCGGTTCGCGTCGAGGGATTGCGCGCCGACGACCCGGTTTCGATATTCCCCGCAGGCGAAAAGAAGCATCGGTGCCATGGCTGCGAATTTCATTGGCCCGTCGACGGCCTTGCTTGGGATGCGGGGGATTTCAGTCTCAGTAATCGGGCGAACGACGGACGCGTGGTGTTACGCGCCGACGAGGGGCGGTTCCTTTTAATCGTGCCGTTTAATTCCCTCGTCACGGTGTTTCGGGACGCTTGAGGTCTCGGACCGCCTTAAACGTTTCGCCCGCGTCGTTTTTCGTTACCGCGAGGAAATCGATTAGGATTGGGTATTTCGTCAGAAGCTCTCCCCATCGCCCAAAGCGTTCGATTTCGAGATATTCGGAAACAGCCGCTTCGGCCTCGACCGCCGCGGTTTTCGCGAGCAGTTCAGCTCGCATTTTTTGGTAATCGCCGTAGGTCTTACCGGCGATGGCGTACAGCGCGAAATCGGGAAGCGTTTTGTCCGAGACTGAACATTCGAGAATTTCTACGTTTGGGTCGGGATTTTCCGCTATTTTCGCGTTGATGAGGCTTGCGACCGTTTCGGATCCCGCGGAGATTTTTTCGAGCGTGCCTTCGTCGCTCATTAAACCCGCGACGACGGTATCCGCCGCGTTTCTCGCGATAGCTTCGACGCGTTCTAGAATCCACGCGTCGAGGGCGTCCTGCGTTTTTATCGAGGTATCCTTTTCGATCGCGGGTAAACGCTCGGGTTTGACCTTGCCGACGATCCTGATGCTCAGTTTCCAGGAGAAGCTTGGGTTTCCCTCAAGCATTTTCGCGTAGAGGCTGGCTGAGGGTAGCTCGCCGGACGCGATTGCGGTCGCGGCCTGGGGCGCAACCTCGAACGCGACGATTTTTCCGTTTGTTGGGATGAGCCGCTCCCATCGCCAGCTGAAGCGGCCTGACTCGATGACTCGGGTGTCGATGCCGCCGGTTTTGGAGATGAATACCCCGTATTTTCCCGGAGGGACGGAAAGTTGCGTCCATCCGACGAAAAAGACTGCGCCGGCGAAAAGAGCCAAAACGATCAGCGTTGCTACTTTTTTCATGGGTATTCCTCTGTCCTAACGCCCTGAGTGACGGTATAGTGGACGAGAAAGGAGTATAGCGCACTTTTATGTTCAGGAAAAGCAAAAAAAAGCTAGCGATCCGGTTCTTGCAGCGATCGGTACTTTTCGCGAATTTTTTCTGCCTAAGCAATTTTGTTTTTTTTATTTACGGTAATTGGCAGGACTTCCTCGACGCCACCCAGTTGCTCCTCTTGTCGATCGTTTCCATTGCGGCCCTTCTCGGGCTTTCGCTCGCCGCCGTCCTTTTTCTCGTCGACTTTTTTTTCATCGCGGGAGGTAAAAAAATGCAATACGTCCCGTCCCTCGTCATATCTGTTTTTTCTTGCGCCTTCCTAACGGCCGTGGCGCTCGTGTCGCGTGGACTCATTTCCCTTGCCGGAGGAATGTGAGTCGTTGACAAATTTTGGTCGGCCCCCCATAGTAACCGAGCCATGAATGATACCCGTTTATACGCCGTGCGCGGCGCCGTTTGCTGCGAAAATAACCAAGGTTCGATCGAGCGTTTCATTCCGCTTCTGTACCGGACGATTATCGAGGAAAATAGCATCCAGGAGCGCGATATCGTTTCGGTGATGTTTACCGTCACGCCCGACTTAACCGCGTTGAATCCAGCCGCCGCGCTCAGACGGGCGGGGTTAGGCGAGACGGTCGCGCTTTTTTGCGCTGCAGAGCCGATCATCGATGGCGGCTTGCCGTACGTGACTCGGGTCTTAATAACGTATTACGGCCACGAGCGTCCGCGCCATGCCTACTTGAACGGAGCCGAGGTGTTGCGACCCGACTTAGCGGGAAAGTCCCCGCGCGCCAATGGGTAAAATCCCTCAAAGCGCGTGGATCGTCGCGCGCGAGTACGCGGGCGTTGCGGAGGCTGGCGGCGTAAAAAACGTTTCCTGCTCGCTTTCCGAGTCGCTTGCCCGCCGCGGTCTGTCCGTTACGGCTTTTATCCCTCGCTATGGATTCGTCGATTTGCC
>QKAR01000010.1 GCA_003246335.1 Spirochaetales bacterium | reverse complement strand
CGCCCACTGCGATTCAGTTTCTTTTTGCTGTTCATACACCAGCCTGACCGCCCGCTCTTTCACCTCGGGTGAAAACCTGTTTTCTTTGCCCATGACCGTTATCCTCTCAAACTTCTCGGTCTCCGGCAATCCCGGGGCGGTTCATTGCTCGATAATCATGTCATCGGCGTTTTGTGGGATGCAGACGGCAAAGTGGCCGGTCTTATGGATATTGATCGCTGTTTGATGGGCGGGATCGCATACGAACAGGAGTTTCGTTACTGGTTCGTAGTCGAGCGGCGTGTTCCATGCGATGGGCGCGAAATTGTAATGCATTCCTTTCGTCGCGATAAGTACGGGCAAGCCCGGCGTGATAAGTTTATATGCGGACTCGAGTGAAATGGTGGAAAAAATTTGATTCATTTTGAGGGCCTCTTTTCATGAAGGTATGTCCATCGGGCAAAGGAGTACGGATCGACGAATCGGCTCATAAACGCCTTGAATTTCCATTTCAGGGCCATGACTGAGACTCGTTTTCCCTTTCGGATATTCTTGAGGCAGTGGGCGACGACGGCTGAGGGTTTTTTCCCGTCGACGACTTTTTCCCTCGCGCCCCTTGACGCGACGTTCGCGAATTCCGTGTCTACCGGTCCTGGGCAAACCGTCTCGACGAATATGCCGGTATCTTCCAGTTCGGCGGAGAGCGCTACGCTGAAGCGCATGACGTATGATTTTGTAGCCGCGTACACCGCGAAATTTCCGAGGGCCGCGAATGCCGCAAGGCTCGCGACGTTTATGATTACGGAGCCCGCGGTCATGAGCGGGACGGCGACGTGGCAAAGCCCGGTGAGCGAGACGGAGTTTAAATCGATCATCTCGAGCTGTCGGTTTCTATCGGTCTCCCGAAAAGTCCCGTATGTCCCGAACCCCGCGTTATTCACGAGCGCGTCGATGACGAGGCCCTCGGTTCCAAGAGCAGTTTTTTCTTTCTCCAGCAGGGCGGCCACAGCGTCGACTCCCTGCTTGCCGCTAAGGTCGAGCGCTATCGCTCGCGGTTTCGGGCCAGAGGTTTCGAACTCTTTCAGGATATCCTCGAGACGATCCATGCGCCGCGCGATGAGCCAGATTTCGTCGGCCGTTCTCTTTTTCGCGAGCTGAAGCGCGAACTCCCTGCCTAAGCCGGAACTCGCCCCTGTTACGATGCTGATTCTTTTCATGCATCAATAATATCGCGCGCCGCGCGGAATCGCCAGCGGTTTTTTAGGTTTGGTCATTCGATGACGAATGTCCGTCCTTGATACAGGAAGATGCTATGCGCGAGATACCGACGGACTGCCTCGACCAGAACCCTTCTCTCGACGTCCTTTCCCATTCTGATGAACTCGTCGACCGATCTCGTGTCCGCCACGCGAATGACGTCTTGAAAAATGATCGGGCCCTGATCGAGGTCCGCCGTCGCGAAATGGCCGGTCGCCCCGATGATTTTTACGCCTTTTTGCCACGCCTGGTGATAAGGCTTCGCGCCTTTGAAGGCGGGAAGGAAGCCGTGATGTATGTTGATAACTTTGTTGCCCCATCGTTCGCAAAAATCCTCGCTCATTACTTGCATATATCGCGCGAGGACTACGAGGTCGATATCATAGCGAATGAGGATGGCCTCAAGGTCCTTCTCGTACTCGAGCTTTCCCTTCGCGACGTCAACCTGAAAAAAGGGTATATGAAAAGAAGTCGCGATGTGGGCGAGATTCGGGTGATTTGAAATAATGACGGGTATGTCGCAATCGAGCTCGCCATCCGCGTGTTTCAGGAGAATTTCGTAAAGGCAATGGCTTGTTTTGGAAACGAGCACGGCGACGCGTTTTTTACGCTCGGTATTGAAAAAGCCCCATTCCATCGAAAACTTTTTTGAGAGCGCATCAAAGGCTCCGTGAAATTTCTCTTCGGTGAAATCGTCCGTTCCCGCGAAGGAAATGCGGCAAAAAAACATCCCCAGTTCCACGGCGGTGTGTTGGGCGAGGTTTAAGATATTGCCTCCCGTCTCCGCGATGCAACCGGTAATCGCCGCGATGAGCCCGCTCTGGTCCGGACAGGAGACCGTTAATACGTAGGTGTGATGTGTCATAGTCGAGAGGATATCGTGAACGGCTCAATTTGGGCAACGGGAAAAAAAAGACCGGTCGTAAGGAGGAGTAACCGACCGGTCTTTTACGCCACGACTATGTATCGTTACATTCAATATAACTGAAACTAACAACATATGCAAGCGGTTTATATGAAAATGATGCTGTTTTGTACAGTTTTATACGAATTTCAACAAATTTGCGCATCTAATCTTTTTTGGGGTATAATCAAACTAGTTTTTGAAATCAACAGAAAAAAATAGCGATTGCTGTATCGACAGTACGGAGGACAAAATGAAAATCGGCGTGATCGGTGCTGAAAAACATGAAGTAGAGCTTTTGTACGCGGCGCTTCGGGAGTCCGATTCGCCTGTTCATATGCGCGGTAGGGGGTTGCTGGAATTCCACGAAGGTCGACTTGATGGCGTGCCCACAATCGTCGTATGTTGCGGAATCGGCAAAGTGAACGCGGCGTTATGCGCGCAGGCGCTCATATCGGATTATGCCGTAGACGTAATCATTAATACCGGTTCTGCCGGAGGGCTTGCCGAGGGGCTTGCGGTCCTGGATATGGTGGTTTCGACCGACGCTGTTCAGCACGATGTCGACGCGACCGTCTTTGGCTATCTTCCCGGTCAAGTTCCCGGGACGAAGACGCCTTTTTTCGTGGCCGACGCGGGCTTACGAGCGCGCGCAATCGCGGCGCATGCGCGGGTAGCGAAATCCGGTAAAATGGTCGAGGGGCGAGTCGCTTCCGGCGATTCGTTTATAAATGACGTTGCCCGCCGTTCCCGCATCGTAGAGCTTTTTGGCCCCGCCTGCGTCGAGATGGAAGGCGCCGCGATCGCGCAAGTGTGCGCTTCCAACAACGTTCCTTTCGTGATATTACGGAGCATATCCGACCTGGCGGGTCAGGATGCCGGCATGTCATACGACGAATTCGCTAAATTTTCGTCGTTCGTGAGCGCGAGCGTCGTTCGCGAAATGGTCGCGTCGTTGCGGCCCGAGGAAGAGGGAAAATAATGAAAGAATCTCGCAATGTCGAAAGCTTCAGTCTCGATCACACGAAAGTCACCGCGCCCTACGTTCGCGTCGCCGGTAAGAAAACCGGACCGAAAGGCGACTCCGTGACTAAATTTGACGTGCGGTTTTGCCAACCGAATAAGGCCGTTATGTCCACTGGCGGTATTCATACCCTTGAGCATCTTATCGCTGAGTATCTCCGCGACGAATTAGACGGCGTCATCGACTTATCGCCGATGGGGTGCCGCACGGGATTTTATCTTACGATCTTCGGGGAACCTACGGAGGGTGAGATTGGCGTCGCCATGCGGACCGTGCTCGCGAAAGTCGCGGCGTGGGACCCAAGCGAGGCGATTCCCGGCGTCGATCCGGTCATGTGCGGGAACTGGGAAGACCATAACTTAGGTGACGCGAAAAAATACGCCGCAGAGTGGGTTTCTGGCGTTGATCGAAAGGGGTTCTCCTGCTTTTGAGCGATTCGCGTAGTTAAAGGAATTTCCTGAACTTTCGGTATTTTCCCGCGAAAGGGGCGTATCTCAAGGGAACATCCAGCCAGAGAGCTTTGTCGATAATTGATTTTTTTCTCGAGAAAGTCTCAAAACTTTCCTTTCCATGATAGCTTCCCATGCCGCTCGAACCCGTTCCGCCAAAAGGAACGGTGTTCGTGCCGACGTGCATCACGACATCGTTGACGCATCCGCCGCCAAAAGGGACGCGCGATAAAATCCGATTGATGCGCGATTTGTCGCGCGAAAACACGTACAGGGCGAGCGGGCGCGGGAAATCAAGCATCCGAGAGACGATTTCTTCCTCTTTCCGCCAGCGGATGATCGGGATAATCGGCCCGAAAATTTCCTCTTGCATGACTGGATCGTTCCAGCCGACTTCCAGAATCACCGTCGGCTCTATTTTTCTTTCGTCGGGATTCACCCGACCCCCAAAAAGGACTTTCGCGCGCGGGTTCGCGCTTTCCGCTCCGTCAATCAGGGCCATAAGACGGTTGAAATGGCGGTCATTGACGATTTTGGGAAATTCGGGATTACGGTGGGGATGCTCCCCGTACGTTCTTTTGATTTCCTCTCGGACGGCGCTTACGAAGGCGTCGCATACCGAATCGTGGACGAGAAAATAGTCCGGGGCCACGCAGGTTTGACCCGCGTTCACGCACTTGCCCCAAACCGCGCGCCGCGCGGAAAGGGCGATATTCGCCGTTTCGTCGACGATGCAGGGACTCTTTCCCCCGAGTTCCAGCGTAACGGGCGTGAGAAATTTCGCGGCGCTCGCCATGACGAGGGACCCGACGGCGACGCTTCCCGTAAAGAAAATATAATCAAGCCGTTGGTTCAAGAGATTCGTGTTCTCCTCTCGACCTCCCTCCACGACGGAGACGTATTCCTCGGGGAATGCAGATCCGATAACGCGCGCTATTACCGAGGAAGTGCGCGGGGCGTAAGCGGACGGCTTGACGATTGCGGTGTTCCCCGCGGCCAAGGCTCCGACGAGGGGTAAGAGCGAAAGCTGAAAAGGATAGTTCCACGGGGACATGATGAGGCAAACGCCATGGGGATCTTTTAGGACGCGCGCGGCTCCCGGAACGTTAAAAACGCCGGGAAATCGGCGTTCCGGCTTTGCCCATTTTCCGCATTTTTTGAGCATGGTCCCGATTTCCTCGAGCACGAGCGCGATTTCGGTCGCGAAAGCCTCAAAGTCAGATTTCCCGAGATCCTCGTGGAGGGCGTCGAGAATATCCCTTTCATTGCGGAGTATCGACTCCTTGAGTTTCCGTAAGGCGAGTTTTCGGAACGCGACGGACCTCGTCTCCCCCGAATCGAAAAACGCCCGTTGCCGCGCGACGAGGTTTTCGGCCTCCGTGTCCGTCATGCGATATCACCGAACGGGGCGACGAGTATGCCGTCTTTCTCGATGACCGCGGTAGAACCGTCGGCATACGCAACGACTATCGTCGGGTTCTTAACCAGGCAGTCGAGATGGATCATCGCGTCCGCGTCGTCGTCATAGTTCTTACCGATGGCGAAATGGCAGGTGTGAAACGCCTTTTCGTCCTCGAGCATATTGCCGCGGATTTCCGCGTTGGGATTGAGCCCGATACCGAGCTCCCCGAGCCCGCGCGCGTTTTTCGCGTAAAAGGCTCCTTCACCCGGCGCGAGTTTTCCCTCTCGCTCGAACTCGAACGCCTTGCGTTCGCCGTCCTCGATGGAGGCTCGGAGCAGGGCTGCCTCTTTTCCCCCGGTTATCTCCGTGATAAACCCGTTTTCATACACGACGCGAACCGGGGTCTCGGTGATCATGTCCCCGCTATTGAGGCTGATCGATCCGTCGAAAACGATGACCCCCTCGCTTTTGCCCGGCAAGGGACTGATGAAAACCTCTCCCGCGGGAATATTTCCACCGGTTCCCGGTTTCTTAAAATCGCCGTCGTCGGACATGGGTTTCCTTCCGGCGATGGGAACCGTGATATCGGTGCCCCCGGGCGCCGTTACCCTGACGAACTCCGCGTCGGTAAGGGCTTCGCTGATCGCGACGCAGCGTCTCTGCAAGAGGGGATAATCGATTCCCGCGGTGCGGCCGAACATATCGACCGTCAGCCCGGGAGTCCAAATCGCCCGCAGGGTTTTCAGTTCATCGAGCTGATAGTGAAAAATATGATTGACGCTACGCCCGTTTTCGGCGATGAAAGGTTTCTCGCTCGCCTTGGCGTCCTTTCCGAGTTTGTTCGCGGAAACCGAGGCGAAAACGTCGGGTTTCGCCTCAAAGGCCGCGAGGCTCGCGCGGTTCGCGAACTCGAGCTGGCTTTTTTCGGGTTGGACGACGAGGGTAACCTCCGCGCCGATTTCGAGCGCGGCCGCGTAGAGGGCCTTGCTGATTTCCTCGACGTCCCCGCCGGGGTTAGTGATGATGAGGAACTGTTCCCCTTTCTTGATGGCGAGAACGTCGCTGACGACGATACCCGCCGACTGCGCGATGTCGTGGGAGCTATTCATACTCGGAATCTTATAGCCGCGGATATGAAAAGTCAAACGGCTCTGGTATACTCTTCGCGACCATGAATATCGTTTTGTTTGAAGGCGACCCTTTTTTTCCCCGAGGGGATGAGCGGTATGACCATATACGCAAAGTCTTGAGAAAGGGCGTTGGCGACGTTTTTTTCGCCGGCATCGTCGACGGGGCCGAGGGCACCGCGGTAATCGAGAGGATGGACGATCGGGGAATCTCGTTCTCTTTTCGCCCGGAGCGGTCAGCGCCGCCGCTGTATCCCGTCATTTTGATCGTCGGTTTTCCCCGGCCGATTCAGCTCAAGAGGATATTTCGCGACGTCGCGAGCCTCGGAGTTGAGCGGCTCCTTCTGTGCGGAACGGAATTAGGCGAAAAGTCCTACCGTGAGTCCACGATCGTCGATCGGGGCGCCGCGCGCTCCGCCCTCATCGATGGGGCGATGCAGGCGGGTTCCTCTGCCGTCACGAAGCTAGAACTTTGCGATTCGGCGCTCGCGGCAATCGCCGCGGTTCCCGCGCGCTGTTCCGCCCGCGTCCTCTTGGATATCGAAAACCCCGAGTTCTCGCTGATCGACGCGCCATTGGGCGATCCGTCCGCGGAAACGCCGCTCGCGCTCGCGATCGGAAGCGAGCGCGGCTGGACGGCCAGGGAACGCTCGGCGTTCCGCGAGGGGGGATTCCGGACGTGCTCGCTGGGTTCGCGCATCCTTCGCACCGAGACCGCGTGCTCCGCGGCGGTGTCTATTGCCCTCGCGAAAGCGGGATTTATGGAGGGATCACGATGAATCAGGATCAAATAAAGGCATTGCTCCTCCGCTTGGAAAATACGGAGCTCGACTTTTCCGTTACCATGACCGGAAAAAAAAGCCGCAAGGTTAACGGCTTATATAAACCGGACTCGAGGGAAATTCTCCTGCACAATAAAAATTTCGACGACGATAACCAACTCATATACACGGCGATTCACGAGTACGCGCATCATCTCCAATGCGAGTCCGAAGGCGTCCTCCGTACCGCTCGCGCCCATACCGCCGCGTTTTGGGCGCGCTTTCACGGCCTTCTCGAAAAGGCCGAGAAGGAGGGGCTCTACGCGATCGGCGTCGAAAAGTCCGACGCGCTCACTTCCCTGACCGAGGAAATTCGCGAGAAATACCTGGTCGCCAACGGTCGCCTCATGAGCGAATTCGGCAAGCTGCTCGCGAAAGGCCAATCTCTGTGCAAGGAGGCTGGCGTTCGCTACGAGGATTGGATCGACCGGGTCCTCTGCCTCCCGCGCTCGGCGGCGAAAACCGCGATGCGGGTCGGCGCGCTCGACATCAACCCGACGCTCGGCTATGACCGCATGAAAATCGTCGCGGCACAGGGAACGCCGGAAAAGCGAATGGAAGCCGAACGCCAGTTTTCGGCGCATCGTAGCCCCGATTCGGTGAAAATGAACCTCTCGAAAAAAATCGAGAGCGAGGACCCTAAGGAGAGGCTCGAGAAGGAAAAGAGACGGTTAGAGAAGACGATAGCGATGCTGCAGTCGCGCCTCGATCAGGTCGAGCGCAACCTATCGGATTTATGAAGACGATACGTCTCGTTTCGACAGTATCGGTCGCGGCTTTTTGCCTTTCCGGGGCGGTCGCGCAGTCCGGCTATTTGCCGGCGAATCCGATTACGCCGCCCTCGTTTTTCGATATGCCGACGGTGACCGCCCCCACGGTGGCCGCGCCGACCTTTTCCCCGTCGTCGGAGGATTTCGCGTCAAACTCGACGGTTTCGTCCGGAGGGGCCGCAAACGGGACGTCCTCTGGCTCGTCCGCCGCGAAATCGGGCGCGACTTCCGGAAGCCCGTCAAATGGCTCCTCTTCGGCTCCCTCTGCCTCCGCCCTTTCCCTGCTCGGACTTGGTTCGGACAGCGCCTTGCTTAAGGCTTTGAGCGGTACCGAAAGCGACGACGCGGGCGTGGACGCGCTATCGGGTTTATTGGGGACGCAAAAAACGACTTCTGATTCGGCGGCGCTCTCGAAAATTTTAGGGCTTCTGGAGCGCCCACAGGCCAATTCGGGCGACGCTTCGCCATCGACGGGGCAAACGACGGCGTCGGGATTAGACCCGAAGTCGAACAGGGCGGAAGCGTCGCAGCCCTCAAAGGACGCCGCTCGGCGCATCGCTTCCGGAGGTGAAATTCTCCGGTTTTCCGTGAATGGCGTCGATATCGTTGCGGGCGTCACTGATCTCGTCTCGTCCATCTTGGCGCGCGACGGGTCTTTCTTAATAACCGCGGATCGACGGTACGCCTCTTCGGGCCGTATGCTCGCCGAAACGTTTTATCTCCTGTGCCGCGCCGGTACGGACGGCTCCTATCGCCTGAGCGCTGACGTATCGCAATCGGTCAATAATCCCTACTCGTTTTTATATCGGCTCGCGCGTCGCTCTCCCGTCGTTGGTGTTCGGACTGGCGATCTTCTGCTGTTTCGCGTCGAGGAACCGGATTTTCGCCTAGATCTCCTGATTCGCGTCATCTCGCCTACAGGCCAATAAAATTCTGCCGATACAATAGGCAGGAGCCGTCATGAAAACCCTTTCTCCTCGCGTACTTTTGATCGGCGTGGCCTGCGTATTGTGCTCGCGCTCGTTTTCCTTCGCCGATGGCGTCGTCGCCGCTTCCGTCAATTCGACGAATCCTTCCGTTTCCGGCGCTTTTAACCCGCTGTTTCCCGATGCCCTCATGCAGGCCGGAGCCGTGGCTCTGTCCGAGCAGAGCGTCTTGACGCTTCCCGGCGCCGAGCCCCCTCCCGGTCCCCTCCAGTCTTCCGATAAGCTGCAGTCGGTACTTTTAAATAATGACGTGTTCGCGCTGTACGGAAAACCCGGCGCTAGAAGCATGGGCATTCTCGGTCAATATTCCCTGACGGACATTGAGCCGATCATGCAGGATTTCGTGGCGAAATACGACGCGGCGAACGGCGCTCGGGGAGTAATCCCTTCTTTTTACATAATCTTCGGAACTTGCTGGCCCGAGGGGGAAATCGGGTATTTGTCGGATCAGGTAGTGCGCGAGTACGTTGAATTCGCGGCTCAACGCGGATGGTACGTGTATCTCGACCATCAAATCGGAAAATATTCCGTGGACGCGGCCATGAATCGTTTGCTCCCCTGGCTGAAATACCCGAACGTCCAGCTTGCGCTTGACCCGGAATGGCGAACGACGAAACCGATGCAGGAAATCGGTTCGGTCACCGCGGAGGAAATCAACCGGGCTCAGCAAATGATGCAGGATTATCTCGTGCAAAATAGCCTTCCGGGGCGGAGAATGCTCGTCGTCCATCAATTCAAGCCGAAGATGATATTGAATCGATCGGCGGTAAAGAGCGATTTCGAGCGCGTGCAGCTCATTCATTGCGCCGACGGATTTGGCTCGCCGACTTTGAAGAAAAGCACGTACGCGCTCAACGCCGAGGCGACGAATATTCCCCTGAAGTCGTTTAAGCTATTTCTGAAGCCGACGGTCGAGGGCGCCGGTTACGACGTTCCGCTTATGTCGCCCGAGGAGGTTTTGACGTTGAACCCTCGGCCCTATCTCATCATGTATCAATAGAAGGAAAAAGCAAAACGCGTTAGGAAAGTTTTGCCTCCATTGTCTTGCCCTCGACCCCGTTCGATGGGTAGAATAGACTGTTATGCGAAACGACCCCGCGAACCCGCTAATCATTCAGGGCGACAGATCCATCCTGCTCGACGTTCACGCGCCCCGTGCCGAAGAGGCGCGCGCGGCGCTAATTCCCTTCGCCGAGTTGGAGAAGTCTCCCGAGCACTTGCACACTTACCGCATCACGCCGCTGTCCCTGTGGAACGCGGCGAGCGCGGGATTTGAGCCCGCGCAAATCGCCGAAATCCTTGACGATCTCGCGCGCTTTCCCGTACCCCCGGCGGTTCGCGTATGGATCGTGGAAACCATGGCGCGTTTCGGGAAATTGCGCCTGATCCCGGGGCCCGCCGTCGAGCGACCGGAATCGGAAACTCAGGCGGTCGCGCCCCAACCCGAGTATTTGACGCTCGTAATCGACTCTCCGCAAGTGTTCCGGGAAATCTCGGCGTCAAAGGTCATGGCGAAGTATTTGACGCCCGAGGAAAGCGGATTTCGGTTTCGGCTCGAAGTGCTGAACCGGGGAACCGTGAAGCAGGAGCTTTTGCGCCTCGGCTGGCCGGTGAAAGACGAGGCTCCCTTGCGCGACGGCGAGCCGCACGAAATCGGGCTCCTTCCCGCCTGCAGGTCCGGCCTGCCCCTCGTCATTCGCGATTATCAGAAAGCGGCGGCGAGCGCCCTCGTCGGGGACCGCGGTCCGGGAACGGGGTACGGGACTATAGTGTTGCCTTGCGGCGCGGGAAAGACGGTCGTCGGCATGACCGTCATGTCGCTTCTGAAGACGAGCACGTTGGTTCTGACGACGAACGTCGCGGCCGTGCATCAGTGGCGCGACGAATTGCTCGACAAGACCGACTTACGCCCCGAGGACATCGGAGAGTACACCGGCGACCGCAAGGACGTTCGCCCCATAACCATCGCGACGTATCAAATCCTCACGTGGCGCCCGACGAAAGACGGGCCATTCCCTCATTTTCAGCTTTTTCGCGATCGCGCCTGGGGTTTGATCGTTTACGACGAGGTTCATCTGCTTCCCGCCCCGGTGTTTCGCGTGACGGCCGAGCTCCAGACGGTCAGGCGCCTCGGGTTGACTGCGACCTTAGTTCGCGAGGACGGTTGCGAGGGAGACGTCTTCAGCCTCGTCGGCCCCAAGCGCTACGACGTCCCGTGGAAAGACCTTGAGGGGCAGGGATGGATCGCGACGGCGAAATGCGTCGAGATTCGGGTCGATCTCGTGGCCGAAAAGGAAATCGAGTACGCGGTCGCGAACCAGCGGCAGAAATATCGCGTCGCGAGCGAAAATCCGGCGAAAATAGCGGTCGTCCAAACGCTCCTCGGGCGGCATTCCGACGACTGCGTGCTCGTAATAGGTCAGTATATCGATCAGCTCAACGAAATCGCCGCGAGCATCCGCGCGCCGATTATCACCGGAAAGACGCCGAACGCGGAGCGGGACCGAATTTACGGCGAGTTCCGCGCGGGGACCGTGAAGACGCTCGTGGTCTCGAAAGTCGCGAATTTCGCGATCGATCTCCCGGACGCCTCCGTAGCGATCCAGATATCTGGAACGTTCGGAAGCAGGCAGGAAGAGGCGCAGCGGCTTGGCCGGATCCTGCGCCCGAAGGAAAAGGGCGCGAGTTTTTACACGATAGTGACGAATCAGACCGTCGAGGAAGAGTTCGCGGCGAATCGGCAAAAATTCCTCGCGGAGCAGGGTTATGAATACTCGATCGTCCGATGGGACGAAAGCGGCGAGGAGGTTCGGTGAAAAGCGAGGACGTGGTTCGCTGGAGAGAGGCGCTCGTTCGCCTTTCGGATCAGCATTTTTTCGAGCTTATGCGCATGTATCTCGGCGCGATTCGCACGCCCTTCAATAAGCAAAAGCTCGTTGAGGAGCTCTCGGCCTTTTTGCGGAAAAAGGAGACGAAAGATCGCGTCGTCGTTAACCTCGACGGGTTTGACCGCATGGTCATCGCGGCGATCAGGGAGCTCTCGTCACCGACTCAGGCGAGAATCGTTTCTTTTTTCTCCGGGACGAAATCCTTTCCCGAAATCTACGAGCGCATTCTTAACCTCGAGGAACGTCTCGTCATATATCGCAAAGCCGACGAGAATAACCGGGAATACGCGATAAATCCCCTGTTAGCCGACGAACTCGCGCCCTACGCGGGACTCTCGTTTCTCGTCAGCCCGGATAGCGTCGGCGAGCCGGAGTCGGCACCGCTTCGAGTCGACGATATCACGCTTGCCGCGCTGTATAGCTTTTTCCTTCACGCCGGCGACGCGATGAAATCAGACGGGTCCCTGCGCAAGAAAACTCTCGGGGAACTCAAGGTAGTGTTTCCCCAAATCGCTTCCGACGCCGACAGCGTCGGATTTTTGCTGGCGGCCCTGCAGAACCTCGGGCTCCTCGCGCGCATTGACGATCGGTTCGTGCCCGATCCCGCGAAATGGGCCGCTTTCGCGCGGCTTTCGCCGATGGCCCGCCTCGCATGGCTCGTTTCCTCGGCCGGAGGGCGGCGCCCGCAAACCATGATCCGCGACGGAGCCCAGGCTTTTCTCGATTTTTTCGCCTTCCTTGACACTGGCGGTCGCTACCATCCCGACGCGGTATCCCGACTCGCGGCGATTACCGAGGATCGGTTAAGCCGTGTTGGAGCGGCGCGCGCCGCGAGCCGGTTTTCATCGCTAATTAAGGATTCCGATCGCCCCGATTCCGAACCTTCCTCTGGACTCGATTGCGTGAAAGTCGCCATAGCTTTCGGCGCGCTGCTGGAAAAAGACGGGCGACTCGTCAAGAACGCCTCGCTTGACGCGCCTGACACCGCTTCCGCGCGTGAGTCTCGCCCCTTCATCGTGGTGGCTCCGACGCTCGAAGTGACGCTCCTGCCGGGCTTTACCCTTGCCGAGCTTCTGCCGCTCGCTCAATGTCTTGAGGCGCGCTCCGTTCAAATTACCGGCCAATTCGAGATTTCCAGAAAATCGTGCGGAGTCGCCTTTGATCAGGGGGTGGACGCCGAGGGCATACTCTCCCTGTTCCGCTCCCTTTCGCCGCAGCCGCTTCCGCAAAACGTCGAATTTTCGGTAGCCAATTGGTTTCGCGGTTGGTCTTCGGTATCCCTATACCACGGATACGTCCTGCGCGTGGACGAAAGCCGTCGCGCGCTTTTCGAGAACGACGAGCGCCTTTCCTCGCTCATCGGGAAGACGCTCGCCCCGGGCGTGTATCTTTTGGACGCGGCTTCGGCAGAAGCCATCCAGGAAGGTTTCGCCCAAGCCGACCTCGATTTCATTCCATCGGTCGCGAGCGCATTGCCTCATCGGTCTTCCGCCGAATTTCCCGCGTTGCGGACCGCCGCGAATCCCGGCGCGGCCGGCGTTTCTAATCTGCGGACCGCCGCCGAAACGGACTCTTCCGAAAATTCGGCGCGCGCGCGCGGCCTTTTGCGCGAGGAGCTCCTGGCCTCGCTCGCCTCTCTCTCCGTACCGGAGGACGTCGCCGACGCCCTCCGCTCGCGCATCGACCGCCGCATCGCGATCGTGCCCGGGCAATTGAACCCGGATTCCGTGCGCGTGGAAAAAGTCGAGGCTCGCGGAATGGATTTTCTCGGCAAGGTTCGCATCGCCGAATATGCACTCACGAGCGGCGGGCTGCTTGAGATCGAGTTGGACGAAAACGGGGAGGGGCGTCGCATCCTCGGCCGTCCCGTTTCCTCGGAAAAAAAAGCGGGAGACGTTATCGTGAAAATCGTGACAGAGCCCGATCGGTCGATCGAGCT
>QKAR01000023.1 GCA_003246335.1 Spirochaetales bacterium | reverse complement strand
CCGGTGTCCCTCGAGCGCCGGGTAGCATACCCATTCGACGAGCGGGTGCTCCGAGAGAAATTTTGCGAGCGCGGCGGCGTTCGCGCAATGCCGTTCCATGCGGAGGTGAAAGCTTTCCATTCCGTGAATGAGCAAAAACGCGTGAAACGGCGCCATGACGCCGCCGGTGTTCATGAGAAGCTTTCCCCTCAGGCGCGTCAGAAAGGCCTTCTTCCCGAATTTTTCCGCGTAGCTTTTTCCGCCGGGAGCCGCTTCGTGCATGAGCGGGTAGCGCGCGCGGTCGAACTCGAACGTCCCGCAGTCGATCACCGCGCCGCCGAGTATGCAGCCGTGCCCCTCGAGGTATTTCGTGCACGAATGGATGACGAAGTCCGCCCCCCAATCGGCGGGATTGCAGAGCCAGGGTGTGGCGATCGTGTTGTCGACGGCGAGCGGGATTTTCATTTCTTTGCAGACGTCGGAGATCGCCTGAAGGTCGGGAACGAGGAGGCTCGGGTTCGCGAGGTTCTCAATCCACACGAGCTTTACGTCTTTGCCTATTTTTCGCTTAAAGTCCCCGAGGTCGCCCGAGTCGAAAAATTCCGTGGCGATGCCGAGATTCGGCAGCGTGTCCGAGAAAAGTCCCGTGACCCCGCCGTATACGGCGTTGCCCGAAAGGATTTTGTCGCCCGCCTTCAGGAAATTGAGGATGAAGCCGGTCGCCGCGGCCATGCCGGAGGCGAAGCACACCGCTCCGACGCCTTTCTCGAGCATGGCGAGCCGGTCTTCCGCCTCGCGCACGGTGGGGTTATCGATCCGCATATAGACCGAGCCCTCGCGGTCGAAAGAGAATAAGTCCGCCGCGTGATCGACGTCGTCGTACACGAAGGCCGCGCTTTGGTAGAGCGGTACCGCGCGGGAATGATGGTGTTGATACGGGTCGTAATTTCCGTGGACGCAGTTCGTCCCGAAGCCGTAATTATTTTTCATTCGTTTGCCTCCGCGCGCCGTCCTCGCTCAGAATCGGCCGGAATTTAATTTTATCGTTTTTCGTGAAGGCCCAATAGGTGTCGCCGTACGACCAATGCCACCATTCGGATCCGTAATTGACGAGGCCGACGGCCTCGAGCGGTTGAGAAAGAATCTCCCTGAGTTTTTTCGCCTCGGCGGAAATGTTCTCCGCGTTAGTGTAGGTGGCGTTATCCGTTTCGTTCGGGTCGTCATTGTAGCGCGTTCCCATGAAAAGTTCCTCGCCGTCCTTGACGAGGGTGAGGTCTACCGCCCCGCCGGTCGGATGACCGGCGACCTCGATTGGGGCGACGTACTTCGACACGTCGCGAAAAGCTTCTTCTTTCGAGGCGTTCGGGCGGCGCTTTTTATATTGCTCCAGGCTATCCTGAAACGATCGCTCCTGAATCCAACCCGGGCGAAAGCCTTCCTTTATAAGGTAGGAATAGCCGGGAGGAAGCATTTCGCTCGCCTTCACGACGCGCTCATGCAAGCTTTCCCGAACGTAACAAAAATAATCGGAATCGTTCCATATTTGCGCGCGGGATTCGTCCACGGTAACGCGTTTCGCGTCACGGAACGAGACTAACCGCTCGTCGGCGTAATCCTCGTCGATGGGCTGGTCGATTAAATCGCTGAGAAGTTTCATTGCGTGTGCTCCAGATTTCCCGGCCTCTGCGTTCCGACCGGGCTTGAGGCATTGTAGCGCAAACGCCCCCAGCGCGTCAGCGTGGCTCCGGGGCTTCTTACCTCGGCATGTCGTGGATGCCGCCGGCGCTCACGACGTCGGGAAAGCCCGCCTTTTTCAGGATGCGAAGCGCCTGCCCGCTCCGGGCCCCAGACGCGCAATAGAGCACGACCGGTTTATCCTTCGATATTTTGTCCAATCGATTCGGCAAATCCGCGAGCGGGACGTTTTTTGCCTTGGGATAGGCGCCGGAGGAAAATTCCGCCGGCGTTCGCACGTCGATGATTTGCGCGCCCGCGTCGATTTTCGCCCGCACCGTCGCGCGCGGCGCCTTTCGGTTCATGAATCTCTGCGCCAGCCAGAAAATCGCTATGGCGATTGCCGCGTACGCGATGACGTTGTTGTCCATGGTCGTTTCCCCTCATACGAAAAAGATCGCGCCTTGGGTCGGCGCCTTCCGTAAACATATCGTCTTTCGGCGCGTTCTTTCCGTGACGAAGTCACCGGGTTCGTTTAGCGGTTCGTGACGTGCATGGTTCGATGTCTCGATCGGAGTTCGGTCGGCGTCTCGCCTTTGCGCGCCTTGAACTGCCTGATGAAATTCCTCAGCGAGTTAAACCCCGAATCGTACGCGATCGCGCCGACCGTTTCGTTCGTTTCCTCGAGCGCGCAGGCGGCGTATTTTATTCGCTGGTCGGCTATATAGTCTCCGAGCGATTTTCCCATGCCGATCTTAAAGAGTCGGGAGAGATAGTCGGAGTTATAGTTCATTATCGAAGACAGTTTTTTCACTGAAAAATCCGTGTCGGTGAAGTTTTCGTGAATTACTTTGATAACCGCGTACATGAGGCTGAATTGGGTCGAGCTGATGTCGTCTCCGTATAGCTGGGCAATCGCCGATTCGTTGAGCTTGACGAGCATGAGCCGGAAGAGCAATTGCATTTTATGCCGGGTGAACGATGGGTGCTCTTGCTCGAAAAGGATGTCGTGAAACATGTCGCCGAATAGCCTTTCGTCGGTTGGCCGAAATTGCTGGGGAAGGAGAATCGCGTTGTCCAGGCGGCCTTCCGCGCGATAGGCGCGAAAAGCCTCGTCCTCGTCCAGGACGCGCGGGGTGTCGGAAAAAAAATGCATCCAAAGGTATGACGCCGGCGCCCCGAGCGAAGCGGCCCCCTCGTGGTTTCTTTCCGCGGGCAGGATTACGAAACCGCCCGGATCGACCGTCAGCGTGTTTCTCTCGACGGAGATTTCCACCTGACCTTTCTTGCCGAAAATGAGCACCGACGACGGGAGCGTGCGCGACGGGTGCGTCCATCCGGGTTTCAGGATCGCGATGCCGCAATTATTGGCGTTAATTTCCGATAAATTTTCGTACAATACGTATCGCACGGTCGGCTCCTTCGGGAACAGTCTATGCGCGAAAGGGTATGCCCGCAAGAAAAAAGTCGGATTTTGTCACATATTGTCACAATTGGATGGCTGGTCGGGCGTAAAATTTGGGGGCTAAGATAGGGCATACGAAACCATTTGAAGGAGGAAGTCATGATGGTTCACTCTAGGAAGGTACTTGCGTTTATGACGCTCGCGCTGTTTTCGGTCGCTCTCGCTTTCGCGGGCGGAGGGTCGGACGCCTCGGCGTCGAAGTCCGTGAACCCGTTAGAGCCGATTATCGCCTAATATCAGAACGTATCATAAAAGCCGCGCTAGGCCTTATATAGCAAGGCTTACGGGGCTTTACTCAATTCAAAGTATATCACTGAGTGTCAGGACGATTCAAGTAAAAAGGTGAACATTTAGGTGAACACGGATAGTGTGTTTTGAGAGAATAAATAGGATTCAGTTTTAAGTTAGAAGAGGCTAACTCTCTACGATCTAAGCTAGAAAGTATGGTACATTTTCTTACATCCTTCGGCGTACGATCCTATAACCAGAGGCACTTAGGGACACAATTTGTCCCCCTCACCGCGAGCCGCTCTCTTTCTTGCTCCTAAGCAATGCGTGGAAATTGCCGTCACACTGCGGATACGAGGGCGTCAAGTTCTTTCGTTGCGTCGAAAGGTTCGGCGAGTCGGTCAGTGGTACTTAGTTCTCGTAGTCACGTGCGTATTCGAGTGGCCGCGCGCTTTTCGATTTCACCGCGCCGTTGGGCTTCGGAAACAAACGCGAGGGCATTATCCATGCCATAGGCTTGTAGCCCGATTAAAGCCATGGTATCAAAAAACTGTGAGGGCTTTGCGATAATCCCCTTCATGCTTATGGCCTCCCGTCTTTTTGGAATACGGAAATAAAACTTTTGAAATCTCGCCCGGAGGGCGTTATAAACCTCGTCGGTACATAACGCCCACGGCGAAAGAGCTTCCCCGAGTATTTCCCCGACGCCGCTTCTGTCGGATAGCTCAAGGCGTAGGGCATAGGGGGCAGGGTAGTCTGCTGGTAGCTTCCCCGCCTCCGCGCCTTTATCATAACCGATGAAATGTCGGCGGTGTGATTTTAAGGAAAGTTCAACGGTTTCGCCTGAGTTGAACACGTTCTTTTGATAATGCCCGAAACTATACCACGCGGCGAGAAACTCTCGCGGGGGTTTAGTTACCGGAAAGGTGAAACCGGTTTCAAGCTGGAATACTCGCGCATCGCGCAACGGTAGGCCGGTTTCGTCTTCAATCCGTGTTAACGCTTCGCGTACACCTTCCCGTGAAAGGGTTTGGAAGTTGTCGCCGTTGAGGTATTTCCCGAGAGAGCCTTTTATCGTGACGGCGTTTTCCCATTGCGCGACGCGGAACCCTTTGAAGTCCCCGGCTACGCCCTCCCCGCTCGTCCCTCGAATCGTTGTCAACGACGGAAGAATTTCGAGCGGAAAGGTGGCGTCGGGAAGTCGGATTGCCACGCGATCGATCACTTTGAACTCTTTCGAGGTTTTGACGTTCGCGCATAACGCCCGCCGATCGACTTCCATGCACGCGCACGAAGCTTTCCATGTTCCTCAGAATGGCACGCGACGCATAGCCATTGAACGGCTAAAGGTTTGAGGTAATCGGTGTGATGAGCTTCGAGCGGCACCCGTTTTCCGCAACGCTCGCAAGTTTTCGCCGGTTTAAGCTCTCCCGTGCGGATGGCGACCGCGACCATATTCCATGCGCGCCGTTGAAGAACGTTGCGTCGTTCAATCGCGTACGCCGTCATCGGGAACCCCGTACATTTTCGCATATTAGCGGGCATATACCTTCCACGCCGGGACGAGGCGGGGGAAAAGTGTCGCGATCCCCGGACGGGGGGACGGGATTTTTCGCCGCTCGCTCGCGCATTTTTTCACGTTGCGAAGCGGTTAGCGCCGGATGATCGGCGAGCCATTTCGCTTCGTCGTTTTGCCGCGATGCTGCCGCTCGGTCGGGATCGAGTCCTTGGATGCCGCGACGCAGAATGCAATCGGCGGCCAACATCGCGACGGTGAATAATCCTTCGGGGTTGGCGACTCGTGCGATCCGCCGTTGACGCCGAACCCATGCGGGCGCGTTGCTCAGTTTGCAGATTTCCTCATCGGGAAACCACGCGGCGTGTTCGAGACTTTCGGCGTTTTGTGGGCAGAGCGGGGCGTTGCAGTGCTCGAAATGCGCGCAAGTCATTTTGTCCCCCGATCCGCACGCGGCGCGAGCTTGAGGGAAACGCCTTCGGAATATTCCAGCCGCACCGGTTCGCCGTCGGTGAAAAAGACACGGAAGCCGATTTCCCCGAACGCCGGAACGTCACGAAAAGCACGTTCGATTTCGGGGCGCAAGCGTTCAAACATTGCCGGGGCGCTCATTTTTCAGCCCCGGATTTTTTTCGCGCTTGCGCTTCCATATCCGCCAAAATCGACGTTGGAACGAGTGCACGCCGCCCGATACGTGTTGCCGGGAAAGTGCCGTCCGCGATCCGCCGTCGAACCGTAGCGATCGAAAGTCCCGAGACCGCGCAAAGCTCACGCGGGGAAAGAAAAAGTTTGTCCATGAAGCCTCCCGACGACGCTTTCGCAATCGTCGAGTGTCATTAAACCGCAGGCGAAAAAAAAAAGAATTGGCTGAGAATTGACCGGACTTTACCGGTGTTTACCTATGTCGTTTTATGAATCATTTTGTATATGAAGCTTTCCATGTTGCGGCGGTAACACATTTCCCTTTGACAAGACTATGTTTGCTTAATTCAGTCCAGCTTTTAAAACCTAAACCGCGTAGATGCTCTGCTGTTTCAGCTACAGTAAGTAAAAAGTTTATTTTGCCGTCATTCCAATCAGCTTCTTCATCTTTAATCATCTTTAGTGCTTCTTCATAAAGTCCATGACTTTTCAAGAAATTGACAGTTTCAATATGAGGATCGTTTGGAAGTTTTCCTGTCTTTAATATTGCGTTCGCTTCTTTAGCCTTTTGAAGACGTATTTTTGATTCAAGTTGTTTATTTTCATGCTCAAGGTCATAGGCTTCTGCGTCTTCGGACGTTTTACACATTAGCTTTCCAAAAAGATAGTCTAAACTGTTGAAAGGATCGTTCGCGTTCATTCTGTTCCCTCCGGTTTTGGTTGGGTTTGATTAAGAGAATTATAACCGGTTGGATAACGAAGGTCGCTCTTTTTTAATGATTGGCGAAAGAAAAAAATCGCAGTAAACACAATACCGGAAGAAACTCGCGCCCGGTTTGATAACGGGCGCGGTGTTCGTTACTGTGCTCTTTCTTGTTCGATTGCCTCGAATCGTTTGCGTGTTTCGGTGAAGTCGATAATCTGCGAACCGTGGCTATAGTGGCTCATCATTTCCGCCGACTTGTGCCCAGCTAATGCTTGAACCTCAATGTCAGGAATCCCTACGGCACGGGCTAAACTAACGAAGGTATGTCGCATCCCGTGTAAAGTAAGGTTTCGCTTTTTCTGTGAAGTCTCATCGATACCGATTGCCTTCATCATACGAACGAAAGCCGAACGCGCGAACCCTAGCCCAATAGGATTATCCGAATTGATTTCGCATAAAACATAATTTTCCGGGGCTTTATATTTCGCAAAATTGCGAACCTCAAGGATTTTAGGCAATAAGGCGGACGGGAAAAATACCGTACGTTCTGAACCCCATTTACAGCCTTTTAGCGATTCACCGTATACGAGATTGTGCCGTATATATAAGAGCTTCTTTTCAAGGTCTACATCCTCCCAACGCAAGCCCCGGATTTCTCCACGGCGTAAACCGCAAAACGCGGCTAAGAGAACGGCTAAGGACGCGCGGGGATCGCTTTCTTTCACCTCAAGAAGTTTGTGTACTTCCTCGCGGTTTAGAATCCCTTTTTCCGGGGCGTGGTAGGGAACGGGTTTAATGCGATCAAAGGGATTGCGGTCTATTTCTTGCCGGTCGTAAAGATACCGGATCGGGACGCGGAGGGCTTGCATCGTTGCATTGAGTCGTCGAACCCCGACGCCTTTTTTGAGGCAGTAAAGCTTCCAGTCTTCGATCATTGCGATAGAAAGTTTGGACACGGATACTTTTTGAAAGGGCTTGTACGTTGCGACGTGTAGCTTTATGCCTGAACGGTTGTAATCGAGATAGATAGCGGAAAAAGGCGTTTTATTTCCAAGCTCTCGCATTTTAATATAAGGGCTTCCCGGTGCCCAAAACGCCGTGACGTATTCAAGAAAATTATTGTCCCCCCCGCGTAAGAGAACCGTATCAATCATCCCCCGCGCCGCATCATAGGCCGCTAGTCGGTTATGCCCTTTCTTGTCGGTATAGGCAACGCCCGTGGCTCTTACAACGTACTTTCGGGGGTTTTCAGGATGATAGAAACGGGCATACCAAAATACGCCTGCTTTCAATTTGCGGGTACATAAAACAAACGGAGACCGTGCCATTTTTCCCCCTTTTCGCCTAAATGGTGAACATTTAGGTGAACACGAGATAAAAAGCGAAACGGCCTCCGTTTTTCGGTCGGCGGTTAGCCTAGTTAATTCCTTACAGTGTAAAGAACTTTATTATTCCCCGGAAGAAGACTTGAACTTCCATGCCCGTGAGAGCACTAGTACCTGAAACTAGCGTGTCTACCAATTCCACCATCCGGGGGCACGCGAAAAACGCGTAACCTTAGGATATCGAAATGGCGGTGGCCTGTCAAGTTCGGCTCGTTAGGGCGACGCCGTATGCGCCGCCGGAGCGGTCGTTTCGGCGGGGAGTACGGTCGCTTGCCCCTGCGTCTGGATCATTTGCGGCGATCGCGACGCGCGATGGGCGAGGATAGCCGTGAATACGACGATAAGGGCGATAACGACGATAAGGGCGCAAAAGGCGAAGATTTTACGTTTAGAAACCGATGCGGACTTCTTTTTTTTGCCCGTCAGCTCGATTTCCGTTGGCTGCATTTCAGTCATCGAATCTTCAGTCCGCCGTCGCGACGTCGAGCGCGATTTCCATCATGGTTCGGAACGTCGTTTGTCGTTCTTCCGCGGTCGTCGCGGTTCCGAGGGCTATGTGATCCGATACGGTCAATATCGCGAGCGCTTCGCGCTTTTGCTCGGCGGCGAGGGTGTAGAGTTCGGCTGCCTCCATTTCGATCGCGAGAATGCCGTACCGCGCCCACAGTTTCCAGGAGGCGGCATCGTCGTAAAACTGATCTGAGGACGCGACGGAACCGACGAGCGGGGTGATCCCGATCTTCGCGGCAGCTTCATAGGCCCGTTTTACGAGACTGAAGCTCGCGGTCGGGGCAAAATGCCGACCGGCAAACCGATGCGTATTGAGCGCAGAGTCCGTGCAGGCGCTCATGGCAATCACGATGTCGCGTAATTTCGTCGATTCTTGAACCGCGCCGGCCGTTCCGACGCGGATGGCCTTTTGGACGCCATAAAAGCGAAAAAGCTCGTTTACGTAGATGGAAAGCGAGGGCTGGCCCATGCCCGTCCCCTGCACGGAGACTTTCTTTCCTTTATACAGTCCGGTAAAACCGTACATGCCGCGAATTTCGTTATAGCAAACGGGATTTTCGAGATAAGTTTCGGCGATAAACTTCGCCCGAAGCGGGTCTCCGGGAAGAAGCACCGCTTCCGCGATCGCGCCGGGTTTCGCTCCGATATGAGTACTCATGATTCACTCCTTGCGCGCGCAAGTTTGTTGCGCAGTCCGTATACTAGCAGGGAATTGCTGTTTATGCAAATTCCGCGGTATACTGAAATAATGAGCGAAATTGTTTTGCTTCCCGCCGAGAGTTTCGGGGATGGTTTTGTCCCCCCGCGGTTTTTGGGAAACGAGCGCGACGAGTATTATTTCCGCAATAAACAGGTTAACGCCGCCGCCCGCGGTTGGCGTTCCCTCTCCGCCGATGAGATTCGCGCCCTTGAGTCGAACGGGAATATTTGCGCCGACTGGTCGCGCGTTCTCGTCGAAGACCCTTTCGCGGCGGCGATGATTCGCAATACCCATTTCGTCGGCCTCGTTCGGCTCGGCCCGGTCGAGAACGTCTGCTTGCGCTATCATGATTTTACCGTCCCCGTCGGCATCACGAATAGTCGAGTCATTTCCTGCGATATCGGCGCTAACTGCGCCATTCACGATTGTTCCAACCTTTCCCACTATATCGTTGAGGATCGTTGCATCCTCAACCGCATCGACGAGATGGCCACGACCGACCACGCGAAATTCGGCGAGGGCGTCCTAAAAGAAGGCGAGTCGGAGGACGTCCGCGTCTGGATCGACCCGCTGAACGAGGCGGGCGGCCGCTCGGTCTTGCCCTTCATCGAAATGATTTGCGCAGACGCGTGGCTGTGGACGACGTATCGCGACGACGGGCGGCTTATCGATCGGCTGAAAGAAATAACCCAGGAAAAAGCGGACGCGCGCCGCGGTTATTATGGCGTCGTGGGCGCCGAAAGCATCATAAAGAGCTGCCGCATCGTGAAGGACGTCAATTTTGGCCCCTCGTCTTACGTAAAGGGCGCGAATAAGCTCAAAAACCTCACGATACGCTCAAGCGAGGCCGAGCCGTCCCAAATCGGGGAGGGCGTCGAGCTCGTGAACGGGATTATCGGTTTCGGATGTCACGTGTTTTACGGGGTGAAGGCGGTGCGGTTCGTGCTGGGCAATAATTCGAGCCTCAAGTACGGCGCGCGGCTCATCCATTCCATCCTTGGCGACAATTCGACTATTTCCTGCTGCGAAGTCCTCAATAACCTCGTGTTTCCCGGCCACGAGCAGCATCACAATAACTCGTTCTTGATCGCCTCGATGATTATGGGCCAGTCGAATATGGCGGCCGGCGCGACGGTTGGCTCGAATCACAACAGTCGGGGCAACGACGGCGAGATCATCGCCGGTCGCGGTTTTTGGCCCGGCCTATCGAGCACGCTCAAGCATAATTGCCGCTTCGCGAGCTACACGCTTTTGACGAAGGGAAGCTATCCCGCCGAGCTCAATATCCCGTTTCCGTTCTCGATGGTATTCGAGGATCGTACGCTCGATCACTTGAACGTCATGCCCGCGTATTATTGGCTTTATAACATGTACGCCCTAGAGCGGAATAGCTGGAAGTACCGCACGCGCGACCGGCGCAAGACTATCGTGCAGCGGATAGAGGCCGATCATCTCGCGCCCGATACCGCGGCCGAAATGCTCGCCGCACTGCGCCTTCTGGAGCGCTGGACCGGAAAGTCGTGGTTCGCCGCAAACGGCGATCCCTCGCCGCGATCCGACGCGGAGCATGAGTCGAAAGGCCGCTCCCTCATCGAAAGTGATCCCTCCGTCGTCGATGGGCTTTTCGTCGCGGGTGAGGGAATCGAGCGCTCGAAACGGCCGGTCAGAATCCTGAAAGTCGTGAGGGCGTGGAAAGCCTATCGGCAAATGCTGACTTTTTACGGCGTAAAGGCTATCGCGACGTATCTTTCCGCCTACGGCATCCACTACGGGTATTTTTCCGCCCAGGTTCCGCAAACCGTCGAGCTTTCTTGGGTGAACATGGGCGGACAGCTCGTTCCCGAGGCTAAATGCGACGGGCTACGCGCGGCGATCAGGTCGGGGCTCTTCAATACTTGGGAAGAAATCCACGCGCAGTACGAAACCTGGTACCGAGACTATCCGCGCGATAAGGCGGAAAACGCGTACGCGGTCTTGCGCGCGCTTACCGGAAAAACCGTCATCTCCGACGCCGATTGGAACGCCCTGCTCGACGGCGCGATGGAAACGCGGGCGTATATCGAGGATCAAGTGTACGTCACGAAAAAGAAAGATTACACGAACGCGTTCCGGGAGATCACGTACCGCAACGAGGCGGAGCGCGACGCCGTGCTCGGAAAAGTCGAGGATAACTCATTCATAAAAACGGCGAAAAAAGAAACCGCGGAATTCCGCGAGCTACTCCTAAAAGTGAGGTCCTGACGCCCATGCCGATCATCCTAAAAAATTCCGAACTGACCCTGACCGTCGAGCGCGCGCGGGAAAAATACCGAGGAAGCCGCTTCGACTGGAACGGTTTCATATCCCAGGCGAAGTTTCGCGGCACGACCCTCCTCGGCGAGGAAAAGCCCGTGTTTCAGCGAAATTCCCGTATCTACGGCCGCGGGCTCCACAACGAGTTCGGGATAAAGAAATGCGTCGGCTACGACGATTGCGCGGTCGGAGAGTGGTTCCCTAAAATCGGGACCGGGTGGCTGCGAAAGGACGCGAAACCGTATTTCTTTTATACGCAGTACGAGCTAGAGCCGCTTGCCTTTGAATGCGAGGTTTCGGGCATGACCGAAGCCTCTTTTTTCTGCGACTCAGGCGCGCGCAACGGGTACGGCTATCGGTACGAGAAGCGGATTCGCCTTGAGGGGCCGACATTCGCGATCGACTACTCGCTGACGAATATCGGCGATAAGCCGCTTGAGACCGACGAATACGTGCACAATTTTCTGTGCGTCGGTCGTCGCCGGGTTGACGAGGGTCTTTCACTGTCGTTTCCCTGGCGGCTCACTCCCGAGCGTTTCGTCGAGACGAATAACCCCGACGGCGTGCTTGAGGTGAACGGCAATCGCATAGACGTGATCGATCAAACCGATCAGCAGTTTTACCTGGGGGGAATTTCCGAAGGCGTCGCGCCCGAGGATGGACTCGCCTCGGCGTGGACGCTCACGGACGCCCGGGGCAAAATCAGCCTGTCGGAGAAGAGCGCGTTCGAGCCATCGGCCGTCCACGTATGGGGCTGGAAGAGCGTCATTTCCCCCGAGGTGTTTTATCCCGTTTCCGTCGCTCCCGGATCGACGGTTCGGTGGTCGCGCGTATACGCGGCCGCTTCCGTTTAATCGATACTTACAGGTCGCCGACGTAGACGCGGGGCACCCGCTTGTTGATTCCGCAGGTAATCTCGTAGGAAATGGTCCCGAGCGAGTCGGCGAGCGTTTTCGCTGACGCGCCGAGCGGGTCTGGCCCGAATACCGTAACCGTATCCCACCGCTGTACCCACGGGTCGGGACCGATGTTCACCATGCACTGATCCATGCAAATCCTTCCGACGATCGGAAAGCTTTCCTCCCCGATGCGCACCGAAAACCCGGACGAAAGCCGGCGGGGTAGGCCGTCGCCGTAGCCGACGGGTATGGTCGCGATGAAAGTGTCTTCCGGGGCGACCCAGGTCCTGCCGTACGAAATCGGCGTACCCGCCGTGACTTTCTTGACGTGGACGACTTTCGTCTGGAGTTCCATAACCGGCTGGAGCCTCATCATACCCTCAAGTTCGGCCGAGGGCGGATAACCGTACACGATAATGCCGGGGCGTACCATGTCAAACTGGGCTTCCGGATAGCGAATGATGGCGGCTGAGTTCGAGGCGTGAACGATGCCGGGGTCGATACCCGCCGCGCGGATCGAGTCGACGGCGGCGGAAAACCGGGAAATTTGGTTTTTCGTGAAGGCGACGTCGGATTCGGCGAGCGAGTCCGCAACGGCTAAGTGCGTCGCGACGCCGGCCAGCCGAACGTTCTTTCTTTTCGCGAAGCTCTTGGCGAGGGATGCCGCTTCCTCGGGCCTACAGCCGATCCTTCCCATCCCTGAGTCGATTTTCAAATGCGCGTCTATCGATTTTTTTTGGCCAGCGGCGGCCTTATCGAGCTCGTCGAGATAATCCTCGTCGGCGATGAACGGCGTTATGCCATAGCGGACGAGGTCGGCCGTTTCGTCGGGCAGGCAGATGCCCAAAACGAGTATCGGGGCGACGATGCCCGCCTCTCGGAGGTCGACGCCTTCTTGCGCCGTCGCGACGGCGAGGTGAGACGCTCCCGCGCGAAGGGCGGTGACGGCGATTCTCAACGCGCCGTGACCATAGGCGTCGGCTTTAACCGGTACGCAAACTTTTACCTTCGGGCCTAATTTTTTACAAATTTCGGCGAGATTCGACTGTACATTATCCAAATGGACGATAGCTTTAGTTGCGCGCATGGGGTATTGTACTCCATCGGAAATCCAGGCGCAAGTTGTCGCCCTTTTCTCCTGGATACGGCTGTTTGTATGTGCTACCCTTGGGAGCGTATACAAATTAAAAGTGAGTTGAGGTGTTTTCATGAAACGCATAAGCGTCCTTCGTTCTATTTCTTTTTTTGGCGCGGGTATGATCGCGCTCGTTTCGTATATGTCCTGCGCGGGAGAACCCGCAACCGTGTCGTCCCCTCAGCTCGTTCGCTATGGCGCCGGGAGCGTCGACGATTCTCCCGCCCCGAATAAGGCCGCGACGACGATGGGAACCCAAAAAATTCGCAATGATGAAATTCTCGCGCAGATCACGATGCTCGAGGGAGATTTACGGCAATCGATCGCGGAATTCCGCTACTCGGACGCGGTAACGAGCCTTGACGCTATCGCGGATCTCGCGAAGGGAGTCCCCGCCGGCCAAGGCCGTCTCGATGCGGACCGATCGCTGCTGAACGGAGCCCTCGACGCGCTGAGGTTCGAGCCGATTTCCTCCCCCTCGGAGACGATGGCCGGGGTCGCGTTCAAAAAACCGTTCGCGATTCGCGTGAGCGTCCT
>QKAR01000116.1 GCA_003246335.1 Spirochaetales bacterium | reverse complement strand
TTTTCTCGCGGTGGCGTTCCTGCCTCGCGCGATCGCCTCGAGGCAGAAAGCGTTAGCGCCTCGCGCGGACCTCTCGTCATTCGCCTTGGATAGCGACGAAAGGTCCTCGAGCGTTGATTTAGACGGCTCGTTTCGTTATGTGCTTACGCAAAAAGATATTTTAAATGGATACTCCGCCGCGCAAAAATACTTTCAGCAGTACCGCGATAACGCGGCGCAAGTTGAAATTAATCGCCTTTTACTCTCGAACGCGACGGTTTCGATAAAGCAGAAGGCTCGACTTCTTATGACGTATTTCTCGGAACCGGGTTTTGACTCCATACAGGACAATTATCCCTACTCAAGAGTGAGGGATGATCCTGACCTCTACCTAGATTGTTGGGTTGTATGGAAAGGCATGGCGGCGAACGTCTCCACGACTGAAAATACCGTACGTTTTGACTTTCTCGTCGGTTATGACACGCGAAATACCCTTGAAGGCATACTTCCGGTAACCTTTGATACGGTTTTGCCGGTAGATATCGATAAGCCGTTGCAGCTGTTGGCGAAAATTACGTCAGAAAACGGTAAAATCGCGCTGAAGGGCAAGGCCATCTATCAGAGCGGTAAGCCCGAGTAGTTCATGCGCGCGTGATGTCGATGGGTTTGTCCGTTAAGGCGCATGCCCGCGTCGTAAGAAAAGCGTCGGGCGAAAACCGATCGATTATGTCTGACATTTGCTGGTTTTGGACGATGGTCGTGATTATTCTCGCGCTAAAATCCCCGGATTTTATCACTTCCATAAACGGGAGTCGTTGCGCGGGCGTCTCGCAGAATACGGTATCGCATACGACGAGTCGGCCAAGGCTTCCTTCGTCCTTCAACTCAGTAATGCGGGAAATCGCCGGTCCCGACAGAACCGGGTGTATTATCATCACGTTTATCGCGCGCTTTGCCCGTTTTCGCAATTCACGCACGAGGCCATAGATGGAGCCAGCGGTGTCGATCATGTCATCGACTATCCATATTGTCCTTCCGTCGAGGTCGCCGGACGTGAAAATGGTGAAATTATCGATCGTGTCCGGGCGCGTCGCGCTGCGCTGTTTGTGCGCGACGATGAGCTGAGTCTCGAACGAACGCGCGAATTTCGAGGCGAGTTTTTCGCCTCCTGCGTCCACCGAGCAAAAGGCCCAGTTATCGCGGATGTGCGTGCGTAGATATTCGCAGGTTTTCACGTCGGTTTCGCAAAGATACCGTTGCAATAAGGAAATGGCGGGAACGTCGTCGATCGAGCAGAGGCAGGGATCAAACACGGTTTTCGATTTATCCGAATGCAGTTGATACGTGATGACGTGGTCGCACCCGAGGGAAATGAGCGTTTTATAATGAATCCAAAAACCGACGGAATTGCGGCGCGTCGTGCGATCCGATCGACTGCAGGAAATATAGGGCTCAAAAACGTGGATTTTTGCCGCTTGTGAGCGCTTGAGCACGTCCACGGTATGATAAAGCTCAATTTTGCACTCTTCGACGCTTAGGCCGGACTCGTTTCGCGCGCAGGTGGTAAAAAGGAAGACGACGCGACCGCGAACCGACTCGTTGAGCGTTACTTCCATTTCTCCGTCGGCGAAAGTCGTCACGGTCAAGGAGTTTGTGTAGTCGATGGTGTGGTTTTCAAGCTGATAATTTGAAGAAGAAAGTATCGACGCCACCACTTGCCGCGCGTATGAAACGCAAGATCGGGTAGCTAAGACCGAAAACATCGGATCCATACCTGCATGATACATTGATTTCCGAAAAGGCGCTATTTTTTTTGGCGATTTTTTGATAAAATATCGCCAAGTCAATCGTTTGGGGCTTATAGATAGGCGAGGGGGATAACGTGGCAAAAATGACTACAGACACGAAACTCAGCGGCGCGGACATGAGCGATAAACTCAAGGCTTTAGAGGCCGCGCGTTTGCAAATCGAGAAGCAGTTTGGCCAGGGTTCGCTGATGAAGCTGGGCGATAGCTCGGAACTGGCCGGAATCGAGGTAATCCCTTCCGGGAGTATTTTGCTTGATGAGGCCCTGGGCATCGGTGGCTATCCGCGCGGCCGCATTATCGAGATTTACGGCCCCGAGTCCTCGGGTAAAACGACGCTCGCCCTTCACGCAATCGCGGAATCCCAAAAACAGGGCGGTATCGCCGCGTTCATCGACGCGGAGCACGCTCTCGACCCGCAGTACGCGAAAAATCTCGGCGTTAATACGGACGATCTTTGGGTTTCACAACCCGATACCGGAGAGCAAGCGTTGGAAATCGCCGAGAATCTCGTTCGCTCAGGCGCCGTCGATATCATCGTCATCGATTCGGTCGCCGCGCTGACGCCGCAGGCTGAGATAGAGGGCGACATGGGCGATTCGCACATGGGCCTTCAGGCTCGTCTTATGAGTCAGGCTTTGCGAAAGTTGACGGGCATAATCGGTAAATCAAAATGCATCATCGTATTCATTAATCAAATTCGCATGAAAATCGGCGTTATGTTCGGGAATCCCGAAACGACGACCGGAGGAAACGCGCTTAAGTTTTATGCGTCCGTCCGCCTAGAGGTCCGTAAAATCGAAACGATCGATAAGGGCGAGGAAGACGCCATCGGTAATCGTGTGCGCGTCAAAGTGGTCAAGAATAAGGTGGCCCCGCCTTTTAGGAAAGTCGAGCTCGATATTTTGTTCGGTAAGGGCGTATCGGCGGTGGCGAGTTTGCTCGACGCGGCGGTCAAGCACGAGTTTATCGACAAAAAAGGCGCCTGGTACGCGTACGGCGAAGAGAAAATCGGCCAAGGTCGCGAGAACGCCATTGATTTCCTGCAGAAAAACGCGGATATCCGCATCGATATCGAGAAGAAAATTCGGGAGAAACTCTTCCCGGGGCAGAAGTTCAGGCAAGTAACGGAGGCGCCGGCCGCGCCGGCTGAGGCTGCGGCGAAGAAATCCCCTGGCGCGGGTCTATCCGCCGCCGCCTCGATAAAAGCCCCAGCGGCCAAAAAAGAGGCCGCGTCGACCGCGGGCGAGGATTCCGGAGGGCTCTTCTGATCGAACGGACGCGCGTCGTCCTCGGTCTCGGCTCGAATAAGGGCGATTCGCTCGCGATTTTACGGAAAGCGGTTCGGCGATTGGGCGATATTCTTGGAGACTGTAGCGTTTCGTCGCTGTATATCACGAAACCGCAGGATTACGCCGACCAGGCCGATTTTTATAACCTCGTGGTCGCGGGGGATTACGAGAAAGATTGCCAATCGCTTCTCGCGGCCCTACAGTCGCTTGAGGCGGAGTTTGGGCGGGATCGCGCCCGCGAAATCCCCAAGGGACCCCGGACGCTCGATATCGACATTGAGCTGTTCGGGAACGAGATTATACGGGAGCCGGAACTTACGGTACCGCATGAGCGGATGACCGTTCGCCAATTTGTTTTAGTTCCGCTTCTTGAGCTTGAGCCTAATCGTGCCGATCCTTGTACGGGGAAGCCGTTTCTAATCATCTGCGACGCGCTTCCCGATCAGGGCGTAAAAAAGGCGGGAAAATTATATGAGAACCGAGAATGACGTTACCTTGGACGAAAACGGCAGCACGTTTCGCATAAACGATTTCGAGGGCCCCCTCGACTTGTTGCTTTTTTTGATCAAGAAAAACGAGGTCAATATCTACGATATTCCCGTCGGGCGAATAACCGAGCAGTATTTGCAGTTTCTCGATTACGCCGTTTCAACCGATCTGGCGAATCTCACCGATTTTTACTCGATGGCGGCGAACTTGCTCTATATTAAGAGCAGGCTTTTGCTTCCCGTCGAGATAACCGCGGACGACGACGAAATCGACGATCCGCGCCAACAGCTCGTAGAGAAGCTCATTGAGTATCAAAAGTATAAAAAACTTTCCGAACTGATGGAAGAAAAGGAATACGAGGCCGAGTGGGCTTTCGAGCGGAAAAAAATACAGCGCGCGTTGCCGTTTGGCGAGGAGGAGCTGTGGGAACGCGTCGATACTTGGGACTTGCTTAAGACGTTCTCCAACTTAGTATCGAGCTACAACTCCGAGCGAATCCTCGATTTGTACGAAGAGGTTTCCGTCAACGAAAAGATCGCGCTGATGACCGAGCTTCTCGAGAACCGAGGGGAATGCATGTTTACCGACCTCATCGTGCGTGCGGGCAATATGATGGACGTGGTTTGCGCGTTCATGGCCCTGCTTGAGGCGGTGAAGTTTAGAATGGCGAGCGTATGGCAGAACCGTATGTTCGGCGATATAAAAATTAAGCCCTGGGAGAAAGTCGAGATAAGCGAGATGACGCTTACCGTCGAGGGCTAATTTATTCCGCATGGAGTATTCAATGGAAATGGAAACGGCCCTCATTGAGGCGATATTGTATCTTGAGACCGAGCCGCTTGACGAGGCGTCGCTGTCCCGGATATCGGGATTATCGAAGGACGTGGTCGAGAAGGGGCTCGAGAAACTGCAGGAGCGTTACGCGGACGCCGCTCACGGGATTGAGCTCGTGAGGATTTCCGGCGGATGGGCCGTGAGCCCCAAAAAAGAACTCTGGGAGTCGCTCAAGGATCGCTACGGCAAAAAAAACGACAGTCGCCTGTCCCGCGCCGCTATGGAAACTCTGTCGATCATCGCGTATTCCCAACCGATTACTCGCGGTGAGATCGAAGCAATTCGCGGCGTGTCGGCGGACAATATGATACGGCTCCTGCTTGAACGCAATATGATTAAGGAAGTCGGAAAGAAGGATATTCCGGGAAAGCCCACGCAGTACGGCACGACGAAGGAATTCTTAAAGCTTTTCCGGCTGGATAGCATCGCCGATTTACCGAAACTGGATGAAACCGAAAGTGACCGATTCGAGCTCGCGCGATAACCCGCATCCCGAGGAAGAATCGGGCATAAGCTCCGCAAAAACCGTCGATTCCGTCCGGTTACAAGTTTATCTCGCCCACGCGGGCGTCGCGTCCCGGCGATCAGCCGAAAAAATTATCCTCGATGGAAGGGTCACGGTTAACGGCGTCGTCGTCACCGGCATGGGCACAAAGGTTTTCCCTCATGACCAGATTTGCGTTGACGGGAAAAACCTTTCGCTTGAGACCATTAAGCGCTATATTCTGCTCAATAAACCCTCGGGATACGTGTGTTCCTCGTCCGACGAAAAGGGACGGTCGGTCGCCGTGGACCTCTTAAAAGGCCGTTATGGCGAGCGATTGTATAGCGTCGGGCGGTTGGATATGTATTCCACCGGCGCGATCCTTTTCACGAACGATGGGGACTTCGCCGCGTGCGTTGGGCATCCGTCCGCCGAAATAGAAAAAGAATATCTCGTCGAGACCAGTTTGCCGTTTCGAGACGACGTCCTTCGATCTTTTACGCAGGGCGTTCGCGTCGATTCGGTGTTTTATCGATGCAAATCGGCCGTTCGCCTATCCTCGAGAAAGCTGAAAGTCATTCTAATCGAGGGAAAAAACCGCGAAATACGGCGCGTTTTGGCTTTTTTCGGCTTAAACGTCCGATCCCTCTCGCGGACCCGGATCGGCCCCGTTGAATTGGGTCAGTTGCCTATCGGCGAGTACCGAGAACTTACCGAACGAGAAATTTCCGCCTTAATGGGCGCCGCCGAAAGGAGTGTCGAAGAAAATGGTGATAGCGATTGACGGGCCCGCAGGCTCGGGGAAAAGCACAATAGCGAAAAAAATAGCGAAGCGCGAGGGCTTCATTTTCCTCAATACGGGAAGTTTTTATCGAGGGGTCTCGCTTGCCTTGCTTCGTTCTCGGGGCGGCTCCCTCGATGGGTCCGGAGCGCGGTCCTTAGACGTTTCCGACGAGGAATCCGTCGCCTCCTTTGCCGCCACGGTTCCGCTCGATTATCGCGGCGATCATCTTTTTATCGGGGATGAGGACGTCGATTCCCTCCTGCGGACGGACGCGGTCGAGTCGATCGTCGCGCAAGTATCGGCAATCGTCCCGCTGCGCCACACCGTGAACGAGAAAATCAGGATGGTCGCCAGGAACGCGAGCGTGGTATGCGAGGGGCGGGACATGACGACCGTCGTTTTCCCCGACGCGCAGTTCAAATTCTTTCTCGACGCTTCGGTTCAATCGCGCGCGAAAAGGCGTTTTTTGCAGGGCACGAGCAGTTTATCGCTTGCGGAGATCGAGCGCACTATTTCCGCCCGCGACGAGATCGACCGAAATAAAAAAGAGGGAAGCCTTAAAATCGCGCCCGATGCCACGTATATAGATACTTCGGACTTGACCATAGATGATGTTTGTGACATGATAATAAGCAAAATTCACTAAATAAGGGTTGGTTATGGATCAGATGGAAGTGGCAAAGGATGGACAGAAAAGCACCGGTGAGGACATCCAGCAGACACGATTACAGGAGGAGTACCTCAAGTCGTTCCAGTCGCTTGAAGAGGGACAACTCGTTGACGGTGTCGTCATTCAGGTAACGCAGGATCAAGTTTTTGTTGATGTCGGGTACAAATCCGAAGGTAAAATACCGGTCAACGAATTCACCGTTTTGCCGAAAGTCGGCGATGTAGTGAGCGTCGTGCTTGAAAAGAAAGAAAACAAGCACGGTGAAGTTATCGTTTCTAAACAAAAAGCGGACGTGAAGGTTTTCTGGAAAAACCTTCGACAGTCCTTTCAGGATAAGACGGCCGTTGAGGGCACGATCGATAAGATCGTTAAGGGCGGTTTCGAGGTAGATTTGGGCGCGGGCGTTCGGGCATTCTTGCCGATTAGCCAGTCCGATAGCCAGAAAGTCGAAAAGGCCGAGAAAATGGTCGGGATGAAAAGCCCGTTCTATATCGAGCGTTTGTATTCCGATAACAAGGTGAACGTTGTCGTTAATCGCCGAAAGTATCTTGAGGAGCAGACCGAGGTAAATCGAGAGGCCTTCTTCAAGAACGTGCAGATCGGCGATTCCGTCACCGGTACCGTGAAGAGCTTCACGAGTTTTGGCGCTTTTATCGATTTAGGCGGGTTTGACGGTCTTTTGCACATTAACGACATGAGCTGGGGTCACGTGACTCGGCCGAAAGATTTCGTCAAAAAAGGCCAGGAAATCACCCTGAAGGTAATTCGCCTTGATCCCGAGGAAAAACGAATTAACCTTTCCTTGAAGCATTTCTCCGAAGATCCTTGGCTCCATTTCGAGGATAAATTCCACGTTAACGACGTCGTTAAGGGCAAAGTGACTAAACTCACCGAGTTCGGGGCGTTTATCGAGCTTGAAGAGGGTATCGAGGGTCTTGCCCATATCAGCGAGTTTAGCTGGGTTAAAAAAATCAATAAGCCCGAAGATATGGTGAATATTGGCGACGAAGTCGAGTGCATGATTCTCGGTTACGACATTCAGGCCGGTCGCGTATCTCTCGGACTCAAACAGGTGACTGATAACCCCTGGGACGGTATCGCCCAGAAATATCCCGTGGGAACTAAGCTCACCCGAAAAATCGTCAAAGTTACGAACGCTGGCGCGTTTATCGAGCTTGAGGAAGGCATTGACGGATTCCTGCACGCGGACGACCTTTCTTGGACGAAAAAAGTTAAGCATCCCGGAAGTGAGTTGACCGTCGACCAGGAAATCGATGTCGTCGTCATTGACGCTGATCCCGAAACCCGCCGAATTCGACTTGGAGTCAAACAGCTTTCTGACGATCCGTGGCAGTCGTTTGCAGCGACCTATCAGCCCGGTACCTCGGTCGAAGGCGAGATTACCTCCATTACCGACTTTGGTATTTTCCTGAAAGTCGCCGGCGGTATTGAAGGACTGATCAATAAGCAAAACCTTACCGAGACCCGCGAGGAAACTTTCGAAGACGCCGTTAAGAAATACAACGTCGGTGACGTCATTAAAGTCGTCGTCGTCGAGGTAAGCCCCGAACGGCAGAAAGTCGCGTTCTCGATCAAGGATTACAAGAAAAAGGTTCAACGCGAGGAGATTTCCCGCTATATGTCGTCCGAGGAAGAGAAGGACGACGGATCTTACACGCTTGGTGATTTCCTAAAGAATAAATCGAATTAACGTCGTTCGATGAGACGCGGCGATGAAAGTTTCTAGTACTATCGATACGGAAAAACTCAATGCGCTCATCGAAATTAATACGTTAATTAACTCGAATTATTCCGACGTAAACGCCTTGCTCGCCCACATTCTTTCATCCGCGATGAAGCTTGTGGAGGGTGAGGCGTCTTCTATTTTATTGCTCGATCCCCACAGAAAATTTCTCCGGTTTGAGGTTGCCTTAGGACCTAAGGGCATCGAGGCGAAAAAATTTGTCGTTAGAACCGACGAGGGTATCGCGGGTTGGGTCGTCAAGAATAACCGAAGCCTCATCGTTAACGACGCTGAGCACGACCCTCGCTTTAGCCCCTCGGTGCAGCAATCCACGGGATATAAAACTCAAAACATGATTGCCGTCCCGATGTGCGTAAAAAACGAGTGCATCGGTGTCATTGAAATACTCAATAAGGGTAAGGATAGAGAATTCGATAACGGAGATCTTGAGGTTCTTGAGATCCTCGCGAACCAGGCCGCGATCGCGTATCAGAACGCGAGTTATTTGCAAATCTCGCGCGACGAGATAGCGGCCCTTCAAGACCAAATCCATCACGAGCGCGGTTATCATACGCTTATCGCCAAGAGCCCAGTCATCCTCGAAAAACTCGATATCATCGAACGCGTCGCCATGTCAGAGTCTTCCGTTCTTATTTTGGGAGAAAGCGGCGTGGGAAAGGAGCTCTTCGCCGAGCAGTTGCATCTGAAAAGCGACCGTCGTTCCGGTCCTTTCGTTCGGGTAAATTGCGCCGCATTACCGGAGGGCTTGCTCGAAAGCGAACTGTTCGGCCACGTGAAGGGCGCGTTCACCGACGCGGTATGCGACCGGAAGGGCCGTTTTGAGGCGGCGCATCAAGGTACGATTTTCCTCGACGAGATAGGGGATATGCCGTTATCCCTTCAAGCCAAGCTTTTACGAGTCCTTCAAGACCGCTCTTTCGAAAAGCTCGGGTCAAGCGAGACCATTACGGTAAACGTTCGAATAGTCGCGGCGACCAATCGGGATATCGAAAAACTCGTCGACGAGCAAAAATTCCGTTCCGATCTCTATTATCGCCTTAACGTTTTGCCGCTCTACATCCCCCCCCTCCGGCAGCGGCTTGAGGATATACCGAGCTTGGCGGATTTTTTTATGAATAAATTCCGCCGGGAAGTTAAGAAAAATTTCATGGGCTTTTCCGAGGGCGCGCTTTCGGCGATTTTGTCGTATTCGTGGCCGGGCAACATTCGAGAGCTCGAGAACACCATTGAGCGAGCCTGCGTTATCGGGCGTCCCCCGTATATTAAGGAAGAAGACCTCCTCTTGAATATACGCTCGATGCCTGTTAATAATGCAGAAGGCGATAAAAGCCTAAAATCGGTTATTAACCTTTTTAAGAAGCACTACATTCAAAAGGCGCTTGAGGATAACGAGTGGAATCAAACCGTTACGGCGCAGGTGCTCGATATACAGCGCACATATTTGTCCAGATTGATAAAAGAGCTGGAAATCAAGGAGAGATGAGGAAATGTTAGCCAAGCAAACGCAGGAAAAAAATTCAGAGAATAGCACCTTCTCGCAGAAAATCACCGATTTTCTTTTGAAGTTCCGAGTGGCGATCATCGCGATTTGCGCGTGCGTCGCCGTCGCGATAATCGGGTTTCTCGCCGTATCGATCGTTGTCGAGAAAAAAAACGAGAAGGCTTTCGAAGCCGTCGAGCTCGCCTTCGCGGATTGGGAAAAGGCACGGGGAACCGGCGATACGAGCGCCCTTGCCTCGAAAGAGGACGAAATCATCGCGTCTTTGACCAAGGTAGCTGCCGCGAACGGAAAATCCTACGCGACTGCCCGCGCGCAAAATACGATCGCTGAGATCTATTTTTCGCGTAAAGACTGGAAAAACGCCCTGGATCATTATCGATTGGCAGCGGTCGCCGCCCCGAAGGCGTACACCGTGGGAATGAACTATTTTAACGCGGCCGTTTGTTCCGATGAGCTCGGAAACGAGGATGACGCGATCGCGGACTTTAACCAAGCAGTTTCCTTCGAAAACTTCAACTTAAAATCCCGTGCCCTGTTCAATATCGGTCGAATCGAGGAACAGCGCTCCAAAACTGACGCCGCGATCGCCGCGTACGAGAAATTAGCAGACCAATATCCCGACGACGATTGGACTTTGCTCGCGAAATCGCGGATAATTGCATTGCAGATAAAAAAATAGTCAGGGGGGGGGCGTATGGCCGCTGGAAAATATCAATGGGTCTTTAAGACGAAGAATTTCGGCCTGATTATCGGGTTCGTCATTTCGCTGTTTTTCTGTATCGTCGGTTTTTCCACCGGCCTTTTCGGCAACCTCGAGTCAAAGCTCCTCGATACGTATTTTTCGTTCAAAAATCTTTCCACGAAGAACGCGATTCAGAAAGGGGTATGGAAAAGCGAGGAAAATCCCGACATATCGAGCGATATCATCATCGTCGGGGTTGACCTGAAGGCGTTGCAGAAGTTTGGAAGTTGGCCTTTTCCCCGGTCCACGCACGCTGATTTAGTAAATTCATTCTCACGCATAAAAAATCAGGAAGATCGGGAAAAAGCCCTTTTCCTGGATATTTTCTTCATCGATGACGCCGCCGACCCCGTCAGCGACGCGAAACTTCGGCAAAGTTTCACTGACTCAGGACGGGTTTTTCTCGAGTCGATTTTGGAGGCATCCTCGGCCGGCGAGACCATCGACGACGAAATGTTCAACCGCCAAAATATTTTATTCGATCGTGCCGGTTCGATTACCCACGTGACCGGGGCGTGGAAACAGCTAACCCCGTCCCTCAGCCTTCAGACGAACTTGCCCGATTTTAACGCCCGCGTGAAGGGTTATGGTTCGGCGAACATCGTCGCGGACGACGACAAGATAGTCAGGCGGCAATCGCTCGTCCAAAAATACGCTCGATTAATCGGTGAGCTTCCGGTTGAATCGCTCGAGCCGGGAACGCCGGTCGACGAGCGGGAGTATCAACGGCTTTCCTGGTTTGACCAAAAGGGAAAAGAGCATCAAATCGACTTGCCGCTCACCGAAAAAAAACTCGCGGCTTTGAAAAAGCAAATGTATCGATCGGCGCCGCCGCTCGTGTACGACGGAGACGGAGACGGCGTCCCCGAGTCAGAAACCCGCGTCATTGAGATATTCCAGGATTATTTCGTACCCTCAATCACGTTCGCTCTCGCGCTCAATCAATGGGGCGCGAGGCTGTCGGATTGCGAGGTTGTGCCGGGTAAGGAAATTCGCGTTCGAACCTCGCAGGGAAACGTCGTTCATATTCCCATCGACGACCAGTGCATGATGATCATAAATTTCGCCGGGCCTGCATCTTCGGCGTCAGCGGACGGCTATCGCACTTTCCCCGTGCGTTCTTACGCCGGCTACGCGCGGCAAACGCCCGAGGATTCAACCTCGTGGCCCGCCACGCGCGCCGTCAAGGATAAAATCCTGATGGTCGGCGCTTTCGATAAGGGAATGGCCGACGACGAAAAGCAAACGCCGTTTGGCATGATGTTCGGGATTGAAATCCACGCGAACTCGCTCAATACGATGCTGACCGGGCGCTACGTGCGCCATTTGCCCCGCGCCGCGGACGTTCTCATCGCGATTCTCGCGACCATGATCGTCGCTTTCTTCGCGTCTCGGGTGAAAAACCTTTTATCCTTGCCCCTTTCGCTCCTGTTCGCCGTCGCTATGTTCATCGCCTGTTCGCTCCTATTCGACTCGCAAAGCATACTGATTAATTTTAGCATTCCGTTCGCGGGAATGCTTTTCAGTTACGTGTGCATCATCCTCTATCGATCCAGCACCGAGGAGCGCGAAAAGAGGAAAATACGCGCCATGTTCGGAAAATACGTGAGCCCCGAGGTTGTCGCGCAGATGATGGACCATCCTCCGGAATTGGGAGGCGTCGATCGCGAGTTGACGGTATTTTTCTCGGATATCCGCGGCTTCACGAGCCTTTCGGAGACTCTCACGCCCCAGGAATTAGTTAAGCACCTGAACGAATATCTTTCCGCAATGACGGATATTATCCTGGAGACCGGCGGAACGCTCGATAAATACGTTGGCGACGAGATTATGTGTTTCTGGGGCGCGCCCCTGGAAGTCAAGGATCACGCAACTCGGGCCTGTAAATGCGCCCTTTTGCAAAAGGCGAAACTCGCGGAACTCAACGAGGGCTGGCCTCCCGAAAAGCGGCTCGCCATCGGTATTGGGCTGAATACCGGAATCATGACGGTCGGAAACATGGGATCGGCGGGACGCATGAACTATACGCTCATGGGCGACAACGTGAACTTGGGCGCCCGTCTTGAGGGAACGAACAAAATGTACGGGACGATGATTATCGTCAGCGAGTACACCTACGCGCTCGTTAAAGATCAGTTTATTTTCCGCGAGCTCGATACGATTCGAGTGAAAGGAAAGAACAAGCCCGTTGTTATTTACGAACTGGTCGATTATTTGGAATGATATTTCCCTCTTTGCGCCGAAACTTCTTCTTCGCGGGTTTTGCGGTCATCGCTATGATCTCGACTGGTTGCGGACTGGATACGACAATGTACCTATATCCTATAACCGTCTCGCTTAACTATCCTTCAAGCGACTCGGCGTATAATTATTTCGGCTTTCGCACCGCTGATGAGGATAATCAAGATAACGATCCCTCCATCAAAGGCTTTGAGGTGTATTACCTCATTTACGGCTCGGACGGCTCCTCGGACTCTGGTCGCAGTACGGACGTCGCGGCGATTTCTTCGTATAACGAAAATTACCCTTCATCCGCTCTTTCGTATCTAGTCAACACGAAAGGGTATAGCAGGATGTCTAACGTGGATAGGCTCAGCTCGATTCCGAGCATTCCCGCAAATGGTGGAACCGATCAAAACGTTTACATACGGCTTTTCAGCGTCAACTCCAGTTATCCCGCCGCGTTTCAAACCATAAATGCCAGTCCTTCGGATCGAGGGTATCCCTTGCGGACGTTAGACGGAATTTCCCTTAATTCCGAGAATTATTATTTTGATTTCGATTCCATCTCATCCGGCGAAGACGACGTTAAGAATTCCGTGACCACTGTAACACAATGGTTAGTGCAAGCGTACGCCGTAACGTATGGGTACGATGAAAATTATTCGCCTGCGTATAGCGCATTATTCAACTTAGGGTATGTGACGATCACCGACGTCGACTACGCGACTCCTTGACCTTTTTCCGTTAATAAGATATTTTAGACGTCTCGGGCGCTTAGCTCAGCTGGTACGAGCGTCTGGTTTACACCCAGAATGTCGGGGGTTCGATCCCCTCAGCGCCCATTTTAATTGTATACTGCATAAGGACTTACGATAACGGCTGTTGCCAAACTACTTTATCGTGTGCCAAAAGTGTGCCAAATCTTATTTTCGGCGCACTTTTGGCGAGGAGTCTCGCAGTGGAATACTCAGTACGTCTTCGAAAATTACCCTCTGGCAATTCAATCTATCTCATTGACTATCTGGATGAAAATGGCCGTCGAGTTCGCCGTTCGACCGGATGCAGAAACAAGAGAGAACTCGAAGTCTTTCTTTCAGATCTCGAGTATCAGCAAAAGCAGAAAGAACTCAATAATCGCAGAATCAAGTTTTCGGTTTATTCGAATGGTTTTTTTAATGATTCCGGAACGATCGTGTCGCGTTGGAAAAACCACGGGAAAGTTCTCAAAAAGAAAACACTCACCGGGTATCGTGCAATTCTCAATAACTATCTCTTACCTTGGTTTGCAGATTCCTATCTTGATGAAATAGACGCCAAGGCCCTTGATGTTCATCTCCAGGTAGCGCTCAAGAAAAACCGATC
>QKAR01000136.1 GCA_003246335.1 Spirochaetales bacterium | reverse complement strand
GGCGGTTATCGATGGAGCGAGCAGATTCGGGATTTACTCGCGCGTCATCGCGCCGATGATTAAACCCGCGCTCGCGACGGTCGGTATTTACAACCTCGTGCCGTTTTGGAACGACCTGTGGTTCCCGCTCATTTTCATCTCGGATGAAAAGTCGAAAACCCTGCTGCTCGGCGTCACGCGGCTTTTCGGCCAATACATCACGGATTGGTCCAAAATACTCGCCGTTCTCACGCTCTCGGCGATCCCGGTCCTCGTCCTCTATCTCCTGATGAGTAAGCAATTTATCAAGGGCTTGACGGCTGGAGCGGTTAAAGGCTGAAAAACAAAAGCATCTCGCCGGCAAGCCCAGGGCTTCGACGGCTGGAGCGGTTAAAGGATAACACACCGGTAAAAATCTGCCGACAAGCCCCAGGTTTGACGGATGGAGCGGGTGCGATATTTTCTTCGCACGAACGTATTCCAAGGGGTTGACGGCGGGCAAAGCTATTCATTCATTTTTTTTTATGCTATTGTAAAAAAACATGAAATTCACCGAATTCACCTTAGACAGCGGCCTCCAGGAAGGTCTCGCTGAAGCGGGCTACATTACCTGCATGCCTGTTCAAGAACAGGTACTCCAAAACGCCCTAGACGGCTCAGACTTATACGTCCAGTCCCAAACGGGGACCGGAAAAACCGCCGCGTATCTCGTCACCATCCTTCAGCGGCTCTCGAGCGATCCCGCGCTCGCCGGCAAAAAAGCGCTTGTCATGGTTCCCACCCGCGAACTCGCCGTTCAGGTCGAGGAAGAGGCAAGAATCCTCGGGTCGTGCATGAAGCTCAAGTCCGCCAGCTTTTACGGCGGCGTCGGCTACGGCGGCCAGCAGGAACTCCTAAAAAAAGGCGTCGACGTCATCATCGGAACGCCGGGTCGAGTGATCGACCTCCAGGAATCCGGGACGATGGACCTTTCGCAGGTCGCCTTCCTCGTCATCGACGAGGCGGACCGCATGTTCGACATGGGCTTCTATCCCGACTTGCGCACCCTCATCAAGGTACTACCGAAATCCGAAAGCCGACAGACGATGCTCTTCAGCGCCACGCTGAACATCTCGGTCAAAAACCTCGCGTGGGAATACACGATCGAGGCGAAGGAAATCACGATCGAGGCCGAGCACGTCACCGTCGACGAGATCGACCAACTCCTGTTCCACGTCTCGAGCGACCACAAAATGCGGCTTTTGCTCGGGCTCATCCAAAAGGAAAAACCCGAAAGCCTCATCGTGTTTTGCAACACGAAGCGCATGAGCGAGGTCGTCGCGAAGCGATTGCGCATTAACGGCTACGAGGCGGACTTCATCATCGGCGACCTGCCCCAGTCGAAACGGCTGCAGGTCATCGACTCGTTCAAGTCCGGCTCGCTCAAGATGCTCGTCGCCACCGACGTCGCCGCGCGCGGCATCGACGTCGACTCCCTCGCGATGGTCATCAACTACGACCTGCCGAACGAGGCCGAGAATTACGTGCATCGCATCGGCCGAACCGCCCGCGCCGGGAAAACCGGCAAAGCCTATTCCTTCTGCTCCGAGCAGGACGTCTACAACCTTCCCGCCATCGAGAAATACGTCGAAAACAAAGTTCCCTCCTGCGTTCCCGGCGAGGACGAATACGCCGAGGATAAAAGCGCCAACGTGTACATCCGTACCGACCGTTACGATTCCGACTACGACGACGAGGACGGCGGACGCGGACGACGCGGGGATAGAAGGGACGGCGGTCACGGCAGAAGCCGAGACGATCGCGGTCGATCAGGCCCGTCGCGGGGCGGAGAGCGGCGATCGGGACCGGCGGGTTCGCGCTCGCGAACGGCGGACGGTCGCTCGCGCGGACCGGATTCACGGCGACGCGAGGAAGGATCGAGCGAACAGCGGCCGCGAGACGGACAGCGTCGCGGCGGTTACCGCAACCAGGACGCCGAACGGGATCTTTCGAAACTTTCCTTCGAGGATCGCATGGCGTATTACAAATCGAAATACGGATCGGACGAGGCGGCTCAGGTCGCCGAAAATCAGCGACAGGCCGCAAAAGGCGCAACCGGACCGCAGGGAGACAAACCCCCGCGCGGAAACGCCCCGACCCGCCGACCGGCGAATGCCGATGGCGAAGTCATCACGAAAAGCGGAACGAAAGTCCGAAGCGGCTCTCGTCCGCGCGGATCGGGCCAAAACGGCGAAGAGAAAAATCGCGAGGCCCGCAGGCCGAACGAAAATAACGCCGGAAGGCGTCAGGGCGGGGCCGCTAAACCGGCCGGCGCCCGGCAAAACGACAGACGCTCCGCCGCTCCCCGACAGGGAACGGGTCAGGCTCAGCGCCCCGCTCGCGACAATCGCCGAGGTCAGGGCGGTCGCCCGGCGCAAGAAGGGAAAACCGGATCGAAACCCGCGACAGCGGCGAGCGAAGCGGCCCAAAAGCAGGGCGGCATCGGCGGTTTCCTAAAAAAAATATTCGGTAAGAAATAACTAAAAAAACCGGAAGCGTTTGCTTCCGGTTTTTTTTAATATGACGAGAAAAAAGCCTTGAGCGACTCGATCGAAACCTTCGGGCGCGATCCCCATTTCGGCGAATCCCAATGCGACGGCGCGTAACGCCACGTTTGCGCGAATCGCGTACCGTCGCGGGGAAAAAAATCCACGGTCGCCCGCTCGCCTTTCGCGACGTCGGGAATGAACGCGCCGTACGCGATAATCCCGTCGCTTGAGGTCGTGCGGAGCTCGTCCGGCGCCGGGGACTTCGCGAATGAACGCGGGTCGTCCAACACCGCGAGCCGAGACGGGTCCGCCACGTTCAGAACGCCCCAGGGAAGGCGCACTTCAAGCAAGAGCCCCTCCGCCTTCGCGCAGTTTCGCGTATCGGCGAAATTCCCAACCGGTAAATCGGACCAATTCGCGTACGCGATCGGTGAAGTCTTGCCAAGACTGTCAACCGATAGCCGATTAACGGGGAACCGTATCTCGGTGAATGCGTCCGAAGGCCGCGCGTCGAGCGAATACGAATTTTTTCCGATGTTATATCGCTCGGCGGTGAGCACGCGCGCGCGCGCGATCGCCGAAGGGCGCCCGCTTGCGCCGATCGGCGAAAGTCGAATCTCGACGAGAAACTCGCATCCGGACGGGAGCGAAGGAATCTCGGCAGGGCCGTTCGCCCCGATTTTCGGGATTACGGCAATGCCGCGTCCGCGATCGGCCACGTCCAGGGCAACGTAGACAGTTCCCGAAACTTCGTCCCACGGTTTTTCTCCGGCGAGGGAAAGGCTCAGCCAGGTTTCGTCGCCGTGAACGGACAAGGACCGCGCGTGGGAGCCATCGCCGGCGGAAATTTCCCGCGAGGAAAGAACGGACGTGCCTTCCATCGCGATTAGGCCGTAATGCTGTTCGGGATCGAGCTCATTGTGCCAGAGCATATGCCGATCCAGCGGAACCATGAGCGGCTCGGTCGTCCACGTTTTTTTCGCCCACTCGTCAATCCACTCGAAAATGACGGTTCCTGCGAACCCCTCGGCGAGGGCCGCCTTCGTCATCCGCTCGATACCGCTTCCCTGCAGAGATTCCTCGACGCCGCCGTGATTTAGCCCGTCCGGCGCGTAATGCGCGACGCCAAGGCTCGTCGCCAAGCCATACTCGGCCAAGAGCGCCGGATACCGTCGGTTAAAACGCATGAACTCGCGAAGATAGCCCCCATAGCGAAAGACGCCCTCGGCGTCGCGATACTTGTCGTACCACGGCGTCGTCACCATGAAATCGGGATAGTTCGGGTAGATATGATAGGAACCGAAAAAGCCCGGCCCGTAGGCCGGCGACGCGTCGATATTGGCGATGTCGAGCGTCGCCGAATCGTTTACGGGAGGACGACCGGATGCGATGACGTCCGGGTCGCGCCACTCAACCCAATGGGGAATGGGATCGAGAGGCGGCCAGCTCACCACCGAAAGCGCGTGCCCGGCGCCGTAAATTCTTATTTCCGCCGTCGCGGCGAAATCGCAGGCGGACGCGAGCCAGGCCTCGGTCGGCGAACCCGACCGAGAAGAAAACCATTTGCCGACGTATGCGTATCCGCGATTCGACTCGTTCGTCGCGATGACTTCATCCGGCTCAAGCTCCCGCCCGAGAAGATAGGCGACGGTCCACGGCGAAACGTCGCTCGAATACGTACCCCACGAGCGACCTTTTCGCGGCGCGATTGTCGCGTCGCCGTGAATGGCGCGAATGTCCCGCTCGATCTCCGATAAAAAAATCGCCGTATATTCGGCGTCGAGACAGTTTTTCCCCGGGGGATTTTCCTCAGGCCAAATTTCCTGCAGCAAGTAGAGCGGTTTCGGCACATTCGAGAGATTGTACGCACGAAGCGCGCGATAAAAAGCCGGCGGCAAGAGCGTATAGACGCGCACGGAGTTGAGGCCCATCTCCGTCATGGACGAGAACCATCGATAATACAGCGCCTCGTCCGTCGGGAACTCGGTAAACGCCTTCCCCGGAAGCGCGGGGCCGAGATTAACGCCCTTTATGACGAAGGGCCGCCAGGTTCCGGAATCGTCCCGTTTTTGGAAACCCTGCCCCAAAACGCGAAAAACCGATTCGACGGGCCCGTTCGAGGGACCGTTTTTATTAACCGTCAATCCAGTCGTGTCACCGATCGGCGCGCGACCCGCGAGGGCGCCGACGACGCCGGGCGCGAATACGCGCCAATAGGCGGCGGAGTCGCTTCCCGGCCTATACGCGGCGATATTCGCGCGAAACCACGCAAGGCCGAAGGCCGTGTCGGATTCATAGTCAACGGACAAACGGGAAAAATCGACGTTAAAGGCGACGGTGGACGAAAACGGCGTTTCCCGGAAAATCGCCGCGGGGGCGCTCGCGGGAACGCCAAGGGAGGAAAGCGTTTCGCGGCCCCTCTCGGTTAAGCCCAAGTCCAGCGAGCCGACGCCGCGCGCGGCGAGCGGATCGCGCGCGGATTCGTCGGCGGCGTTAAGATAAAATCGCGCGTACAGGGGCGCCGCGCGACCACTCAACCGGAGCAGCGGGGCCTTGCCGTCGAAGCCGTCGCCGCGCTCAAGGATTACTACCTTTCCGTCGTCGCGTTCGAAGACGAGGCAGGCGCGACGAAAGTCCGAGGCGTCGAGCTCGCCTCTACGCGCGTCGAAGGCGGCACGCGCCGACGTCGAAAGGCTTCCGCTCGCCGCGTAATCCTCGGGCTCGAAAACGTAGTCGACGGACCAGCCGCTCCTCCGCACGCCCAGAAAATCCGCCATCGTTTGGGAGAACGCCGCCCCGCGATCGGCGGATATCGCTCCTGCTTCCGCGAACAGCGGCAATCCCGACATCGCGGCGGTTTTCCACCGATCGGCTTCCGCCCGCGCGGAGTCTTCGTCCCCGGAGGGCGCGTCGGACGACGAAAGATAGAGCGCGGCTCGCGAGCCTTCGGGGCGCGCAGAATCGCCGGCGAGCGGCGAAAAGGACACGTCGAGTCCCGCGCCCCCAAGGGAACGCAGAAAATCGGTACGATTCTCGCTCGGCGAGCCAACCACGAAAAGAAGCGGGAATCGCGCGGAGAATAAACCGACGGCATGGGGAGCGACGAACGACGCGAGAACCAATACCGAAAAAACGAGAAAGACGTACTGTCCCCAAAGTTTTTTTTTCATGACGCCCCTTGCCGGAATCCTTTCCGCTCGGCCTTATGCCATCCGGTTCCGCCCCGGAGGATGTAGGCGAGATACGAGTACGCGCGCAGGGCGCTGACGTACTGGCGATACCCGATATTTTCCGCGAGCGTCTGTCGCAAAACGCTCGCGAAATCCTTTCCCTGAAAATACACGATACCGCGCTCTGAAAGGTACAGCGCGGCCGAGGACACCATCATGCCGATCAGCACGACGATGGCGAACATGAGAAGGATTCTCGCGGAGGAAAGAAGGCCGAGAAAAAAAAGGACGAGAAAGGACACGTAGCCGGTGAATTCGAGGAATGGGCCGAGCATCTCGAAAACGTAAAAATAGGGAAACCCGACGAGTCCCATGAGTCCGTACCGCGGGCTCATGAACATTTTTCGGTGGAGGCGCATGGTCTCAAGGAGGCCGCGGTGCCAACGGTCCCGCTGGCGCACGAGGGTTTCGCCGTCCTCGGGCACCTCGGTCCACCCGTTCGCGTTATGCGCGTAATCGACGACATGCGGGATTTTTCGGTCGCACAGCCATTCGTTAATGCGCACGACGATTTCCATGTCTTCCCCAACCGTGTCCCGGCGGTACGCGCCGCGTCTCGTCAGATAGCCGCCGACGTCCAGAAGGCGCTCGCGCCTGAAAATTCCGAAAGCGCCGGAGATTATCATGAGCGACCCGATCCGCGCCCATCCCATGCGCCCGGCGATGAACGATCGAAGATACTCGACGGTTTGATACCGCGCGTATCGATTCTTCGGAAAATGAATCGAGCGCAGTCCGCCGAGAAAGGTATCGCACCCGTTGATCGGGATGACGTTCCCGCCTGCCGCGACGAGCTCGATGCCTGAGGCAACGGACCGAAACAGGAGACGCGAAAGAGATTCGGGCTCGAGCAGGGTATCGGCGTCGATGCCGCACACGTATTCCCCCGAGGCGACCGCAATCCCGGCGTTTAGCGAATCGGCCTTTCCCCCGTTGAGCTTATTGAGCACGAGAAGGTTCGGGAAAGAAAGGCTGCGATAGGCGCCGATGACCGGGGCCGTTTCCAGGGCGTAATTCGCGGGAAGATCGGTCAATTCCAGGCGAAAATGCTCGGTGAGCGTCTCAAGCGTTCGATCCTTCGAGCCGTCGTTCACGACGATGACCTCGTAATCGGGATACTCGAGCGAAAGAAGAGATCGCACGCTTTGAACGATGGTTTTTTCCTCGTTAAACGCGGGGGCGATCACCGACACGGTCGGCATGAGGCCCGGGGCGAAGAGAAACCGGCCGTCCGCGAGCGACCATTCGGAGCGCTGCTTGGCGATATTCAGCGCCGACAGGCACATAATCGAAAGGGATATCGCGTAGCTCGCGAGCACGTACGCCGCGAACGTGTCCTGAAAAAAGAAAAGGTATGAAACGAACGTTTCCATCGGGCGCAGCGACGAGAATCGACCGGCGAAAATCACGACGAAGGCGATGGGCAGGGAAAGGGTCGCGCCTGCGGCGAGGATAGCGTAGTACACGCGGTCGGCCATTGGGGCAGTGGCCCGGCCCGTCGAAACTTTCTCGGCCCCATCGGCGATGTTCCAGTCCTCGCGTATCTGCTCGGAAAGGTAACGGCTGCATTGAGCGAGGAACGGCGCTCCCTCGACAAGGAAAGGTTCAATCGCGCGCCGTATCGCCTCCCGGCGCTTTTGGTCCCGGTCATCGTTCAAGAACCCGATAATGGCGGAATAGTGTCCTACCGAGACCGAATCGCGCAGCAGGCTGGCGATGGATTCCGATTCGGGTCCCGACGCTCGGCGCAAGAAATACGGCAAGCGAGGCTCGAGGGCATCCGCGAGGGCGATGCGGGCGAACGGTTTGTCCGCCTCCCTGTACCAGGAAAACAGGGTATCCAGGTGCCGGTCCTGGGCGACGAGTTTTCTCCTCAATTCCGCGACCACGACCGGGCGCACGGCGGCGTCGTCGAGAAACCGAAAAACGATCGACCGCGACGGTAAACTGACGCCCGCGAGCGCGGCCCGCGCCGCGTCAACGCGCGTCTTTTCGTCCTCCGACTCGAACGCGTCGGACATCGCGATAAGTTCCGGGTATAGGGAAACCGCTATCGAGCGGGCGCGGGCGCGTATTTCTTCCACCGGGTCGGAAAGGCTTGCGAAGACGAAATTCTTTCCCCACTCGCTTTGATGGCTCGCGGCGACGGCGAGCGCGAGCGCGCGAACGTCGGCGTCCGCGGAAAGCCTTGAAGCTTTGGCCCATTCGGACAAACCGTAGTCCGCCGCGCCGAGCACGCTTAAGAGGCGCCGCCGGAAAGCCGCGCCACCCCGACGGTACGTCTCGACGATGGCGTCCATCGCGAGCGTATCCGAAACCGAAAGGGAGAAAAAGGCGAGCCGCAAAATAAGGGCGACGTTTTTTTCTTGGGGAATTCGCGCGCGGACGAGGGCAGTCGCCGTATCGGGTCGCACGAACGAAAGAAGGCGAAAGCCGCTGACGCGGCGGGACAGGAGCCGACTCGAAAGAAGGGCCTCGGCGCGACGCTCGACTCCCCAATCGGCGGTAAACGACCAAAACGCCGACAGCGCGATCTCTGGCAAATCGATGGAACGGGATAGCCGTTCCCAAACGAGCAAAAAAGCGTCGCGCTCGCCGCGAGCGACCGCGACGCCATCGAACGGATTCCCCTCTCCCTGAAAGGAAAAAATCCCCCGCACGACCCGCTCCCATCGCGCGCGCGCGCGATAGCGACGGCGGGACGCGGTTTTCTCGACGATAGTCGCGGCGATGAGCCAAACGTCCGCAACGAAAAAAAAGGCGATGATCCCGTTGATGAACGAGCCGCTAGGAAACATCGGCGTCCTCCCACATCAGGCGAACCAGCCCCTCGAGCTCCGCCATCATGACCGGTTTTTTCAGCACGTGCCGAATGCCGGCGGCCATGGCCCTGCGAACGGTCTTTTCGTCCTTGACGAAGGTGAGTAGGACGAGCGGGATGTTTTTGAGTTCCGCCGAGGCGTCCATCCGTTCCCGAATCTGAAATCCGTCGAAGCCCGCCGTGTTCAGCTCGGCGACGACGAGAACGGGGCGATTCGCGTCGATGAGCTCAAGCGCCTCACCGCCGTCGCGGGCCGTCAAGGTCGCGAACTTGCGGGACTCGAAGTATTCCGATAGGAAGGCCCGAAGGAAGGGATCGCTTTCGGCGATTACCAATCGACCCGAACGATATCGAGGCTCCTCGCCAGACGACGAACACAGGCTATCGGGCCCGAGGGAATCGAGCAGTCGAGAGCGCTCCCGGACCAACGAAAGGAGCACTTGCGCGCTTTCCGCCTCCGAGACGGTGGCGATCGCCACGCTGGTCGTAACGTCGCGCTTAAACGCGCCCGAGTTCGCGATGGCGCGCCGCAGACGGTCGATTTCTCCTTGCGAGGAATTCTCGTTCGGGACGCATAAGTACAGCGCGGGACCGGGACCGCGGAAGGCGATCGTGTCCTCGCTTCGGTTTTCGACGACGATGCTCGAAAGGATCGAAACAGCCTCGTTTCCGGCGGCGAAGCCAAAATCGTTGTTGTAGGCTTTCATTTGATCGAGACGGAGATACGCGAGCGTCCCCCCCGAGGCGGAGGAGGCGAAAATTTCCGCGTAGTGCTCGAGGTATTCGACGGTATAGAGGCCGGTCAACGGGTCCCGCAGCCGACCATCCTCCGTCATGACGATGATTTCCTGCAGTCCGAAAGTCTTTTGGCGGAGGGCGGTTAATTCCTCGCTCAATTGGTCGTCGTAACCCTCGAGGTTCTCGTCGATTTTTCCGCAATGAGCCGAGCGAAGGGATTCTATCACCTCGCCCACGTTTCCCTCTACGATGGGTCCGTGCAGGGGACACGCGCGCGCGCACTGAAGGGAATCCACGCGGTCAAGAGCGGCGAGGAGCCGAGTGGTCGAGGGAAGAAGCGTTTCGTGGTACAGCATCATGCGGCGATCGAAGCCCTCGGTCCATATCAGCGGGAGTTTCAGGCCTTGGCAGCTAAAGAGGTCGCCTGAAAAGAGGGTCGAGGTCTCGGAGTCGAATACCCCAAGCGAGCCGGGATTCGGGGCATAGGGGAATAGTACGGTCCTAAGTCCGAGAAAATCCTCGTGGGGACTACCGAGCGGCCGATGCTCGCTGAGGACCCGCAGGACGACCCCATAGGACTGCAGCGTCATGGCGACTCGCCAGTGGGCGACGACCGTGCCGGAAAAACCCGCTGAGACCCACAGGGGAAGCGAGGAGGTCGCCGCCGGAGAGGAATCGGTAACGAATATGGCCGCGATATCCCGAATGGGAGCGATCGACTCGGCGGCCGCGCGAAGTCGCTCGAAACCCGAGGCGGGGCCGGGATCGATAAGCGCGGCTATCCCATCCCGATGCACGAGATACGCGTTCGTGCGCTCAAATTCATTTTCGTCGGCACCGCCGAGCCACCATACGCCGTCCGCGACGCGAACCGGCGGTTTTTCAGCCGAAATCATGACGCCTCCCCGTGAGCAACGGCAAACGCGAGCAGGGAAAGGCGGCGATCCGCCCCCCGACCGCGAAGCAACGTAACGGAATCGAACTCGCCCGCCATTATGAGCGACCCAAACCCGCGCTCCGGGTATCCGTGAATATCCGGGGCGCGCGGAGAAAACTCAACATACGATGATGACGAAAAAAAGAAGTCCACCGACAGCGTTTCCCGACCGATCGACCATCGCACTTCCGCGTCCCCAGCGGTATGTTCAATCACGTTCGCAACGGCCTCGATGAGACCGATCGCGAGCCCGAGAACGCGCTCGCGCGTCGCGGGAAACCGGTATTGCCCCATTTGGTCGATGAAGGCTTCCCGCAAATGGGAGACGTACTCGCGATCGTCTCGCCGAATATTTTCCGCGAACCGACACTGCGGCGACGGGCTTTCTCCGGTGATTCGTACGGCGAGCGCGGTCACGTCGTCGCTAAACGCGCGGGCGCTGAAAAAAAATACGGTCCGCAAGGCGAGGTTTACGAGCTCTCGCGCGCTCATCGCCGCATGGGACTGCACGAACCACCGCACGCGATCCTCCCCAAAACGTTCCCCGTCCCGGGACTCAGCCTCGCTCATGCCGTCGGAATAGAAAAAAAGAACGTCTCCTTTCTCGACGGGAATGGCATATTCCCGCCATCGCTGGGAGGCGACAAAGCCGAGCGGCATATTCGAGCCCTTGGCGAGCCAACAAGTCCCGTCGGAGGCTCGATAGTGGCAAAGAGCCGTATGGCCCGCGTCGACGAAGCGTAAAAGCCCCTTGGACGGTTCTATACGGCAATAGTTGAAAGTTAAAAACGTCCCGACCTCGGCTAAGCGCCCCGATAGATATCGATCGACGTCATCCATTAAGGCGGAAAGCCCCGGAGCTTTGCCTTGAGCGGCGAGCAGCCCGAGGAGACAGCGAAAAATCGCCGTCTTGACCCCGGCGGCGGTTAAAGCCGCGGTGATGCCCTTCCCCATCACGTCCCCGATGAAAAAATCGAGGGATTCGGGCGAAGCCGAGAAAAAGTCGAAAAAATCGCCGTCGATGCGAGAAGACGGAATCGCCTCGGCATGGGAGTCCAAGCCGGAAACGTTAACGTCCGCTTGACCGATCAACAACACGCGCTGAATTTTGGCGCCGGTTTCGATTTCGCGTTCGGTCTCCTCCGCTTTCTCGCGGGGAACCGGCCGACGACCGGACACCGGGGAATTCATGCGGAAACCCCGAGCAGGACAAGCGCGGCGTCGACATCGGGCGCAAAGGTCGCTATTTGCGACAGTTGAACCATCCGAAACAGGAGAGAAACGGCTTCGGACATGCCGCAAAGCACGATACGCCGACTCGACCCATTGACGGCGCGCAAGGCCGACACGATTTTCCCCAAGCCAGAAGAATCCAAAAAAAGCACGTTTCGCATATCTATGACGCAGTCGCCATCGCTGCCAACCGCCTCAAGCAGAAGCGCGCCGAATTCCTCGGAATTCATAATGTCGATTTGCTTCATCGCGGGAGTGAACACGGTCGTCCCGCCTTTTTTATCTATTACCATATGTACAGTATGAGCCCAAGATTTTACAAAATCAAACTTAAAATCCCCGAAGTGGAAATATGGTACGCGTACTTGCCGGTACGTTAAAGTTTTTGTACTATTAGTTTGTAGTACTTGTATTGCCGATTTTTCGGCGAGGAGTGTATCGAATATGTACGAACAAGTGAGCCTTCGTCAGGCCAATGAGCAAGTCCAGCGCAAATTTCTGACGGGCGTGTATCAGTGGATGGTGATCGCGCTCGCGATCAGCGGTCTCGTCGCCTGGGCGGTCGCCGGAAGCGTACCGGTTCAGCGCGCGATTTTCGGCAACACCATCGTGTTTTTCGCCCTCATCATCGGCGAATTCGCCCTCGTATGGTGGCTTTCCGCCTCTATCCGCAAAATCAGCGTCACGGCCGCAAGCGTCGCGTTCGTCGCCTATTCAGCCCTGAATGGACTAACCCTTTCAAGCGTCTTCCTGGTCTATACCGGAACATCCATCGTGCGCGTTTTCGCCATTACCGCCGTCACGTTCGGCGCGATGAGCGTCTACGGGATGGTCACGAAGTCCGACCTGCGGTCCATGGGCCGGTACCTCACGATGGCCATCATCGGCATCATTATCGCCGGACTCGTGAATATGTTCCTGCGCTCCTCGGCGTTCGACGTACTAATCTCGATGGTAACCGTGCTCGTGTTTACCGGCTTGACCGCCTACGACACGCAAAAGCTCCTCGCGGTCGCGAACGAGGCGACCGAATCGGACGCCTACCGAAAAATCGCCATAATCGGCGCGCTCGAGCTGTATCTCGACTTTATCAACATTTTCCTCGCCCTCTTGCGCTTGTTCGGAAAGCGTAACTAATTCCCGAAAACATCCGTCCGTCGCCGCGCGCGGCCGGACGGATTTCCCTTCATTGCATCGAACCCCGTTTTCCGCTATTCTTGCCCCATCATGCGCAAACCGCTATCTCGGGCCGGATCGATCGCGTATCTCCAGCTTTCAAACGTCTTTTTCGCCGCGACCGCGGTGTTCATCAGCATTCTCTCGGATCGATTCGACGGGTATTTTACCTCGTTTTGCCGATTCCTCGTCGGGCTCGCGATCGGCTTCACGGAATTGCGCCTGCGTAAGCGCCCCTTTAAAATCGTGAAAATCAGGCCGTGGATCGGGCGCGGTATTTTCGGAGCGGCGGGCATGACGCTCTACTACCTCGCGATCGCCTACGGCAATCCCGGCCGCGCGAGCCTTTTCAACAACAGCTACCCGATTTTCGTCGCGGTGATCGCCATCGCCTTTCTCCGCGACCGCGTCCGACTCTCGACCATCGCGGGCCTCGCCCTCGCCTTTTCCGGGGTGGCCTTCGTGCTCTGGGACGGTTCGGCCGCATCCATCGCCGCGGACGTCGTCGGCCTCGTCAGCGGGGTCGTCGCCGCGGTCGCCTATCACTTCAACAAAGCCGCCTCGCTGACGGAAGACCCGATCGTCATTTACCTCGGGGTCTGCTGCGTCGGACTCATCGCGACCGCTTTCAGCGTGCCGCAGGCGCTTCAGCTCGATTCCCGATCCCTCATATTGCTCGTCGTAGCCGGCCTCGGCGGCTACTTCGCCCAAATCTGCATCACGATCGGCCTCCGCGACATTCCGACGACGGAAGGGAGCATCCATACGTTCGGGAAAATCCCGTTTACCGTCATCGCCGGGGCGATTTTTCTCGGCGACGCGATCACCGGCCGATTCGTCGCGGGAACCGCGCTCTTGATAGCGGGCCTTATCATCAATCAAATGGGCGCGAAAAAAAAGCCCGCCGCGCCGGATGGCGAAACGGGCTTAACGCAATAGAATAGGATTACAGCGCTTTGCCGTTCACGTATAAAACGTGACCGTTCAGTTTTACGCCGTCCCTTGAACCGGTAAACGAAGACACGAAAGAATCGGCGGTGAGCGTCCATGAGCTCGACGCATCGAGCGTAACGGAGACTTTTCCGCCTTCCTTTTCGGGATTGATGGAACCCGAGAATGACGACCCTTTCGCGAGAGAAAGATTAAGCGACGAAATAGCGTCGACTTTCACGCGACCGGCGAGTTTTTGACCGGTCGCCGTAAAATCGCACGAGCCGCCGTTTTTCCCGACGACGCCCCAACCGTTGCGCGCGTCGTTCCCGACGACTTTCAAAAGATATTCGCTCGCCGAGGGAATAAGCTCGACGCCGGAAAGGCTCACCGTGCACGCGGTGTTCGTCACGTAAAATTGATCGCCGGCGTTCGCGGTAAGGCTGCCGCCGGTCATCGAGAAATGGCTTTTCCCCGTTTCGGCGTCGCCGGACATGCTCTGGTAAATCATGACGTTCTGAAGGTTTTCCACGTTTTGCTTCGTCATATTGCCCGAAACGACGCAATCGGTGAGCGTCACCGAATTTTTCCCCTCGATGACGATGGCTTCGGACGCAGTCGCCGTGAGCGTCGCGCCGGATACCGAGACGGCCGCCGTCGAATAAATCGCGGGCGACCCGTCTCCGTGCGAAACGTAGGAGCCGCCGGTTACGACGAGGGTGCCGCCGCCGCGATCGCTCCGGAGCGCCGCGGAAGAGTTCCCCAGGGTTTCGATATCTGCGTCGTTCACGGTCATCGAGCCGCCCCCGGCGACCATGACGCCGCCCGAGCTATCCTTTGACGTGCGGATTTTCGCGCGCTTGACCGTCACCTTCGTGCCTGAACCGTACGA
>QKAR01000036.1 GCA_003246335.1 Spirochaetales bacterium | reverse complement strand
CTTCGCGATGCCCTTTCAGCTATTCGCGACGAGAATCGCGCATTCGACCGGGCACTTCGGAAAACGTTCCGGCCTACGCGTGCCGTTTCGGCTCATCCTGTCGTTTCTGCTCGCGGGTTCGGCCATGGCGACCGTGCTCGCCGCGCCCGCTTGGTCCGCGAGGAAACCGCTTGAGGCGAGCGTAACGCAGACCATCGATTCGAGCGGGTCGGTAATCACGGTCGAGAGCGTGGCTCCGAGGCGCAAACTGACGGCGGTAAGCGACGCCTCCCTCGCCCGCGCGATCGGCTTGCCCGCGAAGAATGACGTCCTGCTTCCAATATCGGCTACCGCGAAAAAATTTCTGGAGCGGCAACTCGTGACGATCACCATTCAGCCGGCCATCGGGTACGACACGATCGAGCTTTCGGTGTCGGGCGGGCCGGGCGTGCCCGTTCGCGAGGCGTCAGAGAATTTTGAGACCAGAAACGGCGGGGAAACTTGCGTTTTCGCGCCCGAAAAAAAACCGAGCGGCCCATGGACGGTATATTTTTCCTCCCCGCTCGCCGCGAGCCTAACGGCGACCGTCCGATTCGAGTCCTCTGAAAATCCATGGGGAATAACCGTCCCCGAAGCCGATGTCGCAACCCGGTATCTCCTCGCCGTCGAGCGCACGGTCGATATCCCGAGGCCGACGGCCAGCGGGGCGAACACTCGATGAGCGCCCAAGCGGTTTTTTTCCACGTCGATCTCGACGCCTTCTTCGCGTCCGTCGAGCAGCTCGACCATCCCGAATACCGGGGAAAACCGGTCATCGTCGGCGGCGATCCCGACAAGAGAGGCGTCGTGTCGACGTGTTCCTACGAAGCCCGCAAATTCGGCGTACGCTCGGCCATGCCGATGTCTCGCGCCGTATCCCTCTGCCCAAACGCGGTTTTTCTCCGGGGGAACATGCGCCGGTACGCGGAAAAATCGCGCGAGGTCATGAAAATTTTCTCGGACTTTTCCCCGACGGTGCAGCAAATTTCCATCGATGAGGCTTTCATCGAGATGACGGGGACGGAACGGCTTTTTGGCCCCGCCGAAAAAGCCGCGAGAACGCTTAAGGCGACGGTGCGCGAAAAAACGGGATTGACGGTTTCCGTCGGCGTCGCCGCTAACCGATACATCGCGAAAATAGCCTCGGGCCTCTCGAAGCCGGACGGTCTCGTGATCGTACTACCGGGGGACGAGGAAAACTTCATGGCGAAACTCCGGCTCAAGGACGTATGGGGCGCCGGCGAAAAAACGCGGGAACGGCTCGAGGGAGCGGGCCTTTGCGACGTGCTCGCGATACGGGCGCGCAGCCTCGATCTTTTGCGGAGTCTTCTTGGGGACGCAGGCGGCTCATTTTTGTACGAGGCCGTCCGAGGGATCGATCCCGGCATTTGCTCGTCGGAATCGTCGAGCCGTTCGGTGTCGAGCGAACATACCTTCGCGGCCGACATTCTCGATCGAGACGCTCTTGACCGCGCGGCGCTCGACCTTTCGACGGAGGTAATGTACCGCATGATGGACGACGGGCTCTCGAGCCGGACCGTTCACCTAAAAATCCGCTACTCAGATTTCCGGACCGTGTCGATTCAGGAAACGGGCGATCGCTCCGTTACCGATTCAATCGACTTATTTAGCCGCGCGAAGCGTTTGCTCGACAAAAAACTGGAGCGCGGTTCGCCGGTGCGCCTCCTCGGCGTCGGCGTCTTTAACGCGACCGAGGGACCGATCCCCCGGCAAAACGATTTATTCTCGGCGAACGACGACGGCCGGCGCGGTACCGTGGAACGATCGCTGCACGCCCTCGAGAAAAAACGCGGAAAAAAACTCGCGACGCGCGCGCGGCTCCTCGACAGTCCGGAGAGCGAATAGCGATGCCCGCGCTGCGAAACGCGAAAGCGAAAATTGCCGTTGCGGCGGGAGCGTTCACGCTCGCCGCCGCGCTCGCGGGGGCGGAATCATCCGGAGCAAGCGCGGCGCCGAACGATCAAACCGCGGCATCGAGCGACTCTACGCTCGCCGCTGACGATCCGATCAGTCTCGACCCGAATGCCGCCCTGCTCGCGCGCATCAGCGGCGTGTTCGACGTCGAGGACCCATCGTCTATCTACGATTTCGCCGTTAAGGATAAAAACGTCGAGTTTATCGTCGACGGCTCGTGGGCCATCGATATCGACGGGGCGCTGACCCTCGATTTCTCTTCGGGCACGCCCGTGTACGGCTACACGCCGCCGGTGTTCACGCAGACCGTCGATCTCGTCTCCTGGATTTTCCTCGATCAAAAATGGTATTTCGAGTCGTCGTTCGCCGAAGGCTTCACGCGGAACACCGTCGCCGCGGGCTATCTCGGCGACGAGGATTCCGTCGTCAAGCACGTTCGCGTCGGTAACTCGGGCATTTCGTTCCCCGACGGGTACACGTTCGTGCAGGTCGGCGGCGGCGTCGCCATCGCCCCCGGCGCCATGGGAACGTTCGCGGGAAAAAACTGGAACGCCGACGCGCTCGTGCGCTACGACGCGGCCGAGACGGAATCGCTGACGCTCGCGGGCATGAACGAGGTCACGGATTCCCTTATTTCCGTGACGGCGCCGACGCGCGGAAAGTGGTTCGTGCTCCCGGACGAAAACGTGAGAGGAACCGTTTCGGTCTACGTCGAGGACGAGGACGGGTCGATTACCGATACCGCGCAACCGAGTCGCCGTTGGCGAAAACTTTCACAGTCCGAGTTCACCGTATCCGGCGTGAAAGGAGTCGTCGAGCTCGACACCGCGCAATCGGGTTGCGTCGCGATCGCGTACGGATCGGGAACGTATTCGGGGCTTAAGAATTTTGTCACCGATACGGCAAATTATTTAATAACCGAGGCTAAAAACGCTGGCCGTAACATGCCAGAGGATTTTCTTTCTGGATACGATGGGTCATCGCTAGAGTATACGACTGATGAAATCACTATTCATTCTAATCATGAGATCACCCTCAACGGCTCAACCGCCCTTCTCGTGCGGCACCCCGGATATTTCTCGCCGTTCGACGCGGCGAACCGCTATGCCTCCGACGGCGACGATCCTTCGCTCGTGTATTCGGAAAGCGGGGTATCGCCCGACGATCTCGCCGTCGACGCGTACGACTCGGAATACGCCGAAGTGTACCGCACCGATTCGGGCTACGACTCGGACATCCGGGAACCGAGCGGTCGATTCCCTCTCGCGGGAAAGTTTCCCTATCTCTATCTCGCGAACTACGGCGGAAAAAAACCCGACACGGATCTTTCGGTCCGATCGCGCGCGTATACGCCGATCACGACCATTTCGCTCGGCGAGGACGTCGTCGCGGGAACCATCCAAGTGACGCGCAACGGCATCACCGACACCGCGTTCAGCTTCGACGATACGACGGGCATTCTCACCCTCACGACGCCGCCGGGCTCGACGGAAACGGTAAAAATCACGTGGTATAAAACCGACGAGGGCGCGCGGAACGGAACGGTTTCCGTCGCCGGCGGCGTCAAATGGCGGCCGAATCAGTCGATAGAGCTTTTCGCAGCCTCCGCGCTCCGATGGAATCTTTCAAAAGACGGCTACACGGATTCTTCCTCGCCAAGTCCCGGCTCTTACGTGGTATCGACGGGCGTCTCATGGAACAAAGCGCCCGTCAACGTTTCGACGGCCTTCGCTTTCGAAGTGCAAGTCCCCGACACGACCGGCTATTACCGCATTCTCGGCATGGACACGAGCGCGCAATCGCTTTACCCCGACGGCGACTGGTACACGACCGCACTCAGTACTATTT
>QKAR01000153.1 GCA_003246335.1 Spirochaetales bacterium | reverse complement strand
GGTCTCTCGCCCATTGCCCGGCGGGCAAAAAGACTATTGCGCGGTCGCGTGGGACGCGGTGATCGACTCGAGATCCAGTCGTTTTAGTTTTTTCCTGAAATTTACAGAATTGTCGTCGATGATCGTTTGCAAATACGCGATTTGGCGCTCTATTGATTCGAGATAAAGGTTTTGCTCGACGCCGTATCGGCTCGCGAAGTGACGGAGGGGAAGATCCATGGTCTCGCCCAAGAGTCCGAAAAGCCTCTTTTTCGTCATTTCGTAAAAGCCGAGCGTTTTCCGCAAAATATCGAATTCCGTATCGTATCCCGGATATCCCGCTTCCTTAAACTCGTAATACAGGAACACGAGTTTTTCGAGGTATGTTCGGTCGGCCATTTGCCCTAAGAGGTCTGCGGCCGCTAGAAGCTTTCCCGCGAATTTCTCCTCTTCGTCGACGTACGGAATATCGTCAAAGTTGAGACCGAGATCGGTTCCCGCGATAAGCCTTCCGACTCGCTTCGCCCGTTCTTCCGTCAAGTCGAACGAGTCTCTATGGGTGAGGGTGAACGCGATGCTCCGCGCAACGTGGGTTTTCGTGTATTTCGCGCCGGTTCCTTCCAAATCGCTCGCTTCTTGAATGTAACCCGCGTCGTGGAGTAAGGCCGCGACCGCAAGATCGCCGCGGAGTTCCGGAGAGGGATCGCGACCCGAGGAAATGGCGCCGTCGATCATGCGAATCGTCGCGCCGAACACGTCGCAGGTGTGAGATAAGTCGTGATATTCGGTTGTGCAGGCGAGATAACCGGGGAAAAATCCAGTATAGAGGGAACGCGTTGAAATCCAGGCTTGTTCGAGGTTTGAGAGTTCAGTAGGGAGGAGCCAGTCCGATGCAATCGCTAAGCATTCCGCAATAACGCTTTCTCTGCTTGACGGATTGAAGATGCGAGACAGTTCTTTTTCATCCGCGCGATTCATATATGCCTCCATTGTCATATACGGAAGTATACCATCGTTCAGTAGTAGTATCAGGAAAACCCTGGTTTTTTTTTATTTTAAATGTAAAAAATGTCTAAAATCATCGTTTTGATGGGGTGAGAACGAAGGCGACGAGGGCGAGTAAATAAGGCAATCCGAGAAGAATCGTCGCGGGTACGAGGTTTCCTCCCTGCAGGACGGTCGTAGCCCATTCCGTTACCGAAAATAATAGAACTGCCGCGACGCAGAGTAACGGATCTCGTCTCCCTAAGTAGCACGCGGCGAGGGCAGTCCATCCCCGACCCGCGCTTAGGTTTGGAACCCAAGCCCCAATCGAAAGGGCGAGTTCGCTTCCCGCGCAAGCGGCGAAGAAAGCGGCGATCGCCCATGAGGCCGTTCGATATCGCTCGGGTGAAACCCCGCGCGCCCGCGCGGCATTGGGTTCTTCACCGGTCGCGGCCAAATTGAGACCAAACGAAGTGTGCCGAAACAGTACCGAAAGCGCTATCGCCGCGAGATAGGGGGCCACGATGAAGACCGGTCTTGCCGACGCGAAGTTCGAGATTCCGTCGGCGAGGGGGACGACGCCCCGAGTCCCGAAAATGCGGGCCGAAAGCCAGGACGTCGCGCCCGTTGCGAGGAGGTTGACCGCCAAGCCGGTGATAAATGGGTTCGCTCCCGTGGATTCGTTGAAAAGCGCCACTCCGGCGAGAACGGCGACGGTTGCGGCGACCGCCGCGAGGAAGCCGAGCGCGGCGTTGCCCGTCGCGGCGGATACGGCCACGCACGCGAAGCCGGCAAGGCTAATGGCACCGTCCATAAAAACCGCGAGAACGCCCGCCCGTTCGGAGACCAAGGCCCCAAGCGTCGCGAGCAAAAGGGGAGCCGAAAAAACGACGATGGAAAGCGCCGCGTCAGTCATGGGATCCTCTCATTCCCGGAATGAAACGGGCCGATATGACGAGAAACACGATGGCCTGGACGATGGACGCCGAATCGAATCCCGCCGTCGATGAAAGCAGTGCCGCGTCCGCCGCCGTTTGCACCCATGCGTAGAGTAGCGCCGCTATCGGGATCGCGAATGGGTTCGAGCGCGCGATTAAGGCGACGGCGAGCGCTCCCCAGCCCATGCCCGAGGTGATGCCTTGGTGGCAGGTAAACCAGGTTCCCGTGATCGCGAAAAAACCCGCGAGGCCGTGCAGGGCCCCCGAAAGCGCCATTGAGGCGGCCGTTATCCCGCGCGCGGGAAATCCCGCGTAGCGGGCGAATTCCGGCGCGACGCCGACGAGTCGGTACCGGTAGCCGATCGCGGTCATTTCGAGCGCGACGCCGAGGGCGAGGGATATGGCGAGGGCCGCGAAAACCGAGGGATTGAGCGATGAAGGCGGTAGTATTTGCGGAAGTCGGAATATCTTGTCGATTTCCCTCGTCGCGATTAAGCTTCCGCTCGTGTCTCGAAACGGTCCCGAGACGAGGTAATCGAGCACGGGCACGATGGCCGCGGAAAGCAGAAACGAGACGATGAGTTCGTTCGTGCCGAATTTCGCCTTGAGAACGCCGGGGAAAAAGCCGAGTAGCGCGCCGAGAGCCGTCGCCGCGATAAGGGTCGCCGCGAAAACGGCGATGACGGCGGGCGAGGAAAGGGTCCCCGCGCGAATCGACGACAGCGCGACCGCCGTGAAGAGCGCCGGGGCGTAGAGCTGCGACTCGCCTCCGAGGTTAAACGTTCCGCCCCGAATGGCGAGAGCGGCTCCCGAGGCCGCGAGCGTGAGAAGTCCCGCGAGGTTAAGGAAACTTCCCACGTACCAGGCCGAGGAAAACGGCTTGATGAAAAAGGCCCGAAGCGCGGCGGCGGGATTTTGCGTTGAGCCGGCGATTATAAGCGCGACCACGGCGAGCCCCAAGGCCATCGCGATGACGGGCGCGGCGAAACGTTTCACGAGATTTTCCCCTCCTCAAGCCGCCATACGCGCGAGTATAGGCTACTGCCGCTGATGGCGTCGGCGCTGTCGGTTAACACGATGATGGCCATGCCCGCGTTTGCCGCCTCCGCGATCCTCTCTCGAAAGCGATAGACGCTCGCGATGTCGAGTCCCCATTCGGGGTTCGAGAGGACGAGGACTCTCGGGTTATTCTCGAGCTCTCGGTCAAGGATGAGCCGTTGGAGCTGGCCGCCCGAAAGCGTGGACGCGCGGCGAGTGGGCGCGGCCTCGATCCGCTCGGCGCGGAGAACGCGCTCCGCGTTCGCGGTCGCGCTCGGCCTTGAGAGGCGCGCGCAGGACGCGAGCACGTCCCGAATCGAGAGCGCGGGATTTGAGCCGCGAAACGTGCGGTTCGCGGGCACGAAACCGATTCCCGCTTCCCTGAGTCGATTGGGCGCGATGGACGCGGCGTCGAGGGTTACCCGTTCGCCGTCGCCGCGCGCAAGAGATATCGTTCCCGCGCTCGGCGCGATCATTCCGCAAAGCGCGTCCTCCAGGACATCGATGCCGCTGCCGGGATGCCCGAAAACCCCGGTGATTTGCCCTCCTTGGGCGAAAAAGGAAACGCCCTTAAGCGCGGGACGGTTCGCCGGATCGACGGCGATTCCCTCGACCCGAAACGAAAACCCGTTCGCGTCGTCGGTTTCGGATGGAATCGTCGGCATCGCGGCGTTCGCCGTCGCTCGCGAGGCCCCGAAGAACGGGGCAAGCTCGGCTTCGGTAAGCGGCGCGGTCGCGGTAAACGCGATTTTTCCCCGCTTGAGTACCGTTACGCGGTTCGCCCAACGCACGGCTTCCATGAGTTTATGGGTTATGACGATGACTCCGAGGCCCTCGGCGCGTTTTCGCGCGAGCGTTTCCATAAATCGATCGCGCTCGTCGGGCT
>QKAR01000002.1 GCA_003246335.1 Spirochaetales bacterium | reverse complement strand
GCACGATGAACTGCTGAGTCTTCGTCGACACGTACACGTGCGTTTCGGCTCCAAGCTGTTCCTTGATCGTAACCTTCATCTGCATGTTGTTCTTTGCGGCAGGGCTCTTGCAATACTGCAGATCCTCGGGGCGAACGCCGAAGAAAACTTCCTTGCCGATGTAGTCCTTCAAGGATTTCTGCTGTTCAGGGGTCGGAACGATCTCGAACGAACCTTCGTCGGCGACGATCTGTCCGCCCTTCTCCATGATCTTAACCGAGAGGAAGTTCATGGGCGGGGAACCGATGAATCCCGCGACGAATTTGTTGATCGGATGGTTGTAGAGATAGAGCGGGGAACCGATCTGCTGGACTTTACCGTCCTTCATGACGACGATTTTATCGCCCATCGTCATCGCCTCGATCTGGTCGTGCGTAACGTAAATCATGGTCGCCTTGAGGCGATTGTGGAGGTCCGAAAGCTCGGCGCGCATCTGGACGCGGAGTTTCGCGTCGAGGTTCGAAAGGGGCTCGTCGAAAAGGAATACTTTCGGGTTTCGGACGATGGCGCGACCGACCGCGACGCGCTGGCGCTGGCCGCCGGAGAGAGCCTTCGGCTTGCGATCAAGGAGTTTTTCGATGTCGAGGATGCGGGCGGCCTCGTTAACGCGGCGCTCGATCTCTTTTTTATCGGTCTTGCGGATCTTCAATCCGAAGGCCATGTTGTCGTACACCGTCATGTGCGGGTACAACGCGTAATTCTGGAAAACCATCGCGATGTTGCGATCTTTCGGGGGAACGTCGTTCATGCGCTCGCCATCGATGAAAAGATCGCCTTCGGAAATCTCTTCAAGACCGGCGACCATGCGCAGGGTGGTGGATTTACCGCAACCGGACGGACCGACGAAAACGACGAATTCCTGATCGTCGACCACGATGTTCGCATTATCGACCGCGCGGACGTTACCGTCGTACACCTTGCCGATGCCTTTCAGCTCAACCTTTGCCATTTAAGGCCTCCTAAGTTATCTTATTGGAGGCATTTTATCCCGGATTCCCCGGGATGTCAAACTAAATGTTGGGCGATGCTGGCGATCCAGGGATCCGAGAGGACGAAGAGAACGATGATGACGAGCCCGGGTAAATAATTCGCGGTTTTCAGCTTTTTCAAATTCAATAAATTGATGCCGATCATGATGACCAGGGCGCCGCCTATGCCCGTTAACTCGGCGATCATGCGCTCAGATACCCACGGCTTAATCAGGGTGGAAACGACGGTCAAAAGGCCCTGATAAACTAAGATGGAAAGGGCGGAGAACGCGGTGCCCAAGCCCATCGCGGCAGAAAAAACGATAGCCATAAAGCCGTCCAGAACCGATTTCGTATACAGCATGGTAAAGTCTTTTTCCGTCCCGGCCTTAAACGACCCCACGATGGCCATAGCGCCGACGCAAAATAAGACCGAAGAGTTTAAGAACGCGTACGCGAAACGGGATTGACCCTTTCCCGCATCCGCCGTCTCGACGGCTCGCTTGGGAACCGCGACGAAGCGACGTTCCAAAAAGCGGCCAATGGCGAGGATTTTTCCGTCGATATCCCACCAGGACCCGAGGATTCCGCCCACTATGAGCGATAAGGCTAAGTAAATGACGTTTACCGTCTTAAACGCCATCTGCATGCCGAGAATCAGCGTGATGATACCGGCGGCGGACGAAATAATGTCGGAAAGCGTGTCTGATATTTTTCGCGAAAAAAGAACGCCGACTAAGGAGCCGGCGATGATAGCGACGCAGTTAACGATTGTTGCAAACATAATAGAGCATAGTAATGCCGACCGGATTCGCGTGTCAACGATCGATCGGCGTTAAGCTTTCCGCGCGCGCGCGGCGAACCCAGGCGAAAGCGCAGACGCCAATGACCGGGAAAACGCTGAATATGACGAATAGCGGCCGATACCCCAGGGTATCGATGATAATGCCGCCGGCAACGTTTCCCACGACGGAAGCCAGACCGACGGAAACCGAGGTGTAGAGCGTCATGCCGATCGCCAAGAGATGCTTAGGCGCGCGCTCGGCGACGAACACTACCGCGGCGGGATGAAACAGGCCAAAACAGACGGAATGAAAAAGTTGGCCGATTATCGCGCCCTCGAACGTGGGAATCGCGGCGTAGGTTAAATTTCTCGCGGTTATCGCGACGAGCGAAACCACTAAGATTTTCTCGGCGCCGTATTTTTTGAAGAACCATCCCGACAAAAACATGAACGGAACTTCCGCGGCGGCCGAAAGGGCCCAGAGGCCGGAATACGACTCAAGATGGAGGTAATCGTGCACGTAGAGCGAGAAAAAGCGCTGAGAAGGTGTCATGCCGAAAAATCCGAGAAAAATAAGCACGATCCCAAACCAAAAACTGCGGGGAAAAAGCCGCAGTTTAGCCATACCCCGCGCGAAGGACCCCGAGGCGATCGTTTCGGGCGAGTCTGACGGAGCGGACGATTCGGTAACTGCCGACTTTTCGGCGGATAGATCGGTTGGAGGCCGTCGCGCGAGTAAGCCGGGAAGGAAAATAACCGAAAGCACGAAAAGCGCTGCGGGAATCGCGAGCCATGTCGCGATCGACGCCGGATCATCGGATCGAATCCAGCCGGAAAACTGAAGCGCGAGCGTAATGCAGACAAAACCGATGCTGCCGAAAACGCGCACGCGGCCGTAATTGGACCGATCGTTTCCGAGGATCCGCGACACGAGGGAGTCGGCGACGGGAACCGCGCCTTTATACCCAATGGCGAAAAGCGCGAGCGCCGGCGCGGTAACCCAGCCTACGGGGAACCGCACGAGCGGCGGCAAAATGGCGATCATCAGGACGCCAAGGGCAACCATCACGAAACCGTACGTTCCTTTCCGATCGACTTTCGCGCTAATGAAAATCGGGAATAATAACCCAGAAAATTCAAAAAGCCCCTGCAAGAAACCGATGTCGGTCGCGGAATAGCCCAACGTCGAGAGCAAAATTGGCAAATAGGCGTTAACGACGCCGTAAACGCAAAAAAGAAGAAAAAGCGGTAACGCCATTATCATAAATTAAATTTCCACCCCGAGGAATTTTTTGACGAGAATTCCAACGCCGAAAGAAAGGAGAGTAACGCCCATACTTACCACGAGCATTTCAAGAAAATGACGTCGGAACGGCAAATCCTTCGCCGTACACAGGTAATAGTTGAATCCAAGAATAATTAATACGACGAAAACGAGCGTGCAGAGCATGGCGAATACGAAATTCGAGGTAAGGAAAAAAGGGAGCACGAGCAAGATAACCGTCAAAATGTAGGCAATGCCGGTATATAAGGCCGATTTTCCCGGGGAGACGCTTCCGTCCCCGTCGGACCGTTGCGAAAGATATTCAGAGGATGCCATCGAAAACGCGGCCGAAATGCCGGTAATTAAGCCGGTCATGGCCACGAGACGGGTATTCTGAAAAGCCAGGGTGAAGCCGGCGAGAGCCCCGGTCAGCTCGACTAAGGCGTCATTTAAGCCCAAGACGACCGAACCCGCGTATCGAAGCCGCTCCTCGTCAATCATCGCGATTAGGGCATCCTCATGGCGGTTTTCCTCGTCGATGATCGCTTGGACTTCGGGAAATTGCGCAAGAACCGAGGCATAACCAGACTGAGCCTCAGCCTCGCCATTTTCCATTTTTTTTATCGCGAACGTCAAACCGAGAAATTTAGCGATAAAACGGTAAAATGAGACGGTTCGTGACGACGGTTTTAGCTTTTTTCCCGTAAAAGATTCCCAGCGCATGGCGTGCTTTCGCTCTTCGTTCGCGATATTGCGCAACACGGCGGCATTGGGACTATCTTTCATATCGTCGGCGAGTAGCGCGTAAATCGCGGCGCTCGTTACCTCATCCTGCTGAAAACGCAAAAGTTTTTTCTTTAAATCACGCGAGATGCTTACGGTTTCCATCCAATCCCCCTGCGGACAGGGTAGCGAAACGGGGAATTCCTTTCAATACCTCGCAAGGAGAAGGCCCGTCGCGCGCGCTTGACTCGCGACGGGCGCGAACGATCAAAAGGCCTCGATAGCTTCGGTTTCCGGCTCGGGAATTTCAAGCGGTGACTGATTTTCGACCGATTGGAATTCGATTTCGCCCGTTTCCGAAACGTCGGGAACTTTGGGATCCTTGAGCAAGGGACGGAATTCCACGTGATCGGCGACGATTTTCACGCGGGAAAATGCCTTTCCGTCCGTACCGTTCCAGCGCTCTTGCTTAATGCGCCCGACGATACGAACGCCCCTCCCCTTTCGGCAGTTTTTCCCGCAGGTTTCCGCCAGCTTCAGCCAACTTTCCACGTCAAAAAACGACGTTTCCTGCTCAAAACCGTCCGCTTGCCGATAATAGCGATTCGACGCTATCGTAAAATTGCAGACAAGGGAGCCTTTGGGCGTTTCCTTCGTTTCCGCGTCGCGAACGACGTTTCCTTCGATTAAAATAGAATTGAGCGTATTCATCGATTCCTCCATAAATAAGCATAGCGAACCTCGATAGCGGTGATCGTCGTGACGTCCCAACGACCGGACCCGCTCGATTCGTTACCCTATTTATAGGAAGAAGCGTCGAATATGGCGATTTTTTATCGCGCGATATCCAAGAAGGCTATATCTTCATGTTCATTACGGTGCGCACTTCATCCAGCGTTTTCGTGGCCTCGGCGCGGGCCGACTCAACGCCGGAAAGGAGCACTTGCCGGATATAGTCGGGATTTTTTTCAAGTTCGGCGCGCTTAGCCCGTATCGGCCGCAAATACCCGTTCAGAGAATCGGTGACGAGACTCTTGAGCTTTCCGGAACCTGCGTCCCCGATTTCAGCGGCGATCGCTTCGGGTTCTTTTCCCGTCGACAACGAAATGAGCATGATGAGATTCGAGACTTCGGGCCGATTGACGGGATCAAAGGTTATCACCCGTTCGGAATCGGTTTTGGCTTTTTTTATCAAAGCGGCGGTTTCGTCTTCCGTCGCGCTCATCATGATGGCGTTGTTCCGGCTTTTGCTCATTTTCTGGGAACCGTCGAGCCCAAGGATCATGGGCGACTTGCTGAGCAGGGCCTGGGGTTCGGGGAAAACCGCTTTATTCGCGGCGAAGCGCTCGTTAAACCTGCGGGCGATGAGGCGCGTAAGCTCAAGGTGCGGCAACTGGTCTTTCCCGACGGGAACCACGTTGCCCTTGCAAAAGAGAATGTCGGCGGCCTGATGCACCGGATACGTGTACATGCCCGCGTTGATACGCTTCAATCCAGCGGCCGCGATTTCTTCCTTAACGGTGGGGTTTCGATTGAGCTCGGCGTTCGTGACGAGGGTGAGAAACGGCAGGAGGAGCTGATTTAATTCTGGAACGTGGCTGTGCGGGAATATGAAGGTTTTTCCCTTACTGGGATCGATTCCCGCTGATAGATAATCAAGGGTTAAGCCCTTAATATTCTCGGAGATGGAACTGAACGTGTCCCTATCGGTCAATACTTGATAATCCGCGATCACGATATAAGTCGTTACGCCCAAATTCTGCAGTTTCACCCGATTTCCGATCGAGCCGAATAGGTGGCCGATATGCAGTCTTCCGGTCGGTCGGTCGCCGGTGAGCACGCGATAGAGTTCGGGATGGACCGGTAAATCTTCCTCAATTTTTTTGCTTCTTTCGAGCGTTGCCTCAAACGTAGCGGCGACCATTTCTTCCATAATTTTCGAAATCTCCCTCTGAATCGATAATCGATGATCCGCTCCTCGCGGAATATTGGGCTGATCGCGACACGACGCCCAAAAGTGACGAAGCCAGTATACCGCAATCATCGAGGGCTGTAAAAGTCCGCTTGCGCCGAAATTCCCCTAAACCGCGTGAGCGCGCGCCAGAGGTGCCGACCGCAGAAATCGCCACGCAACGGCATTTGCCTTCTAAGGTAAAATCGTTATAATTCAACCAATAAGGACGCGACGGTGAACACGAATATGCCGCTGATTACGAATGATGCCGCGCACTACGCTAAAAAAACGTACCGCATACCTGGCCGCTTTTGGCTCCGCTTTTCTTTTTCCGGGTTTAAGTTCAATATTGACCAAATCACCGCTCAAGTCGATTATTGTGCGGCCGAAAAAATTCCCGAGACGATAGAAAGATGGTTTATCCGAGCTTCGATGGGGTTCGTCGGGATTGGATCGCAAAACGGGATTGCCAAGCGCTTCAGAAAAGCGGTGTCAAGAACACCGCGAAAACGGGCGTTTCCGCGGTCGGAATATGGAAAAACGCGCAACCGATGGCCGCGCCTCCCGAAGGCAAGCCCTTCATGATTACGGCGCGCGGGTTACTTGCGTACGATCGGCAGGTATTCTCGAGCGGCGCCCGCTCCGGCTATTCCGACAGGGCCGAATGGCCGTTATACGGCGATCTCGTCGATAACGGGGTAGCGGAAATCTCCTATCCCAGAGGAAAGGGGTTTAATGGATGGTATCCACGAGGGCGCATGATATCGGGGAAAAAACAAGCGGAGGCCGTATGAACATGCGAATTGAGCGAAAGTCCGCGGCGGAACGATCTCGCCTCAGCGTATATTTTAAATTTCGTTTCGCGATAGTCCTCGGCGCGCTTACGGCCCTCGTCGCGCTCATCTCCGTCTCGCTCATTCAATCGAATCAGCATGAGGTCGAGCACAATAAAATCGTGAACGCGCTCGGGAAGCAGCGGATGCGTTCGCAGCAAATCGCGAAGGAAGCGAATCGAATCGCTTCGTTGCTCGAGGCCATCGATTCTGACGAGCGGGTTCAGGACGTCGCCACGCTGAGGGCGAAATTAGCCGATGTTCGCGCCTCCATGGTTCGGACCGCGGACGATTTTGACGTCGTGTTTTCGCAGATCGAACGGGGCTATCTATTGTTGCCGGAAACGGCGAAAAACGATTCGGACGCGCTTTTTAAACTGACGGACCCCACATTCATCGTCACTACGGGCGAAATGCGCGATCTCTGGCGGGTTTTTTACCGGCAAGTATCGGTTATCGCCTCGTCAGAAAGCAAAAGCGCCAATTTTAGGAACGCGTTAGTCTACATAAACGAGCAAAACGAGCGGCTATTGAGCCTTTCCGACGAGCTGAGCAATTCGGCGATCGAGAACTTTTCGCGCGTCACGAACCGCGAGCAAATCGGGCTGTCGGTCATGGGTCTCGCCCTGCTCGCCCTTATCGCGTGGATCATCTACGGTACCTATCGTTTCGTCGTCGAGCCCTACACGATGTTTTATCGCGGGATCAAGACCCTCGGCGACCCGAGCAGCCTTAACGCGACTCCAGCCCGAAAAAAATACTCGCCGATCACCGAGGAAGTGTATAACACCTTTTCCATCCTCCGCGATATGGTAAATCTCGTCGACGTGATAAATCGGGGGAGCTCGTTTCCCGAGACGCTCGCGCTTATTTTCCGGACGTTCAAGGTGTACATACCGTATGACTATATCGGTATCGCGACGTTCGCCGGGTATCGGGGAACGAAGCTATTGGCCTCATACGGGGAGTCGAACGGCGCTTTCCCGAGCCTACCGCTCAAGCTCGGAACCTGGACCTGGGACATCGAGCTCACGAGCCTCGGGCCCATCCTCTCCTCGGGCGAACCAAGAATAATCAACGACTTAGCGGCTTACGCCGAGACCCGACCACCGCGGGAATACACGCAAATACTCCTTGAGGCGGGCATTAGGTCGTCGATCACCCTGCCGCTCGTCCTGAACGGCGTATCGCTCGGCTTTTTATTCTTCTCGAGCAAACGAACAGAGGTTTACACGGACATGCACGCGCGCTTCCTGCAAAACATCCGGAACACGATCGCGCTCGCGTTCGAGAAAAATATTTTCGCCGACGAGCTCGTATACGCCAGCACCCTCGCCCTCGCGAAAATGGCCGAGGCTCGCGACGAGGACACCGCCGACCATCTCGAGCGCATGGCCCAATACGCCGTGCTGCTCACGAAATGCATGCACGCGGACGGGTTGCATAACGACGCGATTACGCTCGAATTCATAAAGGAGATCAAGAGATTTAGCCCCATGCACGACATCGGCAAAGTGGGCATTCGCGACAACGTGCTCCTCAAGCCTGCGAAACTCGACGAGGAGGAATGGGCTCACATGCGAACCCATACGACATACGGGGCCACGGTATTGCAGGAGGCGGAAAATTCCGTCTCCCTGGGAGGGAGGAGCCTTTTCGGCATGGGTATCCTCATCGCGGGAAGCCATCACGAAAAATGGGACGGTTCCGGTTACCCGCAAGGTCTCAAGGGAGAGGAGATTCCGTTAGCGGCCCGCATAGTCGCCGTCGCCGACGTGTTCGACGCGCTCACGACGAAGCGCCCGTACAAAGAGGCTTACGGATTCGATGAGTCAATCGAAATCATGAGACAGGGCAAAGGCTCCCATTTTGACCCGGAAATATTCGAGTGCTTTGAGCGCAACGCGACGTCTTTCAAGGCGTTATACGAGAAATTCTTCGGAGAGAAAGGCTTTCGCTGATCGCGAGAGGAGGCCCGGGGCCCGACCGTTCATTTTTCGCGGCCGGGCGGCGGGAGCGAGATTAGCCGTTCGCGCGAACGAAAGCCTCGAGCTCGGCGATTTGCTCGGCGACTCTCGAGGGATGCGGGCCGCCGGGAAGGTCTCGAGCCGATACGCAAGCCCTCGGCGTCAAATGCGCGTACACGTCGGTCTCGATCAGCGGGGAGTGCGTCGAAAATCTCTCGAACGGCAAGTCCACCATATCTGAAACCCCAGAGTCGATGCATTCGCGCACGACTCCCGCGGCGACCGCGTGCGCGGTGCGGAACGGCATCCCCTTGCGGACGAGATAGTCAGCGAGGTCGGTCGCGTTCGCGTGCCCGCCGGTGCAGGACGACGCCATGCGCTCGACGTTCCATTTCGCGGTCCCGATCATGTACGTGAACACGCGCACCGACGACAGCGCCGTGTCGTACGCGGAAAAAAGGCTTTCCTTGTCCTCCTGCATGTCGCGGTCATAGGAAAGCGGGAGGGCCTTCATCATCGTCAAAAGCGCGATGAGGTTTCCGTACACTTTTCCGGTTCGGCCGCGGATCAACTCGGCGAAGTCGGGATTTTTTTTCTGGGGCATGATGGACGAGCCGGTCGACCATTTTTCCGAAAGGTCAATGAATTTGAATTCCTCGGTCGACCAAATGACGACTTCCTCGCAGAATCGGGAGAGATGCGTCATGAGGATCGAGAGCGCCGAGGCGAGCTCAAGGCAGTAGTCTCGGTCGGCGACCGCGTCGAGGGAATTGCGCGTAAGCTCCGCGAAGCCGAGCTCCGAGGCGACGGCGGCGCGGTCGAGCGGAAGGCCCGATCCCGCGAGCGCCCCTGAGCCGAGCGGCATGCGGTCGAGCCTATTAAGCGCGTCCCCGAGGCGGCCATGGTCGCGCTCGAGCATCCAGCACCAAGCGGTCAGGTGATGCGCGAGCGTTACCGGCTGAGCGCGCTGTAAATGAGTGTACCCGGACAGAAGCGTTTCCGTATGCGCGGACGCTATGCCGACGAGCGTCTTCACGAGGGAGACCACCGCGAGGCGAAGCTCCGGCACGGCGCGCTTTAGGTAGAGCCGCTCGTCCAGGGCTATCTGATCGTTTCGGCTCCGACCCGTATGCACCTTACGACCGACGTCGCCGAGCCGATCCGTAAGGACGCCCTCGACGAAAGAATGGATATCCTCGGCCCCGGTATCGATCTCGATCGCGCCCGCCTCGAGGTCGGCCGCGATTTTTCGAAGCTCGCCCACGATCAGCTCGGACTCCGAAGCGGGTATAATCCCCGATTTACCGAGCATGCCGGCGTGCGCGACGCTCCCGCGGATATCGTCGAGCGCCATGCGCGTGTCGACGTGTATGGAAGTCTCGAACGCGACCGCCTCGGCGTCCGGGCCTTCAGAAAACCGACCATGCCAAAGGGGACTCTTTGATTTTTCATGACTCATTTTAGGCTGCCTTTTTTCGCGTAAGCGCGAATGATCTCGCATACGAACATGCGGTGAAAATCTTTTTGGGGATAATTTTCGAGGAACGACTCGTCGGCGAAGCCCGCGGGGTCAACGTCGGAAGAATATATTTTTCGGCACACGAGATTGACGCGCGACTCCGCGAAGCCGACCGCGCCCGGCTCAAGGAGGACGGGCGTGATGCTCGCGGCCGTAGCCTTATCCGTGGTGACGCCGGTCGTGCTCCCGCATACCTGGAGCGCGTGCTTAAAGCTGGGCTCAAAAAACGAGAACGTCACGAGCTTCTCCCGCTCCACGAACGTAAACGTATGCCGGGAAGGCCTAATCACGCAGGTTACGCACGGCCGATTCCAAAAAGTTCCGAAACTCCCCCACGACGCGGTCATCGTGTTCCATTCGGAACGTCCGATCCCGCTGCCGGCGGTGATAAGCATCCAATCCTTTTGTATCGTCGAAAAGGGCCGCAGCAACTCGTCGAGCGGCGCGGCGGCCGCTTCCATCGCTATCGTATCAGCCATGAATTTTTCCCCCTTGAGCGTTTTCCGTGAGTTTACCCGAAATGGCGACGCGCCGCAACAGAAGCGCTACAGCGAAAAAAAAGCGCGCCCAACGATGGGCGCGCAAAGGTCGAAAACCTAAAGAAAAAATTATTCCGTCGGCCGTTTTTTCGACTTTTTCGGGACGGCCTGACCCTCGCCCACCGACTGTTCCATCATAGCGCGAACCTTGAGCGGAAGCCCAAAGAGTGTGATAAAGCCGTCGGCGTCCTTGTGGTCGTAGAGGTCACCGGTCGTGAAGCTCGCGATGTTCGCGTTATACAGGCTGTACGCCGAGTGCGATCCGGCGCCGCGGATTGAGCCTTTATAAAGCTTGAGCTTGACCCAGCCGGTCACGTTTTCCTGGGTCGAGTCCATAAACGCCATCAGCGACTCCATGAGCTTGGTGAACCAGCGTCCGTTATAGATGAGCTCGCTCATCTTGAGCGAAACCTGCTGCTTAAAGAAATACGTGTCGCGGTCGAGGCACAGATGGTCGAGCATCTCGTGCGCGAAATAGAGAATCGATCCGCCGGGAGTCTCGTACACGCCGCGGCTCTTCATGCCGACGACGCGATTCTCGACGATGTCGACGAGGCCGACGCCGTTTCGCCCGCCGATCTTGTTAAGCTCCATGAGGAGGGCGAGCGGTTTCATTTTTTTGCCGTTCACCGCGACGGGAATACCCTTCTCGAAGTCGATCTTGACGTACTCGCCGGACTCGGGAGCTTCCTCGGGGACGGTCGTGAGCTGGAGCATATGCTTCCAGTTCGGTTCGTTCTCGGTTTCCTCAAGCTCGAGACCCTCGTGCGAAAGGTGCCAAATGTTCTCGTCGCGGCTGTACGACTGATCTTTCTTCATCGGAACGGGAATCTTGCGATCCTCGAGGAACTTAATCTCGGCCTCGCGGCTGTCCATGTTCCATTTGTCGTCGCGCCAAGCGGCGATGATCTTCAGGTCGGGCGCGAACGCCTTGATGGTGAGCTCGAAGCGGATCTGGTCGTTGCCCTTGCCGGTCGCTCCGTGGCTGATCGCGACGGCTCCGCACTGGCGCGCGTACTCGACGAGGATCTTGCCGATGAGCGGGCGCGCGGTCGAGGTACCCAAAAGATAGCGGTCTTCGTAAATCGCGTTCGCCTTAAGCGCGGGATACACGTAATCGGTGATGTATTCCTCGCGCGCGTCCACGACGTAGCACTCGCTCGCGCCGGTATCGAGCGCGCGCTGCTTAATCTTCTTCCAGTCGTCTCCCTGTCCGAGATCGATGCAGACGGCGACGACGTCATAGTCGTAATTTTCCTTGAGCCAAGGAATGATGACCGTCGTGTCGAGCCCTCCTGAATAGGCGAGAACGACTTTATCTTTTTTCGACTTCGCGGCTTTCGCCTTCGCGGGAGCTTTTGCCGGCGCCTTTACCGACGCCTTCGCGGGCGCTTTTTCTTTCGTTTCGGCCTTTGGTTCGGCCTTCGCTTTCACTGCCATATCGTTAAGTCTCCTTATGAAAAAAATTAAGTAACCCGCGGCTACGCCAGTACGTCGCGAAGTATCTCGAGTCCCGTATCGATTTCTTCCATCGTAATGACGAGCGGCGGAAGGAATCGGAGCGTCTGCGCGCCGGCGGTCGAGATGCATACCCCTCGCCTGAGGCACTCGAGCTGGATGTCGGCCGCGGTCGCCTTGGACGAGCCGCGGCCGCTCACGTCGATGCCGATCATGAGCCCGCGGCCGCGGACTTCAAGCACGTTCGGGAGTTTCCAGGCAGCGACCTTTGAGCGGATGTAATCGCCCTTCTCGGCTACCTTCGCGAGAAAACCGGGCCGATCGAGCTCGCCGAGGACCGCGAGTCCCGCGGCGCACGCGAGCGGGTTTCCGCCGAAAGTCGATTGATGGTCGCCCGCGACGAAAACGTCGGAGGCTGCCCCGCGCGCGAGGCAAGCGCCCATCGGGACGCCGCCGGCGATGCCCTTCGCGAGCGTCACGACGTCCGGCTCAATGCCGAGCTGTTCGCTCGCGAGGTAGGTCCCCGTGCGGCCGACGCCGGTTTGAACCTCGTCGGCGATGACGAGCGCCCCGACTTTCCGCGCGGCCTCGGCGGCCGCCATCGCCCATTTCCGGTCGATGAGATTTACCCCGCCCTCGCCCTGGACGCACTCAAGCATCAGGGCGCTCGTCTTTTCGTCGAACGCCTGGGCGAGCGATGCGAAATCGTTCGCCGGGATAGTCCTAAAACCCGCGGGATACGGCGCGAAATGAGCGGGATGGAATTTCTCCTGCCCCGTCGCCGCGAGCGTCGCGACCGTTCGCCCATGGAAAGATTTTTCGAGGGTCACGATTTCTTTCTTGCCCAAAGTGGCGCCGTATTTGCGCGCGAGTTTAATCGCCGCCTCGTTCGCCTCGGCGCCGGAATTCCCGAAAAAAACCGTGTCCATTTTCGTTCGCGCGAGCAAGGCGTCCGAAAACGCGAGGCCCACGTCGGAGTTATAATAGTTCGATACGTGGATTTGCCGCGCGGCCTGCTCCGACACCGCCTTGACGAGGGCGGGATGCGCGTGACCGAGGCAATTCACCCCGATGCCGCTGACGAAATCGATATACTCCTTTCCGTCCACGTCCGTAAGGACGCTTCCCTTTCCGGAGACGAAAACGACGGGAAGGCTCCCGAGGTTATTCATTATTTTACCAGGCATTCGTACGCTCCTTCATGTCCGTTATCACTATACGATCATCGTTCCGATGCCGCGATCCGAGAACATCTCGATTAAAAGCGCGTGAGGAACGCGCCCGTCGATGATGTACGTGCGGGGAACGCCGCCCTTGATCGCCTCGAGGTTGCACTCGATTTTCGGAATCATCCCGGCGGAAATCACGCCGGTCGCGATCATCGAGGGGATCGCGACGTGATCGAGCTTGCTGATGAGGGTCGACGGATCGTTCACGTCGCGGAGAAGGCCGGGAACGTTCGTCAGCTGCACGAACTTTTCGGCCTTAAGCGCGACGGCGATTTTCGCGGCGGCGGTATCGGCGTTTATGTTATAGCGGTTCATGTCGCCGGTCTCGCCGATGGCGACCGTAGAGACGACCGGGATATAGCCCTGGGACAGTAAGCCCTGCAAGAGCGACGGGTTTACCTCGGTCACCTCGCCGACTAGGCCGAGATCGACCCCGTCCTTGTCGATTTTTTTCGCGCGCAAAAGCCCCGCGTCGACGCCCGAAAGGCCGACGGCCTTGCCGCCCGCCTGGAGCAAGAGGCCGACGATATCCTTGTTGAGCTTGCCCGTCAAAACCATCTGAACGATTTCCATCGTCTCGGCGTCGGTATACCGAAGCCCGTTGATGAACTTTGACTCCTTGCCGACTTTGTCGAGCATGGCGTTGATCTCCGGCCCGCCGCCGTGCACGAGCACGGTGTGAATGCCGATCGTGCTCAGAAGAACGATGTCTTCCATGACGGCTTTCTTTAAGTCCTCGTTCAGCATGGCGTTCCCGCCGTACTTAACGACGATGGTCTTTCCGACGTACTGCTTAAAATACGGGAGTGCCTGGACGAGTATATCCGACCAGTCCTTGTTGCTCAGCGCTTCGCTCATGTTCGATAGTCCCCGTTAATCTTTACGTAATCGTAGGTGAGGTCGCAGCCCCACGCGAGGCCCGTGCCCTTCCCGTCCGCGAGCTGGACTTTAATGCGAACTTCTTTTTCCATCAGGATCGATTTCGCCTTCGGCTCGTCGAAGTCGAGCGGGACGCCGTTATGGAACACCTCAATGAGGCCCGCGGCGCTCTCGAAGAAAACGCTCGTGCCCATTTGGGTGAAATACTCGCCGGAGTATCCCATCGCGCACAGGATGCGGCCCCAGTTCGCGTCCTTTCCGAAGAACGCCGCCTTGACGAGGCTCGACGAAATAACCGACTTCGCGAGGGCGCGCGCGACCGCGTCGCTTTTCGCCCCG
>QKAR01000016.1 GCA_003246335.1 Spirochaetales bacterium | reverse complement strand
GCGATCTACACCGCCGCTTATTACGGCAAGTCGATGAAATAAGGAAATTTCCGTGACGAAAATTCTCAAGAAAGAACAGCTTTCCAAAGACGTATTCTTGATGGTGCTCGAGGCGCCGGCGATAGCCGCGTCCCGCAAGCCCGGACAGTTCGTCATTTTGATGCTCGACGACGAGTACTCCGAGCGTATCCCGCTGACCATCGCCGACGCCGACGAAAAGGCCGGCACGGTGACGATCATTTTCCAGGCGGTCGGCGGAACCACTAAACTCCTCGCGGAGATGAACGCAGGCGAGTCGATCGCCCATTTGCTCGGCCCGCTAGGGCAACCGACGCATATCCAGAAGTTCGACGGTCCCGTGGTCTGCGTGGGCGGCGGTATCGGCGTCGCTCCGATGCACCCCATCGCGCAGGCTATGAAAAAGGCCGGGAACAAAGTCATCGTCATCATGGGCGCCCGAACGGCCGACCTTCTCGTGCTCGAGAAGGAAATGTCCGCGATCGCGGATGAGCTCATCATCTGCACCGACGACGGCAGCAAGGGTCGGAAGGCCCTCGTTACCGAGCCGCTCAAGGCGTTCTGCGAGTCATCCGCGAAGCCTTCCGAGGTCGTCGCGATCGGTCCTCCCATTATGATGAAATTCTGCGCCGCCACCACCAAGCCCTATGACGTTCATACCGTCGTGTCCCTCAATACGATCATGGTCGATGGAACGGGCATGTGCGGCGGTTGCCGCGTAAACGTGGGCGGAAAGACGAAATTCGTGTGCGTCGACGGCCCCGAGTTCGACGGCCATCAGGTCGATTTCGACTCGATGATGCGCCGCTTGTCGTCCTATAAGCCGGAGGAAGCCGAGCACGCGTGCCGGCTCACCGCGGCTGCCGAAAAACTCGCGACGGGGAGGGCATAATGAGCGGTTATAAAAATCCCGAAACGCTCTATAAAGAGGCTTCTGAATTGCGGGCGCGTCTCGCTACCGCGACGCTGACCCCGAAAGACCGGCGCGCTATCCCTCAGCAGGATATGCCCGCGCAGGAACCGCGCGTTCGCGCGCGGAATATGCAGGAAGTTGCGATCGGCTACAGCGAGGATCAAGCGGTCGTCGAGTCGGCCCGCTGCCTTGGCTGCGCGAACGCCCCGTGCGTTTCCGGCTGTCCCGTCGGCATCGATATCCGCGGTTTCCTCAAAGAGACCGCCGCCGGAAAATTCGACGACGCTTTCTCGATCATTCGCAAGAGCAGCATGCTTCCCGCCATATGCGGACGCGTCTGCCCCCAGGAAAAGCAGTGCATGGCCGCCTGCACGGTCGGTAAGGCCGAAAAAGATCCCGAAAAGGCCGTTGCCATCGGCCGCGTCGAGCGATTCCTCGCGGATCGCGCGAGCGCGAAGCAGAAAGGCGCGGCGGTTTCCGTCGCGAAACCTGCCCCAAGCGGGAAGAAAATCGCGATCGTCGGTTCCGGGCCTTCCGGTTTGACGACCGCCGCCGACTTAGCGCGTCTTGGTCACTCCGTCACGATTTTCGAGGCGTTCCATAAGCCGGGCGGCGTTACTGTCTACGGTATTCCCGAATTCCGCCTGCCGAAATCCATCGTCGACGAAGAGGTAAAAAACCTGAAAGCCCTCGGCGTGGAAATCGTCTGCGATTATCTCGTCGGGCGCACGCGAACCGTGCGCGACTTGATGGAGAAGGACGGATTCAGCGCGGTGTACGTCGCGAACGGCGCCGGACTCCCCAAGTTCATGAACATCGAGGGCGAGGATCTCGTCGGCGTGTTTTCCGCGAACGAGTTTCTCACTCGATCTAACTTGATGAAGGCCTACGACCGCGGCGTCGCGGACACTCCCCTGTTCACCGCGAAACGCGTCGCCGTGTTCGGCGGCGGAAACGTCGCGATGGACGCGGCCCGCATGGCGCTTCGAACCGGGGCCGAAGAGGTTCATATCGTGTACCGAAGAACCGAGACCGAGATGCCCGCTCGCGTCGAGGAAGTGCATCACGCGAAGGAAGAAGGCGTCATTTTCGACTTTCTCGCGAATCCCACGAAAATTATCGGGGACGAAAAAGGCCGCGTTCGCGCGGTAGAATGCCTTCGGTATGAGCTCGGCGAGCCCGACGCCTCCGGACGCCGCAGTCCGGTCGCTATCGCGGGAAGCGAATACACCATGGAAGTCGACGCCTGCGTCGTCGCCCTTGGAAACGAGTCGAATCCCCTCGTCACCGGAACGACTCCCGAGCTCACGGTGAATAAGCGCGGGAACATCGTCGTCGGAGATAAGGGCGAAACCTCCATGAAGGGCGTGTTCGCCGGCGGAGATATCGTGCAAGGCGCCGCTACGGTCATCCTCGCGATGGGTGACGGTCGAAAGGCCGCCGCCGGTATCGACGAGTACCTTCGTTCTTTATAAAAAAAACTGGCGGAACCCCGGAGATAGCGGTAAAATGCGTAGTATGAATCCCCGGGGTATCCCGCTTCCAACCGTCCGTCGCCTCCCGTTCTACCTTCGCCTGTTTCGAGAAGAGGCCGATAAAGGCACTTTGTGGCTTTCTTCGGATTTTCTCGGCGATCGGCTCAGCTTAGGGGCCATCCAGGTTCGTAAGGATTTGTCGATGGTCGGCGCGGAAGGCCGCGCGCGTTGCGGTTTTCCCGTTCAGAATACCATCGAGGTCCTTTCTTCGTTTTTAGGCGGGGATGATTACGCCGACGTTTTTCTGGTCGGTTCCGGGCCGCTTGCCGAGGCTATCTTGTTCGACGGGACCCTTTTTCGCCATGGTTTTAACGTCATCGCCGTCTTTGACTCGAATCCCGTGCGCATAGGCATGGACTGCCATGGGCATGATATTTTGCCGATGAATAAATTTCCCGATCTTGTGCGCCGCATGAACATCCGCCTTGCCGTTTTCGCCATTTCGGACCCGGAAGACGCGACGAACGCGCTAACGGCAATGGGGGATTCGCAAATTGCGGGCGTTTGCGACCTTTCCGGCCTGTCCCTCGCGTTTCCGTCCGACGTGATCGTCGATCGCGATGATATCGGTTCTCGGTTGGCGAAAATCGCGAGCGAACTGGGTGCGGGTCGAATTGCGCTGCGTTCAGGCATTTCTGAGTGATTTACTCAATTCATAAAAAGACAAGCTAGCTTTTCTTTCGAAAATTAAATCTTGCGCGCGTTTCGCATAAAAAAGCCCTGCCTCGACGGCAGGGCTTTGAAAACGGCGCGAGACGCGGCTTTTTACATTAACTCTTCCAGATCGATTTCTCCCGCGACGCAGGGAGTCGTGATGGTCCAATTTTCCAAGACTCCAGGATGCAACTCGCCAAAAATACCGATTTTTTTGCCTTTCACGACGATAGAGGCCTGACGCCCGTGAATAAAGCGAGGGTCATCGGATTCCGTCACGGAATATTCGTGGTCAAGGTAATACAGGATGCTCGCCACTTGGCTCGCGGCCTCGTTAAAGTTTGCGTCATTCGCGGCGGTCAGGAATCCGACATGCTGGCGGGTCTTCGTGCCGGTATTTTCCTGTTCGTCTCGGTAGGCCACTTTTCCAATTTCGAAAATTCGATGCGGGTATACCGCGTTGCCCGAAGGCGCTTCGGCTGCGAGTAGGCTCGGCAAAATCGAGGCTCGAACGAACTGATAGTTTTCGGTCATCGGGTTCGATATTTCGATTACTTTTTCGCCTTCGGCGTGCCCAGCGAGGTTCATCCGCTCGATATAGTCTTTGCCGGAACCCAAATAATTGAAGATCATTTCCTGATAACCGAGACCGATGAGGAGGCTTTTCGTTTTACGGCTGAAAAGCGTCAGCGGCGACAGGCGTCCGATCGTGAAATCGCGGGGCCGTTCCGGCTTAAAGAACGCCATGCCCTTCCCCATCATGACGTCCTCGATAATGTCCACTTCATGGAGGAAATCGTTGCGGTATTCCGGCGGCCAGACGCTGACGGTTTCGCCCGAAATCTCGACTTCGCAACCCATGCGCTCCAAGGCGTCGCGAATCTCCCCCCCCGAAAGCTCGGCACCGAGCAGTTTGTTGATCGCCGACAGGGAAGCCTCGGTCGATTCCTGAAAATAGAAAGGCGTCGTGACCGATTTTCCAAGGGGCGTGTCGTACGGATGCTCGACCCGAACCGGAAGGATTTCGTATCCCGCGTCGGCGAAATCGCAAGCGACGATGCTGGTCGCGAGCGTGAGCGTGAGCATGTCGGTCCCCGTCATCTCGACGAGAAGGTCGCTGTCCCCGACTTGCACCGCTCCGAGCGTGGCGCTGTTGATGATCGGCGCCATGGAAAGAACCTCGTTTTTCGCGTCGACGAGTAGGGGAAATTTCGCCTTGTCCTTTAATATCCAGCCGTACTCTTTGCCCTTGGGGTGCTCGGTGATAATTTGGCGGCAGGTCATGGGCGCGTCGCAGGCAAGCGGCACGAAGCTCGTTTTGTCCGGATCGACGGCTTTATAGGAAATCGGCCAGGCAATCGAGGCGGAGCGGTATACGCCCATAGAGATCGAGCGCCGCTTGCGGCCGTAGTTCCAGCACAGTTTTTCCTGCGTTTGAATGATGTCGAGGAGCATCGGTTCGTCGATGGGTTTTCCGGAAATGACGAACGCCGCCATAAAGGGACGGATATCCTTGAGCGCGGGGTCAACCGTGACAACGCGGTTTTGCGCGTCGCGTGCCTTGCCCGCGCGGGAGAAAAAACGCTTATAGTCGCGTTTTGCCCCGCCTTTGTGAAGGCGCAGTTGGCGCGCGATTCCCGCGGTGGACCAAAGGTCGGGGCGGTTCGTGTCGTTAAGCTCAATCTTGATGATTCGCTCGGCCGCGTTCGCGCTCATGTCGGGTTTTTCGTCGAGCTCGGCCTTCCCGCAGGTGAGACGGCTTTCGAGCTCGTCGTAGTTATAGGTTTCCCCGACCAGGCTGAAGAACAGCCGCTCATTCACTTCTATTTTTGGCATGACCGGATCTCCTTAGTATTTAGCCTTTCTGAGGCGAACGCCCTCGATGTCCGAGCTGAACAGCTCGCGTAGGTCATTCAACCCGAGGGCCATCAGCGCCATACGGTCGATTCCGATTCCCCACGCGAGAACCGGCACGTCGATGCCCATGGCCCGGGTGACTTCGGGGCGGAAAATGCCCGAGCCTCCGAGTTCGAACCAGCCGAGGACGGGGTGCTTAATATGCACCTCGACCGAAGGCTCGGTGAACGGGAAATATCCGGGTACGTACTTAACCTCGGTCGCTCCGGCGATTTCGACCGCGAACATTTCAAGGAACCCGAGCAACGTCCGCAAGTTTACCTCGTCGCCGAGGACGATACCCTCGGTTTGGTAAAAGTCGGAAAGATGGGTCGCGTCGACTTTGTCGTAGCGGAAGCATCGGGCGATACCGAAGTACTTACCCGGAATTTTAGCCGTGTGGAGTTGGTGGGCCGAAAGCGCGGTTCCCTGGCTCCTGAGTAAAAGGCGTTTCGTGAACTCCCGGTCAAACGAGTAATTCCATCCTCGGCTGCCCGTAGTCCCGCCGTTTTCATGCGCGGCGGCGACGTTCGAGAGCCATGGCTCCTCGATGGACTTCGCCGTCGTCGGGTTTTTCAGATAATACGCGTCGTGAATGTCGCGGGCCGCGTGGAATTGCGGCATGAAAAGCGCGTCCGAGTTCCAGAACTCGGTCTCGACGAGCGGGCCGTCGAATTCCTCGAAGCCGAGGGAGCAAAGCTTATCCTTAACGCTTTCCAGGAAGCTGACGTAGGGATTGTTGCGGCCCGGGATTACGCGCGCCGGGGGAACCGCGATGTTGTAGCCGCGGAACGAGCCCGACTTCCATTCGCCTGACTTAAGCATCGAGGGCGTTATCGACCCGATCTCGTCCCCGGTGATTCCCGCCGAGTCGAGCGCGGCTTTCACCTGCGTCGCCTCGGGAAGGAGGCGATACACGACGGTTTCGCGCTCCGCGACCCTGAAAGGGGAATCGGCGGCCCCTCGCTTTTTCGCGAGCGTTCCCATGACCGAAACTTCGTCCGCGGACAGCGTCGCCTGGTCAAGGGTCCCGGAGGGATTTTCGGCGGCGAGCCTAATGAGCGCGACGGTAATCGCGTGTCGCGTTCCCTTGGGCATCTCGACGAAGGCCGCCTTCTTATTCTCGTCCATTTTGACGGCGCCTTCTTTGGATAGCGTGCCGAATGCCGAGCCGACGTCTTTATTTTCAAGTCCAAGCGCCGTCGCTATTTCCGGGAGGGAATGCGGGCCCTTGTCCTTTAAAAGCACGAGAATGCGCTCGTCGGGCGTGCCCGATTTCGCGAAAGTTCTGCCAAGTTCCGTAATCTCAAAAAAAGTGCGGGCTTCCCTGCGAACTTCCTCTATGAGACCCTTTCCCCCGAGCCATGAAAACGCTTGGTTCGCGTGCCCAGGCTTGTAGTCCAGGTCTTTTACGAGCGTGTCCGCCGTGAGCTCGGCGCCGGGCGCGTAGGCGCGGATGACACGGATTTCAAGCGGATGCAGATTTTTGACGATCGACTGTACATCCATCGATAACTCCTGTTAAGATATAAACCTATTTATATCACTTTCAACGGAGCCCAGTAAAGAGTGCGTAAGAAGGTTCGCGTCAGAACAAAACTTTTTATCATCGTTCTTACCGCTGTCCTTCCCACGGTCGTCATCGCGCTTTTTTCCGCGCATTCGTATCGAAATTCCTTTCTTCGCGAAAAAACAATAACCCTTTCGGACTTATGCGAAACGTTTTTGAACGAGCAGCGACTCATTCTCGATAACGGTCGGGAGATGCTGCTCGCCGTATCCCAGTCCGACGTCGTGCAGGAGTCCCGAAACGAGCGGCTGAGCGTCTACTTACGCGCGTTAATGCTCACGTATCAGGATTATTCTACCTTGCTCGCGGCGGACTCCACCGGCTTGGTTATTTCGTCGGGTGTGGACGTCACCGGCTACACCCTCGCCGATCGGGAGTATTTCTCGCGGGCGATGGCCAATAAGGCGTTTACGGTCGGGCAGTTCATCACGAGTAAATCGACGGGGCTCCCGTCCTTGCCGTTCGCGCTCCCCGTATGGACGCGGTCCGGTTCCTTCGTCGTCCTCGTCGCGGCCTTTGACTTGCGGAAATATTACCAGGACTTTTCGGTGAACCGCATGCCCTCGAACGGCTTTTTGGAAATATTCGACGCGACGGGCCATACCCTATTCACGAGCTCGTATCGCACGATTTCGCCGGTAAAGTTCGGTGAGGATGTTGACTCGCGCCTGCTGTCGTACGCGGTGGGCAATCATGACTCCCTCGCGCGCCGCATCGCTTTGCGCGACGGGGAATACCTCGTCGCGGCCGGAGCCGTCGGCGACGCAAAATCGCCAATATACGTTTCGGTGCGGCTTCCGTGGGCAGAGGTTCGCGATTCGGCGAACGCACCCGCTATCGCTCTTTTGTGCGCCATGCTCGTGGCGTTGGCCCTCGCGTCCTTTCTTTCCCTCTCGCTCGCCCGCGTCTTGCTCGTTCGCAGGATCGAAACGCTCACCAAGCGAACGAAAATGCTCGCCGAGGGCATGTACGACGTGCGCATCGCGCCGGGGCGCACCCGCGACGAGATCGCCGACCTCGTCGACTCTTTTAATTTTTTGGCGAATATCGCGGAAGAGCGCAGTTTCGCGAACCGCCGCACGATTCACGAGCAGGACCAGACGCTTCGCGAGTTGCGGCAGCGAATAATGGATAACTTGCAGTTGCTATCGAGCATGATAAACCTGCAAATCGAGCATTCTTCCGACGAGACAGTTCGGCGATCCCTCATGACGACGCACTCGCGCGTCATGGCGCTTTCCTTGGTGTACGAGACCTTGTTCAGCTACTCCGATTTTCGCCTCGTTGACCTGCAGCGCTACGGAACGGGGCTTTGCGATTTCCTCGTCGCGCAATACGCGGACGTCGGCCTTTCGATTTCCTGCCTCGTGACCGGGGACGACGTTTTTTTGCCGATCGAGAAAGCGTTGCCTCTCGCGCTCATCCTCAATGAATTAGTCTCGAACAGCGTCTTGCACGCGTTCACGAATCGCAGGAAGGGCGAAATTCGGATCGTCTTTGAGCGGGTTGGGGATACGGAAATTTTCATAGGACTCTTCGACGACGGCGTCGGCTTCGAAGGCGATATCCATCAAAACGATACCCTGGGGTTCGAGATGATCGAGGCTCTCGTCGAGCAAATTCGCGGTTCCTTCGCGGTCGACAGCAACGTCGAGGGCACGTGCGTAAGCGTTAAGTTGCCCGTCGATTGAAGCCCACCCTTACCCGCTAAAATTCCCGGTACGGCACCATTTCCTCTATGTTGATGAGCGTCTGAACGTCAGCGACGAAATACCCTTCGTCGGCGAAAAGTCTTGGCGCGTTTTTCAGGAGTACCTCGCCGAGAATCTCCTTCGGTTTGTTTTTTTCCTGCGTTCGCGCGTACGACCTGATCGAGTCTCGAATCGCGGCCTCGTACGCCTTTCGGATACCCTCGCTTTCCTCGTCGCGGTTCGCCCGACCGCGTCCCCTGCCGTTGGGAATGTTCACGGACGCCCAATACGTTACCCACCGTTTTACGGAATCGTCGAGGGTGAAGACCGCCCAGCAGTTAAGTCGGGGATAAGTTGGCGCGACGTCCTCGAGCGTAAACCGGGGATCGTTTGGCGCGATTTCCGCGACGGGGGAAAGCTCGAAAAATTCCGCGACGCCGCGCGTCGCGTCGCTCGGGACGTAGCTAAATTTCCATCCATACACCATGCCGCCGACGACGAATCGGGCGCTGTCGCTTAATTCCTTTCTCGGGGGCAAGGCGGCCGATTGGCCCGGTACGCTTTCAAAATACACCCAAACGGGCGCGCGCACTTCACGGGGCGCCTCGCCGCTCGTCGGCATCGGGACGCAAACGGCCAAGGCGAGGAAGAGTGTCGCCCTCGCTCTCATCGGCCTCTCGACCAAACTTTTGCCGGGTTTATCCCGAAGCGGACGAGAAAGTAGCACCAGCAGACCGCGAAGCCGATTAAGTGCGTCGCGTGCGCGACTCCGCGATTGCTGCCGGTTACGGCGTTGAAGACCTCGATAGCCGCGTAACCGATAACCAAAAGCGGCGCGGGAATGGGGAGTATGCCCCAGATATACACCGTCGCCCCGGGAAAAAGGACCGCATACGCGAGCACTATCGCGAATACCGCGCCGGACGCCCCGATCAGGAAAACGTACCACGCCCCGCTGAGGACATAGATCGCCAATGATAGAATCCCGCAAAGCGTGGCTGAAAGAAAATAGAGCAGGACGAATTCTTTCGAGCCGAGCCTCCTCTCCGTCGCCAATCCGAAAAAAAGAAGCCCAATCATGTTTGAGAGTAAATGCCATAACCCGCCGTGAACGAACTGGTACGTGAACGGCTGCCAAAACATACCTCCTTTCAGGACGAACTGGGGGTTCATCGCGAGGTATCGCGAGACTTCTGGAAAAAGCGCGGTGAGCATATAGACGACTAAATTGACCCCGACGATGACGAGCGTCGCGTTCCAATATTCGTATCGGAAGGGTTTACGGATTGCGGTAGGAATGTTCATGCTAAAAAATTACCAATAAGGCCTCGTGTGGGGCAAGTACCAAAGTCTTCGATTCGAGTTTCATTCCCGTTTCGCGCGAATTACTCAGCAAGACAGTTCCTTTCGGCGAAGGGACCGCTCGGCTTTTGTTTGAGAGATTAAGGTAGCAATCGATCGCTTTGGGGCATTCGGCTTCGCCCTCGGGGGCGCTCTGCCTTCGATACGCGATAACGCCCCGCTGTCCCTCGAACGAGAATTCGATCGTTCCCGTTTGTAGCGATTGGTGGCTTCTTCGGATGCCCAGGAGCGCTTGATACCATCGCCAGAGCGATGTTTCGTCGTTTTGCTCGCGTCGCACGTTCGTGTTTTCCACATCGGCGGAAAAGCGCAGCCACGGTTTCGTTTTAGCGTCCGTAAAACCCGCGCCGGGATCGGCGTTCCACGGCATGGGTGTTCGCTCTCCGTCGCGACCCATCGGTAGCGGCCAAAACGTGATTCCTGTCGGGTCAACGAGCTCTGCGCGCGGGATTTTGGCGTTCTGTAGTCCAAGCTCTTCCCCGTAATAAAGAAACGGTGTGCCTTTTAGGGTAAGCAGCAGCATCGCGGCGATTTGCGTTCGTTTTTTTTGGGTCGCGGGGTTTTTCGATTGAAAACGCGTCGCGTGCCGCGGCTGGTCGTGGTTGCTGAGCGTGAAATTCGGCCACCCGCGTTCGGGGAGGACTCCATACCATTTCTTTATCGACGCGGCGAGCTTTTTCGCGTTCCATTTGCGGTAGAGCAATTCCATGTTAAAGGCGAGATGGAGTTCGTCGTCCCCGTTCCCTTGATAAGAGGCGGCGATGGATGGCTCGCGGGAAAAAATTTCGCCGATAAGCACGCGGTCTCCCGGATAGTCCTCGGCGATGGCGCGAATTTCACGGCAAATCTCGTGGGTTTCCGGCTGATTGCGGTCATACACGTGGCGCTGGAAAATGTCGGGATTCGCGTTGAGAGAAAGGGGGTTTGAGCGAAAATATGCGTCCTTTACGTACCAATTCACGACGTCCATGCGAAACCCATCGACTCCTTCGGTTAGCCAAAAACGGACGACGTCGTACATGGCGGCGCGAAGTTCGGGGTTTCGCCAGTTAACCTCCGGTTGATGGCGCGTAAACGTGGCGAGATACCATTCGTCGGTTTCCTCGTTATCCCACCAAGCGCTTTTAAACTCGAATTGGCAGACCCAGTTATTCGGTTTTCGGAGGCGTTTCCCCGTGCGCGGCGAAGTTCGCGGTTTCCATATATACCAGTCATGGCGGGGATTGTCCTTCGAGCGTCGCGCGTCGATGAACCAGGGGTGCTGATCAGACGTGTGGTTTATGACGAGGTCAAAAACAATTTTCAATCCGCGTTTGTGGCATTCCGCTATGAGGGTCCGCGCGTCGGCAAAGCAACCGAACGAGGGATCGACGTCGCGATAGTCGGAAATGTCGTAACCGAAATCGTCCATCGGCGACCGGAAAAAAGGAGAAACCCAAAGCGCGGAAATCCCGAGGTCGGCGATGTAGTCGAGTTTTTCTATGATTCCGGGAAGGTCCCCAACGCCGTCTCCGTTCGTGTCCCTGAAACTTCGCGGGTATATTTGGTAAAAGACGGCCGTCTTCCACCACGGCGCGGTTTCCCCACCCATCAGCCCGCGACCGAGACTTTGTTTCTACCCGTCTGTTTGGAGTTATAGAGCGCCTTGTCCGCGCGGTCGACGAGAACGCGCGCGGTCGAGTCGTTTTCGGGGTCATATTGAGCGACACCGATGGATATCGTGAGGTTGAGGTGTTGGCCTTCGTAGAGGATGTCGAGATTTTCGATCGACGCGCGTATCCTCTCCGCGATTTTGGCCGCGGTCTTCTCGGACGTGTCGCAAAGCATGACGACGAATTCCTCCCCGCCGTATCGCGCCGCCATGTCCTGGGCTCGGGTGTTCTGCTGTATTACCGAGGCGACCATTTGCAGCACGATATCGCCGCATGAGTGTCCATACGTATCGTTGAAGCGCTTGAAGAAATCGATGTCGAGCATGAGAACGGAAACCGGCATGTCTTGGGAGTGGCTGATCTCCAGCTTTTCCATCAGCACGGTATAGAAGTAATGCTTTAGCTTGAGATGGGTCATCATGTCGGTAGTGGTCATCTCGAGGAGGGCCGCGTTGCTGATGGCGATCGCGGCAAGGGCCGCGATGTTGAGAATGTGCTCCTTTTCGTAATCGGAGTAGGGTTCTTCGGTTATTTGCTCGCCGAGCAGGAGCAGCCCGTTAACGTGGTTTTTCGCCTTCATCGGCACGACAAGCGATGGCTGGAGGGAGATTAAGCCCTTCAGCGAGTCGTCAACCTCGATTTTGCCCTGTATCTCCTCGATGGTAACGCAGGTGTTGAGGGTGTTCATGAGCTTGATGAAAGGATGCCCCTCTGGAATCGAATAGTCGCTGCTGCCGTCAAGGTCAAACCCGCAGTAATTCCGGTTGAGCTGGAAGCTCGTGGCGTCGAAATTTTTCTTCGTGAAAATCGCGATGCCGAGCGTTTTCATTTGTCCCATGCAGGTATACAAAATCGCCTCGATAAGCGTCGAGGAGTCGATGACGGAATTGAGGCTCTTGGAAATTTCAAGGAGTTGTTTCAGATCGTAGATCTGCTTTTCTGTTGACGTTTCCCCCATGCCGGTTTTTTTTGCCTTTCCCATACTTAGATCAACTCTCCGTTTGTTCAGAAATGCCTACCGGGTTGGATAACGTACCTACTATAGCATATTTTTTCATTATTTCAAGAAAATTACGGAAGACCCCGATTTCCCGTTCCATAGCGGCGAACGAATCGCTGTTTTTCGCGGACGCGGTGAGCGTCCTAATGTTCGTGATATACTCCGGGACTGTTCGCTTACTGTCGTCGATGATGATATTCGCGAAATTATACACCTCGGCGTATTGGTTGACGGCTTGCTGGACGAGCACTTTCGCCTGCCCGTTCATGCCGCCGATCAGCTTGCGGATCGGGCTCGCGAAGTCCATGCCGTTTTGAAGCTCGGTGAGGTAGGCAGTGAGCTTTTTCACGCTGAACTGCTGATCGTTGCGGAACAACGTCTCGAATTCGAGAATTTTCCCCGTGACGGACTCGCAATAGTAATAGGCGGCAGAAAGGGTCGTTTGTAGGGTTCGGTTGTTAAAATACCCCTCGACGATCAGCGACTTTAGTATGGAAGAAAAGTACGGGGCGAAAAAATGGATGGCGAAGGTCTTTATGATTTCCAGCGGCTGTATCCATTCCAGCGAGGACGTCGTGAACTCTTGAATGAGCGTATTCGTGGACTCGGAGTAGCCTTCGATCGTCTCAAGCTGTATCGATCCGAACGTGTTCGCGATCATGTCGTTGAGCTCGCAGAGTTCGCGGTCCTTGAGCATCTTTCGCGAGTCGCTGTGGAATTGCTCGGTGATGCGCGACTTGTATTGCGCCACATAGTCGCTTTTTTGCGTCGGTAGGTCCGGGGCGAACGAGGGGTCGTTTTTCTGCACCCGAAGGATTCTCAAGAGGGTTTCCGGCCCCACTCGGTTCGCGAGAAGCCATCGCCCTGATTGGAAAATTTTAGATACGCGAGATGATACTTCTTCCTCGAGGGGAACCCCGTTTTTTTTCGCGTCCAGGATCGAGACGAGGTCTTGGATCGTATCCGTTAGGTTCAGCCGGGAGACCACGTAGTATAGATCGAGGAGCGCCGGCACGACTTCCGCCGGGTCAATTGCCTTAAAGCTTGGGGTCTCGACGGTCGTCGTTAGGCCCTCATGGGCGCGGAACGCGGGATCAAAAAACGCGAAAAAGGAATTGAAGTCAAAAACGCAAAAATCCGCGAGGGCGTCTAACTCGTTAAGCAGCGTCTCCACGTTTTGCATTTGCTTCGACTCGAGGGATTTCAAGAAAAAACCGAAAACTTTCCCTTGGTCCTCGATCATTCGCTCGGCGGGGGCGGTTCGCGCGCTCAGCGCCGTGAGTCGATCCTGCAGGGTCGCCGCTTTGCGTTGGGCTCGCTGATCGGGCGTAAAGGCGAGTTCAAGGAGATAGTCGCGGTATTTTTCGGACTTGCGCTTGTCTTGTTGCGCGACGGTCGCGGTGAGCGTTTCGCGAACCGGGGCGAAAATTTGATAGAGTTGAAACAAACCGGCGGGAAACGCGGGCAGGAGGTACCCGTCTGCGCGAACGAGCGGCGGGTCGCAATCCTTGAGTAAATGGCAGAATTCGCGCAATTGCTGTTTCTTCTTTACTTCCGGGGACGAGCCGGCAAGTAAGGTTTCGAAAAAAATTTGCAGTTGCGCGAATATTCTTTGCAGAAACCCCATAGTGACCATATTAGACGGAGGCTGGCGCTTATTCAAGGTCGATCGCGTCGCTTGCCCGCGGTAATCGCTCTTTTACGCGGAGCCTTCGCTGAACGAGAGCCCTCGGCGGACGAAAATTTCGCGGTAATCGGCGATCGTTTCGGCTTTCACGAGCTCCGTTCTCAGCGTCGCCCCTCCGTCGATGCCCTTCGAGTAGGCGCAAAAGCGTTTCCTCATTTCTCGGCAGGCCGTGCGTTCTCCGGCGTCCTTGACGAGGAGCGCCAATTCGTTCCATCCGGCGGCGAGGCGTATATCCGCCGGAATTTCCGCGTACTCGCCGTTTTCGAGAAGCGCGCGCGTTTGCGCGAAAATGAACGGATTCCCCATCGCTCCGCGCGCGAACATCACGCCGTCGCAGCCGGTTTCTTTTAGCATGTCGCGCGCGGCTTCCGGAGAAAACAAGTCTCCCGACCCAAATATCGGTATTTGGGGGGCGGCGGACCTCGCGTGGGCCGTAAGCTGGGCGATGAGGCTCCAGTTTGCGGTTCCCTCGTACCCCTGGGATCGGGTTCTTGGATGGAGCGTGACCGCCGCCGCGCCGGCGGCGATTGCCGCGTCGGCGGCGGCCTGCCAGGCCGTGGCATCGTCCCACCCGGATCGAATTTTAACCGTAATTGGCATGGGTTGCGCGCGAAGGCTCTCGGGGCGTTCGCGCTCGGCTTCGCGTATCGCGCGAACGGTCGCTTGGGTAATCGCGAAAAGCCGCTCGGGGTCGCGCGTCAGGGAGGAGCCGGCGCCCGTCTTGCATATTTTGGGAACCGGGCATCCGGCGTTGATGTCGATGCACTCGGCGTCCGTCGTTTCGTAGACGATTCGCGCCGCCTCGGCGACCCGTTCAGGCGCTCCTCCGAAAAGTTGGACGGCGTACGCCGTTTCGTTCGGGGCGCGGCTCATGAGCGCGTGCGTTTTTCCCGACTCGCGCACGAGAGCCTCGGCGGACACCATTTCCGTGTACGTGAATGCCGCGCCGTTTTCCACGCATATCGAGCGAAAAGCCCGGTCCGAATAACCCGCGACCGGGGCCAAAAATAAATTCCCCGGAACCCGCAAGTCGCCGATGGAGACGGGATGGTAGAGTTTTTCGGGTTCGCTCATTCTGGAAGGCGGAAAAATTTACAGCTATTCGTCCATAATTGAGCGGATAAATCCTCGAGCGACATCTCGAGCATTTCCGCCATAAACCGCACGGTCGAGGGCGTGTATGACGGCATGTTTCGCTTGCCGCGGAACTCCGCGGGGACCATGAAGGGGCTTTCGGACTCGACGAGAATTCGGTCGAGAGGGAGCGAAAGGACCGTTTCGTGCAGATTCCGCGCGTTTCGGTACGTCAGGTTACCCGCGAAAGAAAAATAAAGGTTGAGGTCGAGCGCGATGCGCGCGTATTCCGCGTCTTCGGAGTAGCAGTGAAGCACTCCTCCTGGCTCGGGCAGGCGTTCCGCAAGTATGTCTAATACATCCTTGCCAGCGTCCCGATTATGTATAATGACGGGCATATCGGCCTTATTAGCGATTTCCAGTTGCGTGATAAAAAGCTCGATTTGCGAGCGCTTGTCGCCGAATTTGCGGAAATAATCGAGGCCGATTTCCCCTAGGGCGACGACGTTGGGGAGTTTTAACCCTTCTTCGACAATGCGAACCCAATCCTTGCCGGGATTGGTCACTTCGGATGGGGAAACGCCGACCGCGTGATAGACTGATGGCGCGGTCTTGAGCGTGGGATATACCACGCTAAAGTCATGCAGACTATTGCAGATACTGAGTACGCGAGTAACTTGGGCCTGTTTCGCCTCTTGAATGACGCGAAGTTGTTCTATAGGGTCTTCGTAGATGAGCCCTATATGAGCGTGAGTATCAAAAAATTGCATGGCTGACATCCGTGAGAGAGTGGTTGCGTCCGAAAGGACTGCGTTGAGTTAACAATACCACAGGGGACCCGCGCCGTCAACAAAAAGATTCCCGGGGTAGTCGCGGGTTTGACAGCGTTTTTTAATCTATGGTATAATTTCATGGGTTTAAGACTTTAAAAGGGAGAATGGCGTGCCCAGAACTCGAGGATATAAGAGAATCGAGAATACGATTTTCCGCGCGATAGGGCGCTTTTTCGCGCAGTGTTTCGCGGCGGTTGGTCGCGCGTGCGCAGCCGTGTTTCGCGGCGGTCGAAAAAAGCTCACGATCATGGTCGTCCCGCATTCTCAAAAAAAGGTCATCAATTTTCAGACTTCCTTCTTTTCCGTGATATTTTTCGTGGTCGCGCTCTGCGGCATATTGGCATCTTTTTTCTTGTTTTCCCGAAACTCGATCGTTTCTGGACAAAAAATCGCCGCTCTTCAAGCCGAAGCCCGGGAAAACCGCGCGAGCCTCGATCAACTCAAGGACGAAACGGGCAACCTCCTGAAAGCCGCGCAGAATTTCCAATCCGCCTTTTCCGGGACCCTGTCGTTGGTCGGTTTGGATTCCGCGACCTCGGCGGCGAAAAGCTCAATGCAAAACGGGGATCTTTCTTCCTTGTTTAACGTAAGCGAATCCGCCCAAGGCTCGGTGAAGGAAGTCGCCGAGCTTCAGCGCCTCACCGGCTATTTGGAAAATTCCGTTCAGCCGATTGAGGAAATCGGCAAGCTTTTGGATTCCCAAAACACTTTATTTTCCGATATACCGAGCTTGTGGCCCATTAAGGGCGGAATCGGGCACGTGTCGATGGCTTTTGGCCAAAATCGCCACCCGTTTACGGGTCAGTGGTATATTCACAAAGGCGTTGACCTTTCAACGTATCGCTCCGGCGATCCCGTGTTGGCGACAGCGGACGGGCAGGTCGTCGCCGTCGATTACGCGCCGGATTTTGGAAACAACATCGTAATTAAGCATAAGCATGGATTTTACACCCGATACGCGCATTTACAGTCTTTTCGCGTGACCCGGGGGCAATACGTACAGCAAGGCCAAGTGATCGGATATATCGGCAGCACGGGTCTCTCCACGGGACCGCATCTCCATTATGAGGTGCATATCGGCTCGGATGTCGTTGATCCCATGAAATACCTTAACATTAAGGTTTCCGGCAACTGAGCTGGGGTCGGGATGATTTTTCAGAATTCAGAAGACGTTTCAATCAATACGTTGGTAGGTCCGGGCTCGTTCATTAAGGGATCCCTGAAAATTGCCGGCTTTATCCGAATAGACGGGGACCTTGACGGTAGCCTCGAAACGAACAGTCGCGTCATCGTCGGCGAGAACGCGCGCATCCGCGGCGACGTTCGGGCGCAGGTGATAACGGTGGGAGGGATCGTGCAGGGCGACGTTGTCGCGCCCGAAGGCGTTACGATCCTCTCTTCGGGGATGGTTTGGGGCTCCGTTATCACGAAAAAACTGGTGGTCGAGGACTCCGTCATTTTGCATGGAGCCTGCTTCGCGGTAAACGATCAGGAGCGGTACGAGGCGGCTCTTTCCGAGTATAATAACCGAAAGGCCCTTGCCGACTCGGCGTTGGCGGCCGTTACCGGGCGGTAGCGATGGCTGGCGCACCGGGTTCCGTCGATTCGTCGTCCCCTTTTTTCGCGTCAATCGCCGGACAAGCCGCGTTGCGCGCAACCGGCGGAAAGGCGGAAGACGCCCGGAAAAAAGACCGCGCAGGCGTTCGGAGTTTCTCGCGGCTAGTCTCGGGCGAAATCGATCGTTCCGAGGAGACGGGCACCCTCGCCGTTCCCGAACGTCTCGTCGGCCTGCCGCCCGAGAAAATCCTTGAAACGCTTTTGGACGAGGTTAATTCGGCGGGAGACCGCCTAAAGGAAAGACAGACGCCGGACGCGATCATCGCGTACAAAGATTCCGTCCGTTCTTTCGTGCGTTACGTGGTGGAACAGGCTTTCGAGGTTTCCGAAAAAACCTCATCCGTTCGGATTCGTGCCCGTACCAAGAAATTCACGCAAGTGCGCATTATCGACGAGAAACTGGAGCAGTTGGCTGCAGGGATCCTCTCCAACCAAAAAGACCATTTGGCCTTGTTGGGGAGGATCGAGGAAATTAATGGTTTGTTAGTCGATCTTTTATCGTGACGAACCGCGAGGCGGAGAGAATGAGTTCAGAGTTCAATGACGATATTCATGCCGAGGATCTTTCGAGTTTGGAAGATCCGCAATCGGAAGTCGTAGACGTTCAGGCCGGGGCCTATGTGTATCCCTCGCCCCTGTATCACCTCAAGCTTGAGTACTCGAGCGAGAGCCTTTACGCGACGCATCCCTCGCTGGAGGTCGCGCCGGGCGACTACGTGTTGGTGCCCACGCGATACGGCAAGGACCTCGCCGTGGTGATGGGCACCGTTCGCGCGCCTATCGGCATTAAGCCGGACGACGTCGTGGTCATAGACCGAAAGGCCGACGAGCAGAACCTCGCCCATGCCGCGGACTTGCGGCAAAAGGAAGAGCAGGCGTTCGCGGTTTTTCGCGAGAAAGCCATCATGCATCGGCTCGAGATGAAGCTCATCGCGACGCATTATTTATTGGACGAGCCCAAAATTCTGTTTTTTTTCAGCGCGGAAAATCGCGTCGACTTTCGCGATCTCGTGAAAGACCTCGTCTCGATTTTCAAGATGCGCATCGAGCTTCGGCAGATCGGCGTTCGGGACGAGTCGCGCATTACGGGCGGCCTCGGCGTGTGCGGGCGGCCGTATTGCTGCCATTCCCTTACCGACAAACTTCGGCCCGTCTCGATTCGGATGGCGAAGGATCAGAATCTCTCGCTTAATTCCCTGAAAATATCGGGCCAGTGCGGCCGACTCCTTTGTTGCCTTTCGTACGAGCACGATTGGTACTGCGAGGAGCGAAAAAACCTTCCGAACGAGGGAATTCGGCTGTACTACGACGAATCGAACTTTCGGGTGACCGAGGTAAATCCCCTGACCCGCATGATACGCCTCCAAGGAGAGGACGGTCGTGTGCTGGAAATCCCTTCTTCGCGCATGAGCAAAGTTGACGGTAAATGGCGCATCGTGTAGCGCTATACGGCACAGGGATTATTTTAGAACGATAACGGTTTTTTCTCCTCCGGCAGTCCATTCGCGGCCGTCAAAGTCGCCGAATACGGAGATTTCCGAGAAACCGGCTTCGCGCGCGTACGTTTCCGCGGCTCGTTTCGTGAGCGGGAACACGCGCACGGATTTGTTGACGTGGATCGTCGTTCCGTTGCCCTGTTCCAAGGCGGCTTCGAGCAAAAGAGCGCCGTCCCCGGCGGGAAAATACGCGCGGTCGAGCTTGACCCTGATGGATTCTCGAGGCGAGATTTTCGTGGGTTCGCTTGCGCTCATGGCGTCGTAATTAATCGTTTCGACGACGAGCGCTCCGTTGGGCGCGAGAAGGCCCTTCGCGTCATGAAAAAATTTTCGCAAAAGGGTCTCGCTCGAGATGTATGGAAGGACGTCGTCGAGGCAGGCGATGACGTTAAACGAGCCTTGTTTCAGGAATCGCCCAATGTCGATTATGGGCATTTCGAAAAACCGAAGGTTCATGGAGCCGCGTTTCATCCGCCTTTTAGCTGTTTCGATCATTCGGGGATTGGCGTCCACCCCGGTTACGTCAAATCCTTCGCATTGCAGCTTGTTCTCCAAATTCCCCGCTGCGCAGCCGAGCCCCAGATACCTAACCATCGGCGCGGGCTGAACCGGCGACCGCTCGGCCAGGTCTCGCTTAAGGCCGAGAAAAAAAGGCAGCGCTTTCTCGCTTATGGGAAAGAGTTCGTCATAATATTCTTGGATGGCGTCGTAAAAATCCGCGAGATTCTCTATGATGATCGCTCGTTCGTCATTCTTAGGGCGCTCGTAATTCATATTTAACTCCTAATTCAATTTGACTAATTCAATATTTGTTTATACCATCTACCAAGAGGCCTGACGCTATGGAAACACCCGAGACCTGTATAACGATTTGCATGGGAAGCTCCTGCTTTTCCCGCGGGAACAACATCAATGCCGAAAGTATTGAGTCTTTCCTCTCCGAACACAATCTGTCCGCCCACGTCGAGGTGCGGGGGTGCCTTTGCGAAGGCCATTGCAAAGACGGGCCAAACATCCGAATTAACGACGAATTATTTCAGGGCGTAGAGCCTGAAATGCTCGATGATCTCCTTCTGCATAAATTATGCAAGGAAAGCCAATGAATTTCCAGAGCCCCATATATACTGAAAAGACGCAGTGTCAAGATTGTTACAAGTGCATTCGCGAGTGCCCGGTAAAGGCCATTCGCGTCGAGAACGGGCATGCCATGGTCGTTTCCGAGCTTTGCGTACTCTGCGGCCACTGCGTGACGATCTGTCCGGCCGGCGCGAAGCGCGTTCGGGACGATAAAGCCCGCGCCCGTCAGCTTTTATCGCTTAAGGATCGCGTGGTCGTTTCGCTTGCACCCTCTTTCGCCTCGGAGTTTTCCGGAATTAATCCCGGGCAACTCGTCGCGGCGCTAAAAAAACTGGGCTTTTACGGGGTCTCGGAGACGGCTATCGGCGCAGACCTCGTTTCCTCCATGCTCGCCGAGGATTTTGGGAGCCGCGATCCCTCCTCCCGCCAAAAACTCTTCCTTTCCTCGGCGTGTCCCGTGGCGGTAGAGTTTATTAAGCGGTATATGCGGGAATACGCACCCTATATTACCGATCGGGCGTCGCCTCTTTTGGCACATGCCCGGTATTTACGGCGCGAGCTGGGCCCCGACGTGGGCATCGTCTTCATCGGTCCCTGCATCGCAAAAAAACGCGAAGCCGACGTATGGAAAACGGTTGACTGCGCGATTACTTTCCGTGACTTAAAGCATTGGTTCGAGCAAGCCGGGATCGATCCGGCTCGCATGGACGCGGGAAACGGCTCTGGCGAGTTTATCCCCGAACGGGCGGCTAAAGGTTCTCTGTACCCCATCGACGGGGGGATGATCGCGGCTATCAAGAAGTATCCCGGCTCTGACGGAGTACACATGATGTCCGTGACGGGTCTGGACGAAATCGAGCTCGCTATCCGCGGCCTCGAGCCCGATAAGCTGACTTCCCCCTTATTCATGGAGCTTCTCGCGTGTCCGGGGGGCTGCGTGAACGGCCCGCAAACGTCACATCATGCCCCAACCGCCATAAAACGAATCGATCTTCTCGATTACGCGGAAAGCGCGCGCGAGACGCTCGACGCCGCGCGGCCCGAAATGGGCGATACGCTTCCGGTCGCGTTACCGACGCCCATCAGCCATACTGACGAGGAAATTCGCGCCGCGCTGCGCCAAGTCGGAAAACTCGAGTTGCAAGATGAGCTCAATTGCGGGAGTTGCGGGTACGATACCTGCAGAAGTTTCGCCGCGGCGATGCTCGATCACCACGCCGAGCGCACGATGTGCGTTTCGTACATGCGCAAACTCGCCCAAAAAAAGGCGAATGGCCTTATTCGCGCCATTCCTTCGGGTGTGGTTATCTGCGATTCCTCGCTGAAAATCATCGAGTGCAACGAGAATTTCGCCCGGCTCATGGGCGGGGAAATTTATTCGATGTTCGAGGCGAAACCGGGTATGGAAGGCGCGGATCTGGAGAAAATCACGGGCCTTTCGCGATTTTTCCGCGACGTCATGTCGGGCGACGGGCCCGACGCCGTTGAGCACGAGCTGCGCGAAGGCAAAAAAATTTTCCACGCGACGGTTTTTTCCATAGAAAAAGGTGAAAGCGCCTGCGGCGTCATCCAGGACGTTACCGCGCCGCAAATCCAACGGGATCGGGTGATAAAGCAAGCGAAGCGCGTTATAGACAAAAACCTCGCGGTGGTGCAGAAAATCGCGTTTTTGCTCGGGGAAAACGCGGCCGAGACCGAGGCTTCGCTTAATTCCATCATTGAGTCTTTCACTGACCTGGAGGATGCCGGCGAATGAGCGATTTAGTCGCGACCGGCGCTTTCGTAGAAGTTGGTCACTATCAGGTCAAGAAGCATCACCAAGGGGCTGCCGGCGATGCGTTTCTCTCGCAAAAGCACGACACCGACGGGCGGATCATTACCGTTCTGTCGGACGGCCTCGGTTCGGGCATAAAGGCGGGCGTCCTTTCCACGCTAACGGCTACGATGGCCCTGAAATTCGTGGCGTCCGACATACCGATCAAGCGTGCCGCGAAGATCATTCTCGATACCTTGCCCGTCTGCAAGGAACGAGGAATCAGTTACGCGACGTTTACCCTCGTCGACATCGAGCCAAACGCGCGCGTCAGGGTCATGGAATACGATAACCCCTATTATATACTGGTGCGGAAAAACACGGTTGTCGAGCCGATTAAGCAATGTACGCCGATAGAGCGCAAAAACAAAAAAGCCGCCCCCAAGCGCGAGGCTATCCTCTATTATTCGGATTATATGGCGGTTCCGGGCGATCGACTCATTTTTTTCTCCGACGGCGTGACGCAATCGGGGATGGGTTCGCGACCGTACCCGTTCGGGTGGGGCGCCTGCAACGTGCAGGACTTCGTCCTGAAATGCATCAGCGAAAACGGCGACGTTAGCGCCCGCGAGCTCGCCAGGAAAATCGTCCTTAACGCGCAATTTCACGACGCGTACCTGCCGAAGGACGATATCACCTGCGGGGTGATATACTTCCGCCACCCCCGCGACTTGCTCGTCTTGACCGGACCTCCGGTGAACCCGGAACGCGACGCGGAAATGACGCGCGCCTTCACGGAATTCGGGGGAAGGAAGATCGTCTGCGGCGGCACGACGACCAATATTCTTGCGCGCCACTTGGGCGTCGACGTCAAAATCAATTTGAAGGACCTTGATCCGGTCGTTCCTCCCATGTCCACGATGCCCGGAGCCGACTTAGTGACGGAAGGGATCATTACCCTCGGCCGTGTGGCGGAAATCCTCGAGCGAAGCGCCGCTCCCGGGGGCTCCGGGATCCCGGGCTCCTCTCACGAGAACGGCGCCTCGAAGATCATCGAGATGCTCCTCGATAGCGATCGCATCACCTTTATGGTCGGGACAAAAATCAACGAGGCGCATCAAGACCCGAATATGCCGGTCGAGCTTGAGATACGCCGAAACGTCGTTTTAAAAATTAAGGCTATTTTGGAAGATCATTATCTCAAAGAAGTCGTGATCCACTATATTTAAGGAAACATTTCGAGGGGAGTCATATGGAAAAAATACGCGTGCGGGTGTGCACGGGAACCGCCTGTTTCGTCATGGGCGCGTCAGATATTTTATTGCTTAACGAGAGTTTGCCCGAGGACGTTCGGGAACGCGTCGCGCTTGAAGGGGCTCCATGCCTCGGCATGTGCCACGCGGGAACGAAGGGTCGGGCGCCGTTCGTGAGCGTCAATGGCGAAATGATAGAAAGCGCCACCCTTCCGGTGGTCATGGATAAAGTTATGGAGATCGCAAGTGCTGAACATTAACAACGGGGCATCGCAGTTAAAGAAGGAGATTTTAGTTCGCTTGGCGAAAATGCAGCTCGCCGGCAAGCTTGAGGAAGGCGTTCATTTCATTCCGCGCGAGATCGCGCCGCTTAACGCCGAGCCGTTCCGCTGCTGCGTGTATCACGACCGGGAAATTTTACGCATGCGCGTCGTCGCGCGGCTTGGACATAGCATCGAGGACTGGGATGACGAGAAGAAACTCTCGGAGTACGCGCAGGAAGCCCTTGCGCGCGAGCGCCCGCAGGAGCCGATGCTTACGGTTATCGACGAGGCGTGCAACGCCTGCGTTAAGACCCACTTTCTGGTGACGAACGGTTGCCAGGCGTGCGTCGCCCGGCCTTGCATGATGAATTGCCCGAAAAAATGCATCGAGATTTCGGGGCGGCGCGCCCATATCGACTCGTCAAAGTGCATCAACTGCGGACTTTGCATGCAGAATTGCCCCTATCACGCCATAATCCGCATCCCCGTGCCCTGCGAGGAGGCATGCCCCGTAGGCGCGATTTCAAAGGACGTGAACGGGAAAGAGCGGATCGATTACTCGAAATGCACGTTTTGCGGTTCCTGCATGCGCGAGTGCCCGTTTGGCGCCATGACCGACAAAGGGCAACTCGTGGACGTCATTCGGCATATCATGGATGGGAAAAAAGTCGTCGCGATGTACGCGCCGGCGATAGCAGCGCAATTTCGCGCGCATCCCGGACAGCTCGAGACGGCCCTGCTCAAGGCGGGCTTCTCGGGCGTGTACGAAGTCGCCGCCGGCGCCGACATTACCTCTGCTCACGAGGCGGAGGAATTCGAGCATCGCATGGACCGAGGGGACGTTCTCATGACCACGTCCTGCTGTCCCGCGTATGTGCGCGCGGTCAAGATACACGTGCCGGAGCTGGCCTCCTGTATTTCGGATACCCGCTCTCCCATGCATTACACGGCGGAAGCCGCGAAACGCGACAACCCCGACTGCCTCTCGGTCTTCATCGGGCCATGCCTCGCGAAACGAAAAGAGGGAATAGACGACCCCTTCGTGGATTATGTTCTTTCCGCGGAGGAGATCGGTGCGTTTTTCGTCGCGAAGGAAATAGACATCGCGCAATGCGAAACCCAGCCTTGCGACGCCCGCCCCTCGCCGAGCGGTAGGAATTTCGCCCAATCCGGCGGCGTTTCCGAGGCGGTACGCATTCGGCTGAAAAATCCGGAGCGTTTGCGGCCCTTCGTCATTAACGGGCTCAATAAGGCGGGCATGAAGCAACTCGCGCTTTTCGGCAAGGCGAACGCGGAGAATAAACCGGCGGAGGCGAACCTCGTCGAGGTCATGGCGTGCGAGGGCGGTTGTATCGCGGGGCCCTCGGTTCTCACGAACCCGAAAATCGCCTTAGTGCAGCTAAAAAAATACGTTGAAAGCTGCCAGGATTCGGCGGCGGGAAAAAAGCCGGACTAGGGGTCACTCCTCGCGCGGCGCGTTCGCGCCGCCGGGAGCGACAAGTGTTTTCAGGTATTCTTCCAATTTCGCGGCGGTTTCCCGGCTAATGGCGTGTTCCATCCTGCATGCGTCGTTTTCCGCCGTTTCCGGCGTGACTTTGAGGACGTTGAGGAGGAATTCCTTCAGCGCGTTGTGCCGGGCGCGGACTTGTCGGGCGACCTTAACGCCTTTTTCGGTAAGTTTCACGTTTCCGTAATGCTCGTGCTCAATGAGCCCCGTTTCGCGCAAGGCAGTCAGGGATTTATTCACGCTTGCGCGCGAGACGCCCAGGGCGCGGGCTATGTCGATTGAGCGCACTTCGCCCGCGTCAACGGTGAAATCAAGTATCGTTTCGAGGTAATCTTGTTTAGAAGCGCTCAGGGAATCGGGCATTGCGTAATCAATATACTCTATAATTTCGCCCGAAACAACACTTAATACACGAGACAGTCCTCCGGGCGAACGTAGAGATCGATCTGAGCCCCGGCGCGCGCGTCGTAGCCGTCACCGACGTTAAACGTATCGACGAGAATTCGGTAGCTCCCGCCCGGCCCCGCCGCGTCGGCCTCGATGCGCAGCACCGAGCCGAGAAATCGATGATCGCGAATGGATCCGCGAATGGCGATATCGGCGGCGGATTGTCGTTTTAGGAACACGCGCTCCGGCCGAACGAAGAGCTCGATGCCGTTTCCCTCGCCGACGGAAAGCGGTTTTCCAAGCGAGGCTTCGCCTCCGCCGACGGCGATGGTTCCCGTTGGCGCGGACATCACGATCGCGGGTATGCGGTTCGCGGTCCCGACGAAAGAAGCGGCGAATTCCGAAATCGGTCGGTTGTAAAGATCCCTCGGTTTGGCGATCTGCTCGACATGACCATCGCGCATGAGCACGATTCTGTCGGAAAGAGAAAGCGCCTCTTCTTGGTCGTGCGTCACGTACAGCGTCGTGATTCCGAGTTTTTGCTGAATTGAGCGAATCTCCGTTCGCAAGTGCGTACGGATTTTCGCGTCGAGCGCGGAAAGCGGCTCGTCGAGCAGGAGGACGTTCGGCCGGCGCGCGAGGGCACGCGCGAGGGCGACCCGCTGCTGTTGCCCGCCCGAGAGTTCCCGGGGAAAGCGATGCGCGAATTCGCCCATGCGCACGAGGGCTAAGTATTCGTCGATTCGGTCGGCCGTTGCCTTGCGATCGAGCTTAAGGCCCTTAAGCCCGAAGGCTACGTTCCCGCGCACGGTCATGTTTGGGAAGAGCGCGTAGTGCTGAAAAACGAAGCCGAGATTCCTTCGTTCCGGCGGCACGCCGAGGAGATCCTTCCCGTCCAGTCGTACCGATCCCGCCGAGGCGGTTTCGAATCCCGCGACGATCCTGAGAGTCGTCGTTTTACCGCAACCGCTTCCGCCCAGGAAAGAAAGGAATTCTCCCTGCTCGACGGCGAGCGAGATGCCCTTCAAGGCCTCAAATGATCCGAATTTTTTCTTAATGCCCGTTAATTCAAGATGGGTCACGTTGTCTCTCCCCAAAAGCGTTCATGATCGCGCGAAAAAGCGCGACTGAAATCCACGTTAAAAAAAAGCTCAAGACGGCGAGCGCCGCCGGTTCGTAGGCCAGGTCTCTCCCGACGAGGGCCATATACGGCCCGAAAGCGGGCCAGGCGAGCATGACCGCGAGCGTGAGTTCGCCCATGACCATCGCGAACACTATCGACGACGAGCCGAGCATGGCGGCCGTGATGTTGGGTAAAATTACCCGAATGGTCGTCCGTATTCCGGAGGCCCCCAGGCTCGCCGCGGCCTCCGAAAGCGCCTTTATATCGATCGCGGACAGTCCCGCGTCGATCGATCGGTATAAGTACGGTAGGCATATGACGACGTTCCCGGCGACGAGAAGGAAGACCGAGGAAGTCAGCACGAACGGCGGCCTCGAATAGAGCTTGATGAGCCCATAGGCGAGGACGATCGCCGGCACGGTGAACGGCAAATTGCTCAAGGCGTCCATCACCGGCCGGAGGCCGCGTAATGATTTGCGCGCGGCGATGGCCGCCGGCACGACGAGCGCGAGGCCGAGCGCCATGACCGCGACCGATATACCCGCCGAGAAAAGGAAACTCTTAGCGAAAAGAGGGTCTCTAAAAACGCGAACATAGGCCGAAAAGCCGAGGTGGCCTTTCGCCCCGCGCAACGAGAATAAAAAAACCGCGAGAAGCGGAAACGCGAAATATAGGCCTCCGACGCCAGCCGTTACTATCGCCCAAGGTTTTATCTTCATGCGAGCCACCGCGAAGATTTTTTCTTGAGGGCGTTCGAAATAGTCCCGGTTACCGCCATGATGACGACCATCCCGGTCGCGAGGGCGTATCCGGCGTTCGGGTTATGCAGGACGTCCCCGCGTATTTGCGAGCCGATGAGGATGGTCACGAGGTTGAGCATCCCGCCGGTCAACGCGTAGGCGGTCGCGTAGGCGCCAAATGCGTTGCCGAACAGCAACAATATCGACGAGCATAAGGCCGGCGCGAGGATGGGAAAACCGATTTCCGCCCAATACCGAAAGCGCGACGCCCCGAGACTGCGGGCCGCCTCGCGCCATTCGTCCCTCAGCGCGCGAATGGCGGGCGTGATGACGATTACCATTAGGGGAACCTGAAAATACACGTACGAGAGGCAAAGGCCCCAAAAGCCGTAGAGGCTGAAACCTTTCCCATACAGATCGAGACCAAAAACCGAGGATACAAGGGCCGTTAAGAGGCCCATGCGGCCGAGCGTCGCGATAAAGGCGAACGCGAGCGGAACGCCCGCGAAATTCGAGGCGACGCCGGAAAAACTCAGTAAGAAACCCCGATAGCGAGGCGAAAGGCCGCCGCCCTGCGCTCCATAGGCCAATACAAAGCCCGCGCCCGCGCCGATGAGGGCGGTCGCAAGCGAAAGCTCGATGGACACGGCGTACGAGGACACTATGTTCGGGGTGAATAAATTGACGAAATTCGCGAGGGTAAAACGCCCCTTTGAATCGAAGAACGCTCCGGAAAGAATCGTAAGCGCCGGTAAAATGAGGAATAATAGGCAAAAGATAAAAAAAGGAAGCGTCGGCAATACAGCGCGAAAAAGGGGCTTGCGCCCATTTTCGCGTTCGCTTCCATCGGCCGAGCCGAAGAAAGTTTTCGTCATGAGTTACTTCTTTTGGACGTTGACGTTGACGACTTTGTCCCAATTCTCGGCGATGGCGGTTTTTGCCGCGTCCTGAGCCTCAATTGAGGGGAAAACCGCGTTCGCGTACGCGGCGGACGGGGGAAGCTTCGCCGCGAGGTCCGCCGGAATAGCGTTACGCGCGGCGAGATCGTTAAAGCGCGCCGGATGACCGTAGCCCTTCAGCCACAAGAGCTGTCCTTCGTCGGAATAAAGGTATTCCATCCAGAGCTTCGCCGAGTTCGGGTGAGGCGCATAGGCGCTGATGGCCTGAACGTATACGCCGGCGACGACGCCGGTTTCGGGAACGATGACGGAAATATTGGGGTTGCCGGCGCTCTTGTCGCGATTCGCGAGCGCGTTGTAGTCCCAGCGCACCGTGATCGGGGTTTCCCCGGACGCGACGGTCCCGGGAACCGCGATGACGGGAACGAAGTTGCCCGCTTTATTGAGTTTGTCGAAAAAGCTGAGGCCGGGCGCGATGTTGTCGAAGCTGCCTCCTTGAGCGATGGCAGCGGCCCCGATCGTCATGATTGCTTGGTTTGCCGTCCGCGGGTCGCCGGCGAGAGCCACTTGGCCCTTATACTCGGGCTTTAGGAGATCGTTCCAGTCTTTTGGCGGATTTTTCACGATGTCGGAATTGACCTCGAAGGCGAGGGCTCCGTAGTAGTCCCCGTACCAAAAGCCGTCCGCGTCTTTAATATCGGCGGGTATGGTGTCCCAGGTGGAAACCTTAAACGACTGGATCAATCCCTCATTCTTGGCCATCGGTCCGAAAGAAAGCCCAATGTCGACGACGTCCGGTGCCTGCGGGCCCTTGTTGTCCTTATTCGCCCGAATGGCCTCAAGCTCGTCGCCGGAGGAGCCGTCGGGGTTCAGTTCGTTGACTTTAATGCCGTATTTGGCCGAGAAAGACGAGATGAGTTCGCCGTAGTTAACCCAGTCGTGGGGAAGCGCGATTACGGTGAGCTCGCCTTCCTTTTGCGCCGCCTGAACGAGGGGCTTGAGCGATTCCGGGATGGGGGATCCATCGCCGAGGGTTTTGCTCGCTTGCTTCGAGCAGCCCGCCAATCCGCAAAGCATCGCCGCGGCGGCGATCGTCGCGCCAACGGTACTTCTCATGTGTTTCATGTTCGCCTTCCTTACTTCTGGAAATTAGGACGCGCGGACGGTTCCGCGCTCGTCCGGCAAGTGTGGCGAGCGCGCGTGAGATTCCGATGAACGAGATTTGAGGATTTAGTTAAAAAACTCCCGAGGGGCTCGCCGTCGGCTTAGCGGGCTTTCGAGATGAAAACGGCGCTCGGGGCGTCCTCCCGCTCTTTTTGCACGCGATATTTGTCCTTGCGCGAGGTAAAGTAATCGAGGGGCTTGCGCACGCCGAGTTCGTGCAGGTCGAAGTCGGGCTTTACTTGGCGGATATACTGCATGAGCTGGGAAAGCATGACCCATCCCGAAGAGTCGGCGAGCTGGTCGACCGCCCGCTCAAGCAGTATTTCCGCCTTGTTGAGCTTTTCGGTCGTTTTGCGATCTTCCCTTCTCTCCCGGTTTGGCGGCTCAATGTGGATAAACTCGTTGCAGGCGTTGACGAAGGAGGTGGGGGTCTTTTTTTCGCCGATACCGACGACGTATTTTCCCTGCTCGCGAATGCGGCTCGCGAGGCGCGTGAAATCGCTGTCGCTCGAGACGATGCAAAAGCAGTCAAAGTGCTGGAGGTAGAGCAAATCCATCGCGTCGATGATGAGCGCGCTGTCGGTGGAATTTTTCCCGACGGTATTGCTGAACTGCTGGATCGGCTGAATCGCGTACTCAAGCAGGAGTTGCTTCCAGCCCTTCATTTTTTCCGACGTCCAGTCGCCGTAAATCCTGCGTACCGAGACGATGCCGTAGAGGGCGACGTTCTCCGAAATGTCCTCGAGAAAACTGTGCGAAACGTTTTCCGCGTCGATCAATACCGCTATGTTCCTGAATTTGTCATTCATGTTTTTTTCTTTTCTCCGTGGTTTTGCGCGTTACGCGCTGAATTCTTCCGTCCGGTTACGCCCGTTTGCCTTTGCCTTATACAGCATTTTGTCGGACGTTTCCACCATTGCCGCGAGATTATCGCCGATAACTGAGGTAAGTCCCGCGCTGATGGTCACGTCAATTTTCTTGCCCGCGAAAACGAAGACGTGGAGTTCGATGAGAAGCCGGAGCTTATCCACGACGGCGTAAGCGTCCCCTGCGTCCTTGCAATGGAGCAGAACGCAGAATTCCTCGCCGCCGAACCGAGAGATGACGTCGGACTTTCGGAGGTTCGCGGAGAAGACGCCGGAAATCTCTCGAATGACGTAATCGCCCGCGGCGTGCCCCAGCGTGTCATTGATGCGCTTAAAATGGTCAATGTCGAACATGGCGACCGAGATCGCGATATTCCCCCGCTTCGCGTTCTGGAACAAATTCTCTCCGATCTCGAAAAAATAGCGACGGTTCGCGAGTCCGGTGAGAAAGTCCCTGTTCGCCATTTCCAATATTTTAAGCCGTTGCTCCTCAAGTTCCGTCACGTCGAGCATGGCAACGATTACGATCGGGTTCCCCTCGAAAATGCCGCCTTTGCTCGTTATCTCGAAAAATTTGTGGATTTTTTTCTCACCGATCACAAAATCCTTGGAAAGATAGGTCGTGATTGCCTTTCCCTGGCCGTCGATGCCCTGCCGCAAGGCTTCCCGAAGTTCGCAACCCGCGCATTCGGGCGTCGTACCGCACGGCTCGTTGCCGCGCGCGGCGAATTCGCATCCGAGCGCGTTTCCGCAGAGCTCGTTGAGCACTTCCGCGTCGTTCGTGAGAAATAATTCCTTAAAAGGGTCATTCACGATTTTTATGCGCAAATTTTCGTCGACGACGAAGATCGCGACGTTAAGGTTATTAAAAAGAAAGTCGAGAAAAGACTCGTTGTTGAGCAGGGAAGGATTCGCTTCTATCATAGGCTTTACTGTATTGCGGCTCAGAAACTTTGTCAATTTTATGGCAAAGGGACACGCGCGCGCACTATAATTTGCATAGCAAAGGAGCTAGGCCCCATGAACATTCTTGGTAATATGCGTATCCGCCAAAAACTTTTTTTTATTTTTTCCCTGGTCATCGCGGTTTTTATCGTAGGGTTCGCGTTGATATACGTTTCGTTAGGGACGATTAACAACGGGACCCGCGAAATATATCGAAGCGGATTGGTCGGCGTGGAAAACCTCATTGAGGCCGACCGGGACGCGTATCAGTCGTCGATAGCGATTAGCCAGTATTTCCTGCACGCGGAAAACCGAAACGCCGCGGCGATGACGGATGACCTCAAGGCCGTCGAGGAAAACCTCGCGCAAATTAAGGAGCGGTTCACGGTTTTTGAGGGTGTTTTCTCCGCGAGCGTCGAGGGACAATCCCAGGATATTCCCGTGTTCGAGGAGAATTACGCAAAATTATCCCAACTGACCGATAAAATCACGGCTTTGTTGCAGAGTTCCGATTACGAAAGCGCGCGGGCATTGTACTTGGGAGATTATTCCTCGGCGTTTTCGGCGATGCGCGGCGCGATGGATAACCTGACCGGCATTATGCTGGCCGAATCGGAACGGAATTTCCAGAACTCCGAGCGCGCGTACCAACGTATCCTCGCCATGCTGATTATCAGCCTCGCCGTAATATTGCTGATCTCGATCATATCGGGCTTCGGTCTTTCTCGCGCGATCTCGTCGTCCGTCGACCGGCTAAAGAAGTTCGCCGGCCTCATCGGTGGCGGAAATCTCGCGTCGGAAATTGACGGGAGTTTGCTCGCGCAAAAAGACGAGTTCGGCGATTTGTCGCGATCGCTCGAGGATATGCGTTCGCGCGTTTCGACGGTTATCGTGAACGCGCGCGAGATATCGCAGGTTCTGAAGGGCGGGAGCAAGGAGCTTAGCGCGGCGGCCCAGCAGTTGGCTCAAGGCGCGAGCGAGCTGGCTAGCGGTGCGGAAGAGGTTTCCTCGTCGATGGAAGAAATGAGGGGCGCGATTCAGCAAACTTTCGATAACGCCGACCAAACCGGGCGCATCGCGATACAGGCGGCCTCAGACGCCCAGCAGAGCAGCGTAGCCGTCTCCGAGGCGGTGACGATGATGAACGATATCGCGGCGAAGATATCCATTATCGAGGAAATCGCGCGGCAGACGAACTTGCTCGCCCTGAACGCGGCAATCGAGGCGGCGCGCGCCGGGGAGCACGGTAAGGGTTTCGCCGTCGTCGCGTCCGAGGTTAGAAAACTCGCGGAACGAAGCCAGTCCGCTTCCGAGGAGATCGGCGTCCTATCGAATAAGAGCGTTACCGCGTCGACGACCGTCGGCGAGATGCTGAGCAAATTGGTCCCCGACATCCGCAAAACCGCCGATCTCGTGCAGGAAATCACGGCCGCCGGAAAGGAGCAAAGCACGGGCGTCGAGCAAACGTCGTCCGCGATCGCCCAGCTCGACTCCGTCGTTCAGCAGAACGCCGGAGCGTCCGAAGAGCTTGCCTCGACGTCCGAGGAACTTTCGGCGCAGGCCGAGCAACTCTCGAAACTAATGGAATATTTCACGGTTCGCGAAAGCGAGTCGGGAGCGCTCGCGGTAATCTAAGGGCCGTCGTGACCGGGCGCCACGCCCGGCCGCTCTCTTAGCGCTCGAGTTTGCGGTAAATGCCCCGATGCGGCGTGTCCGCGTCCTTGCCGAATTTCTCCCGGCGCCATTCGGCGTACTCGCTCCAGTTTCCGTCGTACCAAATCACCTCGCCGTTTGCCTCGAACGCGATCAAGTGCGTGCATACGCGGTCGAGGAACCAGCGGTCATGGCTGACGACCATCGCGCAGCCGGCGAAGTCGTCGAGGGCTTCCTCGAGTGCTCGCATCGTGTTGACGTCGAGGTCGTTCGTCGGCTCGTCGAGGAGAAGCACGTTCGCCGCCTCTTTTACCATCATGGCGAGGTTAAGCCGGTTTCGTTCGCCTCCGGAAAGCACGCCGACTTTTCGCGATTGATCCGCGCCCGAGAAGTTAAACCACGAGCAATACGCGCGCGCGTTCACTTCCCGCAAGGGCCCGTTCACTCCTCGTCCGTTCGCGTCTGTCGCGCCAAGCTTGATTATGTCGTAGCCGTCCGACAGCTGCTCGTAGACGGTTTTATCCGGGTCGAGTTTGCCCCTCATTTGGTCGACGTAGGCGAGCTTAACCGTATCGCCGAGACGAATGGCGCCGGCGTCGGGTTTCACGATCGCGACTTCGCCGTCCGGTCCCCCCGTTTGCACGGCTTGGCCCGCGGCGCCCGCGATGAGCTTAAATAGGGTGGTTTTTCCCGCGCCGTTTGGGCCGACGATACCGACTATGGCGCCCGGCGGCACGAGAAAGTCGACGTTGTCGAATAGGAGCCGGTCCCCGTAGCTTTTCGCGAGGCCTTTCGCCTCTATAACGAGATTGCCGAGCCTCGGGCCCGCGGGAATCGTGATTTTCGTGTCCTTCACCTTTTCCTTGCCCTCGGCCGCGAGGAGTTTCTCGTATTCGTTTATGCGCGCCTTGCTCTTCGCGTGACGGCCTTTCGGGCTCATCGAGACCCACTCAAGTTCCCGCTCCAGCTGTTTACGCCGATCGGACTCGCCTTTTTCCTCGAGCGCGAGGCGTTTCGCCTTTTGGTCGAGCCAGCCGGAGTAATTGCCTTTCCAGGGGATTCCCTCGCCGCGGTCGAGCTCAAGGATCCACGCCGCGACGTTATCGAGGAAATAGCGGTCGTGCGTGACGGCGATGATCGTTCCCTCGTATTGCTGGAGGTGTCGCTCAAGCCAGGCGACCGTCTCGGCGTCGAGATGGTTCGTCGGCTCGTCCAGGAGGAGAATGTCTGGCTTTCGAAGGAGAAGTCGGCAGAGGGCGACGCGGCGCCGCTCGCCGCCGGAAAGGACGTCGACGATCTGGTCGGCGGCTGGGCAACGGAGCGCCTCCATCGCGAGGTCGAGTTGGCTATCGAGGTCCCAGGCGTTGCAGGCGTCGAGCTTTTCCTGCACCTTCGCCTGACGGTCGAGGAGTTTATCCATGTCCGCGTCTGGGTCCCCGAACGCCTCGTTAATCGCGTCGAATTCCGCGAGAAGGTCGGTAATTTCCTTCACGCCCTCGGACACGACTTCCTTAACGGTTTTACCGCTGTCGAGTTTCGGCTCCTGCTCAAGATAACCGATCGTGTAGCCGCTCGCGCACGTCGTTTCCCCCGCGAATTCGGTATCAACGCCGGCGAGAATTTTGAGGAGGCTCGATTTTCCCGAGCCGTTCAGGCCGATCACGCCGATCTTCGCGCCGTAAAAATAAGAAAGGCTGATGTCTTTCAGCACTTGCTTGGTTCCGTGGCTCTTGGAGACGCGGTCCATCGTATAAATGATTTTCTTGTCGTCGAATGTCTTTGCCATGCGCGAAGTGTAGCGGAAAAGCGGTAAAAAGCCTATCGCGCGCGCATCGCCTCAGCCGTCGTTTCGCCCAAGAAACGCGCCGTCTCGATACCCCTGTATTTGGGTTTCGGATTCCGCTCTCGCGAGCCTTTTTTCCGCCCAGAGGCAATATTCTCGATTTTGCTCGATGGTAACGAAGCGGCGCCCCAGTTTTTTGGCGGTAACCGCCGTGGTGCCAGAGCCCGCGAAGGGATCCAGTACGATCGCTCCCGGAGGCGTGCTCGCAAGAATGAGCTTCGCGAGCAATTTCTCGGGCTTTTGCGTCGGATGGTCGGTGTTTTCCCTCATCGACCAATAGGGGACGGTAAGATCGTCCCAAAAATTTGACGGATGGGTAAGGCGAAATTTGCCGTCCGCCGACTCTTCCCAATCCTTTGGCTGACCGTTGTCGCGATACGGGGCGATCACTTTCTTCCGCTGCTTGACCGCGTCGACGTCGAAATAATAATCGTCGCCGAGCGTGGCGAACCAAATATCCTCGGAGCAGTTTTTCCAGTTGCGCGCGGCACCACGGCCTTTTTCCCGTTGCCACGTGATCCTGTTGCGCACGACGGCGTGTCGGGACAGGGATCGGTAGACGGCCGTTGACGATTTCCAGTCCGAGCAGACGTAAATCGAGGCGGTTGCCTTCGCTCGCGCGAGCGCCGGTACGAGCCAGGAATCGACGTACGCCTCGTATGCGTCGTCGGGGATCGCGCGGAACGCGGAACCGTGGAAATTTTTATCGAGGTTATACGGCGGGTCGACGACGATGAGATCGGCGAAACCCCGCGGCAGCGTATCGAGCGCCGCGAGCGCGTCGGCGTTGATGACGCGATCCAGGACGTCTTGAAGCTCGAAGGGGTCGCTGCGCGCGGGCAGTACCAGTTTTTTTTCGTAGAGCGCCCTTTCGACGTCGTCGATCGTGAGCGTCTTATTTCGAGGCGAACGTTCTGCGGGCATGGGCGTACGATACAACGGGCCACGGTCGAGATGCAAGATTCTTTCAGTTTGGGGGGATAAGCCACTCGACGGACGCTTCCGCCCGCCCCGGTTCCCCGAGAGTGTTCGCAAGCCACGGCATGGCCTCGGTCGCTTCCTCCGCCAGTCGCCACGGCGGACGAAGGATTAAAAGCCCCGAGCCGGCCAAGCCAAAACCTTGCTCGTCGGAGGCGCCAACGATGAGCTCAATCCTGAGCGTTCCCGGTATCCCCGCGGATAAAAACCGATCGATCATTCTTTGCCGTTCTGGCAGTCGTCGATCGAGTATGGGATACCAGAGTAGAAACGTTCCCGTCGGCCATTTTTTATTGCTTTCGAGGATCGCGGCCGCGGCGCGGTCGTAATCCTCGGCGACTTCGTAGCTGGGGTCCATAAGCGCGATGCCCCTGCGCGGGTCCGGGGGCGTAAGCGCCGTTAGGCCATCAAACCCGTCTCGGTGGTGGATATGCACGCGGCCGTCGTTCCCGACGTTTCCCCGCAGCACGTCAATCTCGGCGTTATGCAATTCCATCAGGACGATGGAGTCTTCCGGTCGGCAAAAACGACGCGCGATGGTCGGAGACCCGGGATAGGAATGGCTAAGACGGAGGGACTCCTCGCAGAACGATACGTAGGGTTGAAAAAAAACAGGGATATCGCCCGCTGAAAGCAATCGCTGAATTCCCTCTATGTGTTCTCCCGTCGTTGACGCCCGCGCGTCCCGCAAGTCGTATATTCCCGCCCCCGCGTGGGTGTCGATGCAAATGAACGGCTTTTTCTTTTCCCCAAAGCGAATGAGCGTTTTCGCGAGCATCGCGTGCTTGAGAACGTCCGCGTGGTTTCCCGCGTGAAAAGCGTGTCGATAACTGAGCATGACCCATTGTACTTGTTGGCGCTCGTGAGGTAAAGAAGCGCGAATTTGACAGCGAATTTATGAGAATCTACACTAGAACTGATCGATATTGGAGTATGTAACGGTGTCTCGTTCGTTTTACAGCCGAGATATTCAGTGCTAAAATCGATTGGGTCTTCAGTATAAGTTGAGGAATTGTCAGAAATCGAGTCGAATGCCCCCGAAGGGGCGCGAAGGGAGTGTCCGCGCGATGAATAGTCTAACTTCTCTCACGATTGAGTTCGCGAACGAAAACAAAAAAAACCTGCTTGCCCTTGGGGCTGGCGATAAGCCCGTTGTCGTGGATTTGACGCAAACGGAAGCGATAGACCTGTCCGGGATTCAGCTGCTTGTCGCGACGCTCAAGGAAGCCGCCGGCAAAAAACGCGAAATACATTTTGCGGGAACGCTATCCGACTCCGTGAAAAAAACGTTGATGGGTACCGGGCTTTTTGAAATCGGTTGCGAGACCGGCGAGGCGTTGGAAAACTCCCTAAAGGCGGTATCGCAATGAGCAACGATAAATTCATCGAGACTTTCAAGGAAGAGGCGCTGGAGCTTCTCGGTTCTCTTGAGACCGCCCTGCTTGATCTTGAGGAAAACCCCTCGGATAAAGATCTCCTTTCCGCGGTTTTCCGCGTTATGCACACGATAAAGGGCTCCGCCGCCATGTTCGGCCTTGATCGTATCTCGACGTTCGCCCACGAGGTCGAATCTATTCTGGCCGCGCTGCGCGACGGGAAGCTCTCGATTTCCCGGGGATTGATCGACGATACCCTATTCGCGCGCGATACGATCCTCGGGATGCTCGAGAATCCCGAGGATGCCGTCGGGCCGCTCGGCGCTGATTTAGACGTCTTCCTGGAGTCGTTCAAGCAAACCGTCGGATTCAAAACCGACAAACCTGAGGTGAAAAACTCCCAGCCTTTAACCGCGCCCGACGTTCCCGCGCGTCAGCACGCGACGTGGCACATAAAGTTCGAGCCGGGAAAGGACGCGTTTCGGCGCGGGGCAAACCCGCTCTCCGTCGTTTCCGAAATTAAGAGTCTGGGCGAAACGATCTGCCTTCCTATTTTTGACGGGATTCCCCCGCTCTCTGGGATATCGGCCGAGGACTGCCTGACGAAATGGGAGCTTTTCGTATGGACGACAGCGTCCGAAAACGAAATACGGGACGTTTTTATCTTCGTGGAGGATTTCTCCTCGATTAGCATCGAGTGTCTTGAGCATCTCGTTGACGAGGAAGAGGCATCCGCGAAGAAGCTTGGCGAAATTTTGGTGGATCGGGGAAAGCTCGATCGAAGCACTCTGGACCGTATCCTGAAAGCGCAAAAGCGCATCGGAGAGCTTTTGGTGGACGAAAAAATCGTGTCTCCGACCGATTTAAAGGTCGCCCTTGAGGAGCAAAAACAGTTCCAAAAAGTACAGAAGACGAAAACCGCCGCCATGGACATGAGCACGATTCGGGTAAAATCCGATAAGCTCGACCAATTGATGTCGCTCGTCGGCGAGCTCGTTACCGTTCACGCGCGGATTCAGCAAACGAGCAAACTTATCGAGAGCGACGAGCTCACGTCGATCGTCGAGCAATTCGGCCGGCTTACCGACGAACTGCGCAACAACACCATGAGCATCCGCATGGTACCCATCGGTTCGACGTTCAGCAGCTTTAAACGGCTCGTCCGCGACCTATCGGGAGAGCTGGGTAAAAACGTCGAGTTGGAAACCGACGGCGGGGAAACCGAGCTTGATAAAACGGTCATCGAGAAACTGAACGACCCGTTAATCCACATTATTCGCAACAGCCTGGACCACGGAATCGAAAGCCCCGAAATTCGCGCGGAGCGCGGAAAGCCGAAATCCGGCACGATTCGCTTAAGCGCGTCACAGACGGGCGCGTCGGTATACATCACCATAGAGGACGACGGTAACGGGCTCCATAAGGACGTTATCCTTAAAAAGGCGATCTCTAAAGGTCTCATCCGCCCGGACGACGTTCTGACCGAGCAGGAAATATATCGACTTTTATTCGCGCCGGGATTCTCGACCAAGGAGAAAGTCACGGCGGTATCGGGGCGCGGCGTCGGAATGGACGTGGTGAATCGGCAAATGGAAATGATAAACGGTTCCATCATGCTCGAAAGCAAAGAAAACGAATTCACCCGAATCACCCTGAAGATTCCGCTGACGCTCGCCATTATCGACGGCCTTCTCGTGCGCATTTCCGAGGAATATTTCGTATTGCCGCTCTCGGTCGTCGTCGGCTGCCTGGAATTTATCCGCGAGACGCACGTAAAGGATACCAACATCGTCATTTTCCACGATCGCCAATTGCCGTTCGTCGACATCCGGGCATTCTTCGCCGTCCCGGGCGAACGGTCCCACATTGAGCAAATCGTCGTCGTCGCGATCAAGGATCAGCATTTCGGCATTCTCGTCGACCAGGTAATGGGCAGTAATCAGACCGTCATTAAGCCCCTGGGGAAAATTTATCGGCAGGCCGACGGCGTATCAAGCGCGACGGTTCTCGGCGACGGATCGGTAGCCTTGATACTGGACGTGGAAAAAATTCTGGACGCTTCCGAAAGGGCGGTTGAATGAATCCAGAGACCTTTGAGCAGTTTAAGGAATTCATTGAGACTAACTTAGGGATAAAGATACCTCCTTCGAAAAAAATCATGCTCGAGTCTCGGCTGGCGAAACGCCTTCGCGCACTGAAGATTTCGACGTATGAGGAGTATTGCGCGTACGTTTTTGGCGAGGAAGGCTTTGAGCGGGAAATCCAGCAGTTAATCGACGTCGTCACGACGAACGAAACGGATTTTTTCCGCGAGAACCATCATTTTGAGGTTCTGACGGGGCAGGTATTGCCGGAGCTCGTGCGCGCGGGGGCGGAAGAGCTGAACGTGTGGTCTGTCGCCGCGTCAACGGGTCAGGAAGCGTACACGCTCGCGATGGTTCTTGAGGAATATTCTCGCTCGGTGGCCTCCCTTAAATATCGCATTTTGGGCACCGATATCTCGGAAACGGTGTTGCGCGTCGCGCAAACGGGCATATACACCGAGCATCAGGCCGCGAAAATTCCCGACGCCTATAAGCGAAAGTACTGTTTACGGAGCAAAAACCCCGAACAGCGAACCGTGCGTTTTAAGCCCGAAATCCGCGAGAAAACGCTGTTTCGGCGCCTGAACCTGATGGATTCAGCCTACCAAATCAGGAAGAAGTACCAAATCGTTTTTTGTCGGAACGTGTTTATTTACTTTGACCGAGGGACGCAAAAAAAAGTATTGGAGCGCATATACTCGCACATGGCCCCGGGTGGCTATCTGTTCATGGGGCATTCGGAAAATCTCGGAAACGTTCAGCTGGATTTCGTTCCCGTGTCTACCGCCGTATACCGGAAACCACCGAAGGAGTGAGTCATGATAAACGTCATGATCGTCGACGATTCCGCCGTCGTTCGACAAACGTTAACCGAGATCCTTTCCCGCGAGAAGGACCTTTCGGTTTTAGCGACCGCGTCCGATCCCTACGACGCCGTCGAAAAATTGAAATCGATGGTCCCGGACGTCATTATCCTCGATATCGAGATGCCGCGGATGGACGGTTTGACGTTCCTCAAGAAAATCATGACGCAGCATCCGCTGCCGGTCATCATCTGCTCAAGCAAGGCGGAGGAAGGCTCCCAAAACGTTTTTCAGGCGATGCAGTTCGGGGCCGTGGACATCATCCAAAAACCGAAAGTCGGCACCAAGGAATTCATCGAGGAATCCCGCGTCATGATTTGCGACGCCGTGCGCGCCGCGAGCATGACGAACCGCAAGAAGCTCGTCGCCCCGGTCGTTCACGAGGTCGCGCCGAAACTTTCCGCCGACGTTATCATGCCGATGCCGACGCATTCCGTGTCCATTGAGACGACCGAGAGCGTTATCGTCGTCGGCGCCTCGACCGGCGGCACCGAGGCGCTCCGCGTGTTTTTGGAGCGACTCCCCATCGATTGTCCCGGCGTCGTGATCGTTCAGCACATGCCTGAGCACTTCACCGCGGCCTTCGCCTCCCGCCTGGACGGTATATGCGCGGTAAGCATCAAGGAAGCGGAAGACAATGACACCGTCCTGCGCGGGCGCGTGCTTATCGCGCCGGGAAATAAGCATTTGTTGCTGAAACGCGCGGGCGCGCGCTATTTCGTTGAGGTTAAGACCGGACCCCTCGTTTCGCGCCATCGCCCTTCGGTTGACGTGCTGTTCCGATCGACCGCGCGGTACGCCGGCAAGAACGCGATCGGCGTTATCATGACCGGCATGGGCGATGACGGCGCCCATGGCATGCTCGAGATGAAGAACGCGGGTTCGTTCAACGTCGCCCAGGACGAGGCGTCCTGCGTGGTGTACGGCATGCCGAAAGAAGCCGTTAAGATCGGCGCCGTGGACAAAATCCTCCCGCTTGACGAGATCGCCGACTTCGTCATCAAAAAAACGGCGTCGCGCTGAGAACGGAAAATCTCGCTTGATTAATCGCCATTATGTTTTAAAATAAAGGCGGACATTCGGTTTAAAATTCGGAGGGTATGATATGGGCGCTTCAATACTGGTGGTGGATGATTCTGTCTCGATTCGGCAAAGCGTTCGCTTCATCCTTGAGCAAAACGGCTATACCGTATTTGAGGGAGCTGACGGCGTCGAGGGCCTAAAACGGCTTTCGGAGCAAAAAGTCCAACTCGTTATTACCGACGTGAATATGCCGAACATGGACGGCTTAACCATGGTTAAGAAAATCCGCGAGACCGAAGGGATCAAATTCGTGCCGATTCTCGTTTTGACCACCGAATCCCAGGGTTCCGTCGTCGAAGAAGGGAAAAAAGCCGGCGCGACTGGCTGGATCGTGAAGCCCTTTAACAACGAAAAGCTCATAGAAACGATAAAGAAAGTGATCCCTTGAATTCGCCGGATTCCGAAGGGCTAAAATTAAACGCCCAATTCGGTAAGCCCGAGAAATATATCGGCCCGGGAGATTTTTATTCCTCGGGCGAGGATATCGTTATTTCGACGTTATTGGGTTCCTGCATCGCGGTGGCGTTAAGCGACCAGAAAAAGGCGGTCGGCGGGTTAAACCATTTCATGTTGCCATCCCCAAAAATTCCCCAAGACAACGATTCGTTCGCCGCTTCCAAATACGGCGTCAACGCGATGGAGCTTTTAATCAACGATATCCTAAAAAAAGGCGGCGAAAAGCGCAATTTGCGCGCGAAAGTCTTTGGCGGCAGTACGGTTTTTACCCAGGCTCGCGAGGCGACGTATGATATCCCAAAAATGAACATCGAATTCGTCTTCGGGTTTCTTTCGATGGAGCGTATTCCCGTGGATTCGTATAGCGTCGGGGGCACGCTCCCCCGTAAGGTCATTTTCCTGCCGCGCGAGGGGCGGGCGTTCATGAAATTCACGAAGACGTTCGCCGCGGGCCTGAGCAAACGGGATACCTCGTACTCGCAGGCTTTGCGCGAGGTCACCGAAAACGAGGGTCGACCGATACTTTTTTAAACTGGAAAAAATGGGAAACTGGCGTTACAGTGAGCGTATCGACTTTCATCGAGGAGGCGTCTATGGCAAAGGGTAAAGAAAAGGGCAAGGCCGAAGATAAGAAAAAGCCCCAGCACTCGCTCAAGGAAAAGCGAGCCGCCAAGAAGGAGAAAAAGGCGACGAGGGCCGAATAATTCTAGGCCCGCTCTTGCAAGCCGTATCCGTTCTTTACTATGATACGGCTTGCGAGGTTTTGAATGAACGCAATTATCACCGTCGTCGGTACCGATCAGGTCGGTATCATCGCCAAGGTTTCAGCCTATCTTTCCCGCCACGGGATTAACATCGTTGATATTTCCCAGACGATTCTCTCCGGCAATTTCGTCATGATGATGATGGTGGACCTGTCGCAAAGCGACAACTCGGTCCAGAACATCAAGGTTGAGCTTTCGTCGCTCGGCGAGGAACTTGGCGTCAGCATCAACATGATGCATGAGCGAGTCTTTTCCGCCATGCATCGCATTTAACGGCGGTTCGGTATGATGTACTCACCGCTTGAGGTTCAAGAAACCGTCGACATGTTCATGCGCTATAAACTCGACGTGCGCGCCATAACCATGGGAATTTCGCTGCGCGATTGCGCCGGCCCTTCAGGCGTCGCCTCCCGTAAGCGGGTTCGCGAAAAAATCCTGCGTACCGCCGGAAACCTCGTGAAGGTCGGCCGCGAGATCGAGGCCGAATACGGCGTCCCGATAATCAACAAGCGCATTGCCGTCACGCCGATATCCCTCGTCGCCGAATCGAGCGAGGAAACCGACTTTACCCCATGGGCCGAGACGCTGGACGAGGTAGCCATAGAGCTCGGGGTGGACTTCGTCGGAGGTTTTTCCGCCCTCGTTCAAAAAGGCATGACCTCGGGAGACGAACGGCTTTTGGACTCCATACCCCGCGCGCTCGCCGTTACCCAACGAGTCTGCTCTTCCATCAATCTTGGGACGACGAAAAACGGCATCAATATGGACGCCGTTCGCAAAATGGGAAAAATAATCAAGGAAACCGCCGCCGCCACGGCCGACCGCGACGGGCTTGGCTGTTCCAAGCTCGTGGTCTTTTGCAACGCGCCCGAGGATAATCCGTTCATGGCGGGGGCCTTTCACGGCGTCGGCGAAGGCGAGTCCGTCCTTTCCGTCGGCGTGTCCGGCCCCGGCGTCATTAAGGCCGCGTGCGAGCAGTATCGCGGGGCGCCGATCGACGTTCTCGCCGACGGCATCAAGAAAACGGCGTTTAAAATCACGCGCATGGGACAGCTCGTCGGGCAGGAAGCCGCGAATCGTCTCGGCGTGCCCTTCGGGATTTTGGACCTTTCCCTGGCGCCGACCCCGGCCGTCGGCGACTCCGTCGCGCGCATTCTCGAGGAAATGGGCCTTGAGTCGGCGGGCGCGCCCGGTACGACGGCCGCCTTGGCCATGCTTACCGATATGGTAAAAAAAGGCGGCGTCATGGCGTCCACGAACGTCGGCGGGCTTTCCGGAGCCTTCATTCCGGTATCGGAGGACGAGGGCATGGTCGCCGCCGTCCGCTGCGGGTCCATCAATCTTGAAAAACTCGAGGCCATGACCTGCGTTTGCTCCGTCGGCCTCGACATGATCGCGATTCCCGGCGATACGCCCGAGGAAACGATTTCCGGAATCATCGCGGACGAAATGGCGATCGGGATGGTGAATAATAAAACGACGGCCGTACGCATTATTCCGGTTCCCGGAAAGGGCGTTGGGGAATGGGCGGAATTCGGCGGTTTGCTCGGAGGCGCGCCCATTCTGCCCGTCAGCAAATTTTCCTGCGAAGCCTTCATTCGCCGCGGCGGACGCATCCCCGCCCCGATTCATAGCTTCCGAAACTAGGGCTTACGGGACCGTTCTACTTGCGCTCGACCCGTTGAAAAAATGCGCCAAAAAAAGGATAGTTGTCTCATGAAAATTCGTGCCTTGCTTATTTTTGTCTCGTTATTCGCCTTATTCCCGCTTGCCGCCCAGGATAAACCGGACGCGCTGAAGCTCTATAGAAACGGGCGAGACCTTGAGGCCGTGGGGCGGACCGCGGACGCTTCCGCGGCCTATACCCAGGCGATCGAGGTATGCAAACAAGATCTTGCGGCTAATTCGTCAAATATGGACGCTTACGCGATTTATGGGTGGTCACTCATTCGACAGGGGAAATATCAGGATACCGTGACCCTGTGCGGGGACGCGCTTAAGATCGCGTCGGACGTTCGTATTATCGAGACGATGGCTGAGGGGTATTTTTATCTCGGAAACTATAAAGAATCCTTGCGGTACATGGAAAAATACATCGACGCCGCGCCGCGCGGGGAGAGAATCAGCACCGCGTATTTTTTCGTCGGGGAGATTTATCGCCTGACGCGAATGTTTAATCGCGCCGAGATCGCCTATTCCGCCGCCGTCTACCTCGAGCCTGCGATTTCCCTGTGGTGGTATCGGCTCGCGACGGTTCGCGAGACCGTAGGCGATAAGGCCGGCGCGCTCACCGCCTATCAGCGCGCTTTGAAACTCCGGCCCGACTATAAAGAAGCAGTGGACGGCGCTAATCGCGTGGGCGCATAATCGCGTCAAGGCTTTCTATCGGGCGTTTTGGGTCGAATCGACCCTTCCCCGACGCGAGAAAGCCGAAAATCCCGAAGGCGGAGGAAACGAGTTTTCCTGGTTTCCCGGGAAGGATCACCCCGCGCCGCAACGTCCATCGTGAAATTAACACCATGCCCTCGAGCGCGAGGGCTTTTTTTACGCCCGCAGACAAAGCCCCTTCGGTGATGGGAAATCCGAACGGCGCGAAAAGCACTTTCCCGTAGGGCAAAAAGGCGTTGAATAGAATGACGCTTGCCATCGTGATAAGCGCGGGGACCATGCGGATCCTCAATCGGTCAAATAGGCATAGTCCGGCCGCTATGGCGAGTATGGCCGCGCGAAGGGATATCTCGTCGAAGAAGAGGATCGTCGTTAGGAGCCCGAATCCGAGGATAAAGCGGGTAATGCCGCCCTTTCGGCCGCTTTCCTGCATCTGCGCCTCGGGGAGAGAAATTTCCCCCGCGCGAGCCGCCGCGTACCATTTGGACTGGCTCGCGAAGCGGTTCGCGAATGCGCCGAGAAGCGCCCCGCTCGCGAGACCAACGGCGAAAAAAGGCGGGGCGATGAACCACGCGCTTTCGCCAAAAATCCACAGACGCGCGAGAAGCAGCTGAACCGCGTTGGACGTGAACGCGCCCACGACGCTTACGCCGATCCACGAGACCCGCCCGCGGAGCGTTTTTTTGAGGCCTCGCATCGCGAGGGCCGAGGCGATCGACCCCGCGGCCGAAAAGACCGCAATGTACGAGAGGAGCGTTCCGCCGACCAGGCCTTGCCCGAGGATTTTCACGAAGACGAGAGCCATAAAGGGGATTGGCGGAAGAAGCTCGATCGAGAGCATGATCGGAATATTCGCCAAGCCGAGCCGTAAAAAAGGCAATGGCTTAGGGATCATATACTCGATCGTGGAGAGGAAAAAGCACAAGGCCCCAAACCAGGCGACGAGAGTTTCGTTTTTTGATAGGTCCTGGGCGCGCACTGTGGGTCAAAAAAAAGCCAGCCGCATCGGCTGGCCTTCCCCTTATTCCTTAGTGCCCGCAGCCGCATCCGCCTGAGCCGCACCCGCAGCCGTCGGATTCGCAGTCTTCGTCGTCGCCGCAACCGCAGCCGTCATGGTCGTGCCCGCAGCCGCACCCGCAGCCGTCGTCGAGCCCGTTTTGCTTCTCGTCCTCGGTCGCGGCGCGAACCGAGATGACTTTCACGTCGAAATGGAGCGTTTCGCCCGCGAGCGGGTGATTCGCGTCGACGGTGACTTTATCGGCTTCGACGGAGGTGACCGTAACCACTTGTGAGCCGTTGGGCCCGCCGGCCTCGAACTGCATGCCAACCTCGATCGCCGCGTCGTCGGGAAACTGGTTTCGGTCCACTTTCACGACGAGCTCGTCATGATACACGCCGTAGCCTTCCTCGGGTTTAATCGACACCTTAAACGCGTCGCCCGCGGATTTCCCCTCAAGTTCGCGCTCGAGTCCGGGAATGAGATTGTTGTGGCCGTGCAGGTATTCAAGCGGTCCCATTCCGTCGGAGGAATCAAGAACCTCTTTTTCATCGTCGGTCAGCGTATATTCAATGCTGACGACGCTATCTTTCGTAATTGTCATAAAAAATCCTTGTCGAGAGAGATGAACAAAAAATAACATAATCGAAAGATGGCGGCAAGTATAATCGATGGACAAAGCGATTCTCGCGGGATATAATAAATCCAAAGGAGTCATATATCGCCATGGAGAATAAATCCGTTTTATCTTTGTTTTTCGTGCTCATCCTGATTTTTATATTCTCTTTTACCCTTTCGCTGGACGCGATAGCCAACAATAACGTGATGTACGGGATTTACTCGTTAATCGGCTTTTTCGTTCTCGTTTTTCTTTCCGTCTTCGAGTCGGCTGCGCTGAAAAAAGACGGCGTTTCGGTTTCCTACTGGTTCATGACGCTGAGCGTCGTTTCACTCATCGTCCTCGTGTGGTATATGACTCGCGCCGGCACGCTGTTCGGTTGGTGGTAACGCGACGGGTTTAGCCCGAGATTGATTAGAACGTTAATCGCGCGACCGGCGACGCTGCCGGTCGCTTTTTTTTTGCCCGAGCAGGATTGACGCGAGATCCTCCCGCCCGAGTTCCCTCAGCGCCTCCCTGACGAGCGGGGCGTTTTCCGCTTTGTTGAATTGGAGCAGGGCCCGTTGTCGAGCGCGGTCCCGCGCCCCTTTCGCGACATACAGCGGCTCGCCGGTTTCGGGGTTCGTCTCGGTATAATACATGCAGGTCGCGAGCGTGCCCGGCGTCGGGTAAAAATCCTGGACTTGGTCGGGTACGAAGCCCGAGCCTTTTAGGCCGAGAGCGGTATGGAGCGCGTCCTCGAGCGTCGCTCCGGGGTGGCTCGCGATGTAATACGGCACGAGGAATTGCTTTTTGCCGAGCCGCTCGTTCGTCGCGGCGTACTCGCGCGCGAAATCTTGGTATGTTTCGTACGTGCTCTTGCGCATGAGCGCGAGAATCCGGTTCGAGGTATGTTCCGGCGCTACCTTGAGCTGCCCGGATACGTGATGCTCGCAAAGCTCCCGAAGGAAAGCCTTGTCGGGGTCGAGTGCGACGTAGTCGTAGCGGATCCCCGAACGGACGAACACTTTCTTGATCCCGGGGAGGGCGCGGATTTTTCTGAGCAATTCGATATAGTCTCGATGGTCGGGTTTGAGGGCCGGGCACGGTTTTGAGCCGAGGCATTGGCGGTCGGG
>QKAR01000080.1 GCA_003246335.1 Spirochaetales bacterium | reverse complement strand
ATCGTCGCCGCGCGCGTGTTTCACGGTCAGGGAGTCGTCGTCTCGAGCATCGAGGACGCCTCCCGCACGCTCGCGCCGCTCGCCGGGCCGCTCGCGGCGCTCTTGTTCGCGGTCGCCCTCGTGTTCTCGGGCGTGAGCTCATCCATCACTTCCTCGATGGCCGAGGTGAACGTCATCACCGGATTTCTCGGCCAGCCCGAAGACCCAAAGACGCTCCTCTATCGCGTGTCGACGTTCGTTACCGCCCTGCCGTCGTTTATCCTCATCGCGATGGGCGTCGATACCTATAAGCTGTTGATTTTCAGTCAGGTTATCCTCAGCGTTCAGCTGCCGTTCACCCTGATTCCCCTCGTCGTTCTGTGCCGGAGACGCTCCCTTATGGGCGCGTTCCGCAGCGGGCCGGGGGAGTTCGTCGCGGCGGTCGCGATTTCCGTTCTCGTTATCGCGCTGAACGTCTTCCTTCTCTATTCCACGCTGACGGGAGGCGCCGCATGAGTTGCTGTTTTTCCCACGTGCTCGTTCTGCTCGATTGTTCCCCGGTCGACGACGCGATCGTCAACCGCGTCGTTAAGCTCGTCTCGTGCAGCGGTATCCGCGTGACGCTCGCGCACGTCGTGCATTCCCATACGCTCGACCAAGACCGCGATCTGCGCGAAAAATGCGCGACGTGCCTCGCGGAACGGCTCGCGCAGTTTAAGGGGGCGGGAATCGACGCGGCGTCGCTTATGCTGAGCGGCGAACCCGAGGTCGAGATCGTGCGCGCCATCGAGGCGGGCGACTACGACCTCGTCGCCCTCGCGACGCACGGGCACAAGGCTTTTATGGACGTGCTCTACGGAAGCGTGTCCGATCACCTTAAGCATTCCGTCGACATCCCGATTTTGATGGTTCGCGGTTCCCGCTCGGAGTCGTAAGCCCGATTGCCTCGCGCGCGCCGTTCGCGCTATAGTGAATCAACGAGATAATAGCCTGATGGGTGGGCGCTCCGCGAGCGACGTCACCCGCGGTTCGGCGATTCCCCCGGCGAGCGCGACGGAGGCTTTCGATGCGTTTTGAACCGAAACTGCGGCGGACGGGAAAAGAATTCCTTGCCATTGATTCCCACACGATGGGGGAGCCGACTCGAATAATCCTTTCCGGGTTTCCCGAGCTCGAGGGCGCGACGATGATGGAACGCAAGCGGTTCCTCGAGACGCGCTACGACGAGTACCGAACGGCGCTTCTTCTTGAGCCGCGCGGGCACCGCGATATGTTCGGCGCGCTTTTAACCGATCCCGTCAGCCCCGAAGCCGACCTCGGCGTCATATTCATGGAAAGCGGCGGCTACCTCAACATGTGCGGCCACGGGAGCATCGGCGCCGCGACGGTCGCCGTCGAGGCGGGCCTCGTGCCGGCCGTGGAGCCGTACACGACGGTCGTGCTCGAGGCGCCGGCCGGCCTTATTCGCGCGTCGGTCAAAGTCTCGGGCGGCCGCGCGGAGGAAGTGAGCATCCTCAACGTTCCGTCGTTCGTGTACCGTGAAAACCTCGAAATAACCTTACCCGACTACGGCGTCGTTCCCGTCGACATTTCCTTCGGCGGGAGTTTTTTCGCCCTCGTCGACTCAGAGCGCGTCGGTCTCCGCATCGCGCCGGATAACCTCTCGCGCCTCATCGATTTTGGCATGAGGCTCCTTTCCAAGATTAACGCGACCGTCTCGGTCCGCCATCCCTTCCTCGACATTACCACCGTCGACCTCGTCGAGATTTACGGCAAGCCGACGAATCCCGCGGCCGACCTCAAGAACGTCGTCGTCTTCGGCGAGGCTCAGGCGGACCGCTCTCCCTGCGGCACCGGCACGAGCGCGAAGCTCGCCTATCTCTATAACGCGGGAAAATTGGGCCTCGGCGAGGAATTCGTGTACGAAAGCATCACTGGCTCGCTTTTTCGCGGCGAGGCGACCCAGGAACTGCTCGTCGACGGCCGCCGCGCGATCATCCCGAAAATCACCGGCAGCGCGTACGTAACCGGCGTGAACCGGCTCATCGTCGACGAGGCTGACCCCCTCGCCTGGGGTTTTTTGATGGGCAAGGAAAAGGAGAAGAAACGCCGTTCCCCGCGAAGCCGCGTAGTCGCCGCGGCGTGGAAACTATTTCGCGAAAAGGGCTATCGCGAGACGACGCTTTCCGAGATCCTTTCCGCGAGCGGGGTTTCCGAGCCGGAATTCTCCGCGCATTTCGCCGGGCTGGACGACCTTCTGCACACGCTTTCGGACGTGTTCGACGAACGGTACGCGGAGCTCGCCCTCGAGATGGACCCCGGCCTTTCGGCGTACGAAAAGCTCGTGCTTTTGAACCGGGAACTTTTTGCCCTCATCGAGGAAAAAATTCCGATGGATATTCTCGGCCATTTGTATTCGTCGCAAATGATCGCGAGCGGGGATCGGCATCTGCTCGACCGGAATCGCCTGTATTATTCGCTCGTGGGGCAAATCATCAGCGACGGCCAAAAGAACGGGGATATCGCGAGCGAGCGGTCGGTCGAAGAGCTCGTGTCGGCGTACGCCCTTTTGGAGCGAGGGCTTTTGTACGACTGGTGCGTCGGGCAGCGGCGGGAATCGCTGACGCAGACCGGAAACGCCCTGATGCCGAGTTTCCTTTCGGGCTTGCTCCTTCCCCGAACGGTTAGTGTTGCCACTTGAAAGATGGACTGTCGCGACTTTTTTCGCGCGGCGAAAACGCTTTCCCGTCGACAGCCGAATACTGTGCCATTATACTGATTGAATATGAACGATCCCGATAACGAGGAGCGCCTTCGGCGGCTGGTGAATATCCTGCAATACCCGGCCGCATCGATCCAGGAATTCCTCGATTACGCCTTGAGTCAGTCCATCGAGTTGACGGCGAGCAAATTCGGCTATATTTACCATTATAGCGAGGAACGGGAAGAGTTCATCCTGAATACGTGGTCAAAGGGCGTAATGGACGAGTGCCGCGTTGCCGAGCAGCAGAAAGTATATGCCCTGGCAAAAACCGGCATTTGGGGAGAGGCCGTCCGCCAGCGCAAACCGATCGTTCTCAACGACTTTGAACGCGATAATCCCTTAAAAAAAGGCTATCCCCCAGGGCACGTCCCCTTGCAAAATTTCATGACCGTGCCGGTGATGAAAGAAAATAAAATCGTCGGCGTGATCGGACTCGCCAACAAGTCGTCCGACTATACCGAGCTCGACGTGCTCCAAACGTCGCTGTTGATGGAAGCGGTGTTCGCCGCGGCGGAAACGAAAAAAGCGGAGGAATCGCTCAAGCGGGTTTCGACTCGCCTTGAGATGGCGACGAAGTCCGCGCGGGTTGGCATATGGTCGTTCGATTACGAAACGGGGATGTTTTTGCTCGATGACATGATGATGTCGCTCAATGGGCTCGAGGGGCCCGGCGGCGTCGTTGAACTTTCCGTCATGCGGGGCATAATCCATCCGGACGATATCGGCCCCGCCGAACGGAGTCTCCGGGAGTCGATCGAGGGGAACGGCGAGTTCGAGATGGAGTATCGCATTTTTTGGAAGGATGGCTCCATCCATCATATTCGGTCTATTGGCTCAGTCATGAAAGGACCTCGGGACCCATTCGCGAAGTTAATCGGGACGAATTGGGACGTGACGGCGGAACGCGTCGCCGCGCGGAAATTGCGAGAAGAAATCGCCGAACGGCTGAAAATCGAGAATGCGCTGCGGGAAAGCGAGGAAAAGCTCAGGGTCATCATCGAGACGTCGCCGGACGGAGTAGCCATCGCGGCCTTGGACGGGACGGTAGAGTACGTCACGCTGACGTGCGCGAGAATGTGGGGCTACGAATCCCCTTCGGAGTTACTCGGCCGCAACATCATGGAATTCCTCGACGAGTCGTACTACGAAAAAGCGACGTATTACCTCAACGAGATGTTTAAGGGAAACATGACCGGCGCGGCCGAATACCTGAT
>QKAR01000095.1 GCA_003246335.1 Spirochaetales bacterium | reverse complement strand
ACCCACGCGTTACTCACCAGTCCGCCACTCTAGGGGTATTGCTACCCTTGCCGTCCGACTTGCATGCTTAAGACGCGCCGCCAGCGTTCGTTCTGAGCCAGGATCAAACTCTCCATGATATATTCTCAAATGCATTGCTGCATTCGATATCATTTCAAGCCCAACCCCTTTAATTTCATTAAAGGAATTTGTGTTCGCCAATCTTTCAATCAGCTTACACGGCTTATTTCGATCACTTGCGCTAAGCGATTCGCGTTAGCGAACCGCCTACCTTACACTATTTTTGACGTCCACAAACTGTTACATCTGCGACGCTTTCAAACAGCGTCCTTCTTTCCCTTCCCTTTATTTTCAAAGACCAGGTCGCCTTTTCAACCTTTCGGTTCAAGGCGACATTTATGTAAACCAAGATAACTTGGCAAACAAACTGAGTTAAGTTTTCTTTGTGGTGCTTATGTATAAGACAGAACCGAAAAGCCAGTCGTCAAACCCGTAAGTCATTTCAAAGAAGTGCGCTGGACTTCAGTGAGTCAGTGGCGCAACGAAGACTGTTATATCACCGACGAAAAAAAAGGTCAAGCGCCGCGCGATTTTTTTTTGAAAATAATTTCGCGCGACTCCTTTCGCTTGCTGCCGTCACTCGAAGGACCCTTTCTTCAAGCCGAGAATGGTTAAGTCGTCGTATTGTGCGTCTTCGCGAATTTTCGTGTAGTATTGATATTCCGCGAACTCGGGGTGATCGCGATGATTGGCGCAATACGCGAGATACTGGCGGAAATGCCCATTCAGGAAAGAATCCACTTTGCGGTCGACCTGCACGCGGTCGAAGTCGCTCGCCGACGGGTCTCGGTACATGCGGAATATTTTCTCGACCGAAACGAGGGCGAGGATCGCCTCCTCCACCGTGCCCTCGCACGAAGTGAAATCGAACTCGAACGGCTCGTCGCTCTGGGGATTATGCCATTTATAGAGCGTGTAGACCGAGCGGGAAAAGACCGCTTCGATAATTTCGTTGACGCGCTCGGGACCGAGCTCCTCGTTATCCTGGCCCACCGAATGAGAGCCGTGCGGCGCGTCTTTCTCGAGCCCCTCCTCGGCGCAGGCGTGAACGACTAATTTTTCCGTGCGGAACAATCGCTTCGCTTCCTCGATACCGTCAGTGTAGAGGAAAAGAACGTCGCCCGCGTTCAAATGCACGGTATGCTCGGCGAAACCTCCTTTCATATCGACCATGAACGACGGGAAGATTCCGGCGGCGGGCGTTTCAGGCAGCGTGATTACTTTCATCTTGCGCGTCGCCGAATCGAAAATGTGGATCAAATTATCGCCGGCGTTGCAGAAATGCACGTCGCCGGAGCGCGCGTCGAAAATGCACAGCGTAAAGGCCGCGAACCGGCCCTTAAAGCCGCGGGACTCGATGAGATCGTTTATGCGCGTCACGACGCCCGTGAGTCGATAGCCGTTTTTGGCGTATTTCCAGTCCTTAAAATAATCGAGGAAGAGCGTCGCGACCTCGACCATGATGAGCGCCGCGGGGACGCCCTTACCGGCGACGTCGCACTTGATGATGGCGTAATGGCGGTCGTCGAGCTTGACGTAATCGAAATAGTCACCCGAAACGCCCTTCGCGCCTTCGTAGTAACCGAAGAACTCAACGCCCTTTTCCGTCGACTTTCCGCAGGTCAGCTTATGCCCGTTCTTGTCGGTTTCGAGCGGGATGAACATTTTCTGGACTTCCTTACCGACGGTAAGGTCCTTGGACGCGGCGGCCGCCTTTACGAGACCGTGCGTCATGTCGTTGACGGTTTCTCCGAGCAAGCCGATCTCGTCGCGGGAACGGAGCTTAATATCTTTGCCCTCGAGCTCTTCTTTGTCTTCCGTGTCGCGAATCATGGCGACGTGGGCAGCGAGCTTTCTCACCGGAGATATGATGATCGACGCGAGAATCGAGGCCCCGATCACCCCGATGAGAACCGCGAACAAGGCGACGAAAACCGTCGTGCGCACGAGCTCGATCCGGTCCTTGTTGACGGTCTCAAGCAGGGATTCGGTCGAGATCGTCACCCGGACCGTTCCGTGCACGTATTTAACGTCTGACCCCTGTCGATACATGACCGGTTTGTAGAATACGTACTGCGTTACCTCGCGAGAAAGCGACTGCGGGTTATACTCGGGCCAGGAGCCCATCCCGCTCACCGAAAGCCGCGTGAGCTCGGCGTTCAATTTTTCCTCGAGCTGTCGCGTGATGGTCTGGATCTCGTCGCGCCGCGTGACCGACGCCTCGTCGGTGCTCAAGGCGAGCTTGATACCTTCCTGGGTGAGGGAGGTGATCCCGTCGGAAAGCTCGCCGACGGACTGCGCGGCTTCCTCGTCGAGGACGGTCACGCGGCGGCCAATTTCATCGCTTACCTCGCCGACGACGCGTGACTTTCCGAGCTCAAGCGCCTGCGTGTCGATTTCCTCGCCGATGGAGGCGTTATTCGTCGCCCACACGTAATCGATGCCGGTCGCCGCGCCGCCCGAGCCGTTGCCGGTGATCGTGGCGCTCCGCGCCTCGGAGAGCGCCGCCATTTGGTCGGGAAGGAAGCCGAGCTCGAGGATGTTCTGGCTCGGCAAGTAGGCTCTCGCCCCCGAGGCGAGGCTTTCGAGCAAAACCTCGACGCGGGACTGTAGGCCCTGCGCGAGCGTTCGCTCCTGGTTAGCCGAGAATTGCAGTCCCAGCGGAATGGACACGATGAGGACTACCGAGATGACGAGGGCAGTCGTAAACGACGCGAGTTTCAGTCGAAGGCCGATCCCCCGCTTCCGAAGCGCGACGGCCTTTTTTTTCTGTTCCGACGGCATGATATCTCCTGTGATGAGAGCGCGTACGTCTCCCCTGATCCGGGCGGCCTCGCGCGCCGTTCCGGCGATTCCCCAAGCGGAGAACGACAAAAGCGCGAGCGCGAACGCGAGTATCGACATAAGCAAGACGGTATCGGGACGAATCGAGCGGAAACCGCTATCGGCCGAGACGGCCCAGGGCGGCTCGAATTGATAGCGGTAATCGCCAAACTTCACGGTACCGAAGGCGGTAAAGGATAGTATCGGTTTCGTGACGTACAGGCCCCGGACCGGATGCGCGAGAACGACCCGGTACGAACCTTCCTCTACGTCGGAAAGCGAAATGCCGGTTATTAGCCGATCGTTATCGACCTTGAATCTGCCATCCGCGCGCGCGAGGCGAATGTCCCAGGGGGCCTTTCCGTCGCGATCCAAATACACGTCCGTCACGAGACCGCCCTCGGAAAAGCCTCGGCCGACGATCGAAAGCTTCGCGACTCCCGTCTCGTCGACGGAGGAATCGACGTACGTGATAAAGGTGACCGGCACGTATTTGTTCAGGACGAGGTACCGAACCGTCGACTGCCCCACGTTCCCGACCTCGTCGATCGCCGAAACGGTAAACGCGTACACGCCGTTATCGCGATTCACGAACGATGCGCGCGACTCCCTCGTTCGAAGCGATACCGGCACCTTGAGCGCGCCGAACCGCGCGGCGGCCGCTGCGGCAAGGTCGAACGAAGCGGGAATTTTCGAGCCGCCGCCGAGCGTCGGAAGGAAGCTCAACGGGGCGAGGTATTCGAGGCTCCACGAATATCCTGAGGGAATCTCGCCGGGCGCCTTATCCCATGAAACGGTGAAGGTATTCGACGAGACGAACCCCTTGTCGTCCAGATCCGGGTTTTGTATCGACGGCGGATCGGGGGGAGTCGTATCCCGGATATACTCGACGTATCGGGGGGCCGACCAGTTGCCGGCGTAATCCGCCACGCGTACGCCCAAATACCAGGGGCCATCCGCGTCCGCCTCCACCGAAAGGCGATTATCCTCGGGCAACTTCTGTATCGCGGAGGGAACCCACGGTTGCTCGCCGCGCCCCCAAGCCCAGGAATAGCCGGCGATTCCGGAAGAGTCGTCCGGCAAATTGACGAGAGCGCGCACCACGTCCCCGCGACCCTTCGCGCCGCTCGCGAAATTAACCGGCTGAACGACCGCGGGCTTTGCCGTGCGGTCGGGCGCGAGCCGAACGACGCGCTGAACGCCGCGCGCTTCCGCTTGCTGCCAATAGACCTCGATATCGCCGCCGACCGTCACGACACGGCCGAACACCGAATCGCGAGAACTGCGGGAAATATCGGTTTCGTCCCAAAGATAGCCCTCTTTTCTCGCCATATAGACGCGATTGACGCCCCGACGATTATCGAACCACACGACGGTCGGAATACCGTCGGAATCGGCGATGTCCGGGTCATAGCAATATCCATCCGTCGATGAAATCCGCTCGGACTGCCCTATCGGTCGGCCGAGCGAGTCGAGATTCATGAAGTAAATGGCGTATTTTTCCGAAGCCGTCCGCGCGCGCTCCCACGCGAGGCACAGGGAGCCGCCCACTTTCTGGAGCCGCGGACGCTGATTGTGCCAATTCTCGTACGTGGTCGCGCTATCGGCGAAGGAAGTCAATAAATAGGGAGAACTCCAAGACTTGCCGCCATTCGAGGACACCGTTGAATACAATTGATAGGAAGACCGGCTCGAGCCCTCGTAAAACGACTGAAAAACGATTACGTCCGTCGAGCCCAGCGTCGCGTGCGCGGGCAAAAAAGGACGCCGCATGCCGGCGGACGGCGCGAAAGTCTCGAAGCTCGACCAGGCCCGCCCGTCGGAGGATTTCGCGCTCACTAACGAGAAATTGTCCTCTCCCCCGCGCGTCGCGAATAGAAGGTACGAACCGTCGGCAAGCGCGAACACGCGCGGAGAAAGCACCGCGGACGTATCGCCCCGAATGCGTTGCTCAATAAAAGTCGAGCCAAGATCGTTCGAACCGAAGACCGAGACCGCGTTTACCGCGGTCGCCGCGGCGACGAAAATCGTCCCGCGCGAATCGATCGAAACCGAGGCGATAGAGGGAACGTCTCCCTCGTACGCGAACGGACCGGCGAAACGCGCGCGGACTTGCCACCCAGCGGAGGAATACACCCGCATCGAAAGCCAAACGCGACCGGAATCAGACGTCGAGCGCTCAATTTCCTGATAGAGTACCGCCGAAACCGATCCATTCGAGGCCGATTGGGGAAAGCGGCTATCGACGGACCCGAGGATTTGGGGATCTTCCCAATAGAAATCCCGGGCGACGGCGGGGAGGAGAAAAAGGGTTAAGGCGCATGCGCAGAGGGCGATTCGACGTATCATAGTTGCGAGTCAATCCTTTTTTTCAAATCAAGAATTTTCGCCGAATTGCGGCTCTTAGGATTCTGGAGCAATTGCTCGACGAGGGCCGACGCGGTAATCTTGTTTCCCCGCTGAAGTTCCTGTACCGCCTGCTGGTATTTCGCCTCATCGGTAGCCGAAAGGACGGCGACAGACTGACCGCCCACCGAGGTTTGCACGCGATCCTTCAGCGCGATGGCGACCTGGTTATCGGGGTTCAGCTTTACCGCCTCGTCCAACTGATCGAGCGCGACTTGGAACATGCTGCGCGTGTTGGCATCATATATCTTTTGGGCGGATCGCGTCAGCTCGGAAGAACGGGCGAGGGCCTTCGGGTCCGGAGGCGGTAGTTTCACCCCTAAGTATATCTCGACGTCGTCCAAAAGTTTTTTGATGCCGGGATAGTCCGGGTTAATTTGATACAGATCGAGAAGATCGCTATAGGACGTTTGCCGCTCAACTTTGTAGTTTTGGCGGACGGAATCGACCTTCTGGCGGAAAAAAACGGAAAAGGCGATCGGGTCGATAAGTTGGTCGATTTTGAGCGTCATCAAGCCCGCGTCCTGATTGAGCGGGTACACGAGCTGGAGTTGCTGCAATTTCGATTTCGCGTCCTCAAGCCGGGAGATCGCGGCGGTACGCTGGCCCGCGCCGATGAGCTGCTTACCCTCCGAGAAAAGCTGGTTCGCGGTATTGAGAATCTGGCTCATCTGGGGATAGAGCGGAGCGGATACGGGGATTGTCCGTCCGGTTTTCATCGACAGCGCCGTATTCACGATCGTGAGCCAGTTCGCGACCTCGGCGTTCTCGTCCACGTTCGTCGCGCTCCACCGGGTTTTCGCCTGCGTGAAAATTTGGTCGGCCTGGTCGAAATTCCCCAAATAATAGGCGTTTTTTCCCGACGAAATTAGCGCGCGAACCTCGCGGACGACCGACTCGTTCTCGATTCGGGTGATGTCGGCGCCCAGCGCCTCGAGTTTTTGATCGCTCGACTTTCGCAACGCGACGTCCTCCTGCAGGGACAAGGCTACGTTAATACGGTCTCGAGAGCGCTGGAGATTATCCCGCGCGGCCTGAAAGTCGTTTCGACGCAGAGCCGCCTGCGCCTGGGTGAAACGCAAATCGGATTCCTGGCGCGCGAGATTCGACTGTAAAATGCGGGAGTTGGCGCGGGTTATGCCAGTGCCCGCGTTCGCGGAAATCCGGTCAAGGCTCTCGTTCGCGGCGTCGATACGGGCGAGAGAAGCGGCGTATTGAGGCCGGGCAAGGACGTCGGTTGACGCTTTTCTCAGCGAGTCCGCCGCGGCCCCAAGCGCGCGCTTATCCGACGCGATGCCGGATCGGACGTCGGTAAAGGCTGTCAAACTTTGGCTCGGGTAATACGAAACCGATCCCGCGTCATTCGGTTTCCCGTCCAAAAGGGCGAGGGCCTCGTCATACGCGGAACGACGATCGGCGACGACGGCTTCGGCCGAATCCGCCTGGTAGGCGGCGCTTCTTTCGCGGGCCGCGTAGGTATCCGCCGCTATCGAGGAGGCGAACGCTTTTTTCCACGCGCTGAATTCCGCGTCATATTCGGCCGGTGCGCCGCTGGGGGCCCGATCCGTTTGATCGGAAGCGACCGCCGCCGAGAGATTCGCGAGGGAGGATACCCAGGACGCCCAGGTCGTAACCGCCGGCGCGGGGGCTTTTCGAACGGCGTCGGGCGAAATCGGGGGCGGCGCGTACGCGGCGAGCTCCGCCGAAATCGCGCGATACTCGCCGTAACGAGCGCCAAGCGTCTCTAGGCCCGCGAGAACCGTCGACGTCGCCCTCGAGGACGCCGCGAACGCGAGATAGTCCCGTTTGCCCCAGGCGTCGGCGCGCGCGGTAAAGCGGGAAAGCGACGCGGCGAGCCTTTCCGACACGGCGAGCAGGCGACGCGCAGAGGCGAGGTCCGAAAGGGCCCGCTCGGCCGAGCCGGTCCCGAGGGTAGCGAGAGACTCCGTCCAAAGGGAGCGCTCCGCCTCGCGCTCGGCGTTTTCAAGCGCGTCCATCGAAAGGTTCCACTGGGCGTCGCAAGCCCCGAGAATCCCCTCGAACCGCTCGGATGTTTTCCGTCCCAGCGTAAAGCGGTAGGCGAAGGGCAAAAACGAGTTTTCGGTGAGTAATTTATTCTGGCGTTGAAGTTCCGCGAACGAGTCCTCGAAATACCAGCCCGATGCGGCGATCGCGTTTCGCACGGTAGCGAGCGATCCGAGCTGTGCGTCAAGGGCGGCGTAACGCTCCTCCACGGCGGCCGGATCGCGGCTTTGCACCGCCGAGCGGAACGAATTTACCGAGGCGACGAAGGCGGCTTGTAGGGCGTCATACTGCGCGATGTTCGCGCCGAGCTCCGTGAGACGATCGTTTACCGCGGTTACTGCCTCGGGACTCGAGGTTTCGTCGAATTCGGCCTTATAAATGGCGAAGCCTTCCTGAAAAGTTTTCGCCGCCGCGACGTATTGCCCGGCGTCGATCTGACCGTCGCCGGTCGTCATGATCTCGTCGAAGCGAGCCCGATAATACGTGAATTGGGCCGCAGCCTTCGTTTCCGCGATGAAGTTTTGCGTCGAAGCGTTCGGGTTTTTTTCCAGCGCCTCAAGATACGCGATCATATCGAGTTTTTTCTTATCGTTCGTCGGCTCGTCGGCGAGCACCGTCAAAAGGTCGAGAGCGGTGTCGTTATAGCTTTCCCGCATCTTGATGATTTTCCGCAGGCGTTGCTGAGCTCCGTCGAAATCCTCGGGATTTTCGTTCATATAGTTCGTCAGCTCGAGAATAGCGTCGTTATAGTTTTTTTCCTTAATGAGACGATCGACCTTTGGGAGTCCCACTTCGGGATTTCCTCCGGCGAAAATCGTCGCCGAAACGAGGAGTAGCATGATCGATGTGACAAACGCAAACTTTTTTATACCCACGAAAACCTTATTCGAGAGCGATACCTTTCTTAAATTTCGGCAGATAAAATGGTCAAATCCAGTATAAAACGGCAGAATATTAACCGAAAATAAAATATACTTTTATTGGGTGGCTATGGAACTAAAACGAACGGTTTGCGCAGTAGTAACGATTTTCGCTCTGATGATGTCGGGCGTTGCGCTTGACCTGTCGGATTCCTATGCCTCAGTATCCAGTATTTTCGACTCCCTCACCGACGAAAACGCGGGGCAAACGGCGTTTCGATCGTTGCTGATACCGGGAGGCGGCCGCTCGGAAGCGATGGGATCGGCCTTCAGCGCCCTCGCGAACGATATTAGTTTCTTCGAGACGAATCCCGCCGGAAGCGCCACGATGAAAAACACCGAACTCGCCGTTTTCCATAATAGCTGGATCGCCGACTCTCGCCTGGAAACGGTATCTTTCACTCAAAGAACCGACACGACGGGATACGGCGCATCGATCCGGTGTTTTTACGTCCCCTTTACCGAATATAACTCCTTCGGAGAACGGGTATCTCGGGGATACTACACCGAAACCTTGGGCGTTCTCAACCTATCGCACAATTTCCTCGCGGGGTACTACTTTAAAGGCATCGCCCTCGGCGTCAATCTCAAGGCGGGCTACCGGGGTATGCCCGACTATTCGGATAACGACGGTACGATTCAGTCCGGTTCGGGCTTAGACCAGTCCGCGTTCACCATTATGGGCGATTTTGGGATGCAAACTCGCTTTAATTTCTTTAAGCTCTACAATTCGCGCGACCCAAACTTTTCCGTGGGATTGACCGCGCGCAACATAGGACCGCCCGTCGTTCCGATCGGCGGAGGAGAGTCGGAAGCCCTACCGAGCTTATTAACCGCCGGCGCGGCCTGGAAATGGGCGAAACCGATGACCATATCGGCCGAGGTTCAGCAGCCGGTGAATTTTCTCGACGTGGCGGAATCTGAATCAATGGCGTACGGCGCGGGTTTTTCCGTCGAATTCGTTAAATTTTTCACGTTTTTAGCGGGTTTCCAGCTCAAGGGAGCGAATCCCCGCGTCACGATCGGCGGGGAAATGAACGTCAACGACCTGCAATTTAACGTCAATTATACGCTTGATATGACGACGCAAGTCGCCTTGTTTAACCGAATCAGCCTTGCGGCGAAACTCAACTTAGGCGATCGCGGGCGGGCGAACAAGGAAAAGAAGGTCGAGGACCTCTACATCCGCGGTTTGCGGTTATACGCGGCGGGCGAACTGGAATCGGCGGTAGGCCTGTGGAATGAAGCGCTCGAAATAGACCGGCATTTTGATCCCGCGATTGAGGGCGTCGCCGCGGCGACCACCACCCTCGCGATCCAGAAAAAAATTCACGACTTACAGCAGCTTGAATAGGCGACGTTTCGCTATTTTTTCTTGCTGAACACCCGGTAATTAATATCGGTAAAAAGGTTATGCTCTTTTTCGGTCGTGGTGAGCCACTCCGTGCTGATGAAATTCGAGCCAAGCGACTCGTAGACGATCGTGAAGGCGCGCACGGAATCCTCGAAACGCTTCTTCGCGTACTCCGCGCTATCGCCCTCGTTCATCATTAAAAACCAATCCATGGTTTGGGAGAGCAAAAGCTCGCGGGCGGCCATGTTAAGGGATCGCTCTTTGAGCCCGGTATCGTCGGGAAATCTTTCCGCGAGGTCTATCATGCGCGCGGTCGCCTTGCGCACGTACGAGTACATCCAATCGTTAGAACCGTTTAACACTTCCTCGAAATAGCCGCTCGGAAACCACGACGAATAGTGAGGCGAAACGCGCCGATCGACGGAACCTTGACCGATTTTCGCGGCAGGGAGGGCAAAATTAACCGAGCCGGATAGATCCGACGATTCGGCGTTCTGGCGAAAAACCGAATCGAGCCAGTCAACGCCTTCCGCCCAGATTTCCCCAAATACGGAAGCGGGGAACGCGCAGACGGAAGAAACAGGAGCGCCCTCAAGCATTTCGGAGGCGCGGCGCAAGGTATCGCTGCGTGATTTGAGAAACGCTTGCGCGTCGGCGCGCACACGGCCGCGCGCCGCGTCGACGTCATACTGCGACTCGACCGAGGAGGAACTTCCTCGCGCCCAATACCGATAACCGGTGGCCCTACGGCCGAGTTTCGTGTCGAACACCGAAGAAAGCTCTTCTTCGCCGAATTCGAAGCCGATATCGCGATTCACGTCGAGGTACTCCGCACGACTCGCGAAGCCGGATTTCTCGTCGAGAATTTCCTGACAGGCACGGCTATCCCGGGCGAAAACGACGAGACCGCTATCGCATTGCGTCGGGGCGAAAACGCCCGCAGCCGGAGGGGGATCGGAAAACAAAAGCGCATGTGACTCGAGAACGGTATAGGAAAATCCGTAGGACTTCACAATCGCGCCGAGGGCCGGAGTCCAAGCCATCGCGGGTAGCCAGAAACCCGAGGGAACCGTCGTAAAAAACCTTCGGTAGAGCACGAGGCCCGTCTCAATTTGCGCGTTTATCGTCTCGGGAATATCGATAAATAAAGGAAGGGCGCAGTTCGTGGCCGCCGTCGCGAGAAGCTCAATGAAGCCGCGACCGGCAAAATAATCGAATTTCCTCAATATATTTTTTTCGTAAATTTCGACGAAATCGCGCCGATTCAGCCGCACTTGATCGAGCTGGGCCGTAAGGAGGGACCGTTTGGAGGGATCGTCGGCGGTACGCTCCAGTTCGTCGAGACCGAGCGAGAGCGTCCGATCAAGATAGGCGGCGTAGCGATCCTGCAAAAGCGGATCGGCGAACATTTCGCATAACGTCGGCGAAAAGGCGATAGCGATTTTAAAGGGAATAGCCTCGGTTTCGAGAGCCGTGCAAACGCGCAATAACGGCAAATACGTGCCGGATAACGCGTTAAAAAGCCGCGCTTCCTCCACGCACCCCGGGGCACAGGGGTGTCGAACATAGGGTAAATTCGCGTCGAGCAGAAAAATTATCGAATTTTCGGCCATTATCGATACCGCCTTGTTACGTAAAGGATTGTCGATGGTTTTTGAAATGAATTTTACGCAATTCTTCAATGCCCGAAAGCTCAACCAGCGGAGGATTTCGGCGCTTTACGCCAAAAGTCTGTTCGCCCATGCCGCAGACGGGAATAGCGAACTGTCTCGATCGAGCGAGCAATTGCTCTTTTTCCTGAAGATTGCGATAAAACAGATCAATGAGGCACGCTTCGTCGCGCCCGGTAAGATGGACATACCATTTCCGGTCGTGAACTCCAACGGAGACGTCGTAATAATCGATTACGGTCGGGGGATTCGAGGTTGAAAGCGAATACACGCGCAGAAAAAAAGTCTCAAATCGGTGATTCGCGGTTATGGCGGAGAGCAACGAGGCCTGAAAATCCCAATAGACGAAGGCCCAGCCCGGATCGCGCACGAGAACGCTGATTTGAGTCTCGTTATACGTGTCGGGGAGGCTCTCGACGGAACCGCTGAACTCGGCGTCAACGAGATCGGCGGATACAAGGTCTTCATCGGCCGCGATGTCGAGCAACTCGCCGATGATAAAGCGGCGGTTTAGCCCCTCGGGAATATCGATACCATTCGTATCGGCGAGATCAACTAAGTCCTTCGTCGATAAGGTCTCTAGATACGCCCGGGTTAGCGGTGTATTTTCCATGCTTGCCGTATGATGGATAAAACGAAGATTCGTGTCAAGGGCATGGTTTTTACTTATAGGTCGATCCCAAACGACGCGAGGCAGGCAAGCATTTCATCGGGCAAGGCGATCTCGAATCGATTAAGGCGACCGCCAAAGGGAACGGACAACGCATAGGCGCAGAGCTGGAGTTTCCGAATGCCGCGTTCCGAGCGAACGGCTCGGTTCATCGCGAAATTTCCATATTTATCGTCGGCGACTATGGGGCATCCAATCGAGGCCAAGTGGACGCGTATTTGATGCATTCGTCCCGTTCCCAGCGATAGGGTCAAAAGAGAAGCGCCGCCCGCGGCCGATTCAACGCGATACTCCGTTTCAGCGGGCTTCTCGTTCCCCGCGCGGCCGGCGGGCGTCGTGATGCGACCCTGATCGCGGGGCGGCTTCCCGAAGCAGACCGCGCGATATTCCTTCACAAGGGACTTCGACGCAACCGCCTGGGAATATTTCGCCGCGGCCGCCGAGGATAGGGCAACGGCGAGAATCCCGGAAGTATCTTTGTCGAGCCGATGCACCGGATATATTTTTTTCCCGGTTTGCCGCTCAAGAATGTCGATAATGGAAACGGAGACGCCGGCGCCGCCCTGACAGGCGATGCCGGAAGGTTTATTGACGACTAGGATATCCGCGTCCTCATACACGATCGGGATGTCTTTCATGAAGGAGATTCTACTATGTACCCAAAAAAAAATCTGCCCGCGAAGATAGTGTTTTTTTTAGCCCTGACGCTCGCCGCCCTGCCCGCGCGCCTCAACGCGGAAGTCCTTGGTTCCGATGGCTGGGCGCTCGACATCCCCGAAGGCTATATTTTGGCGGAGAAGTCCGGCACCACGCGATACCATTTGACGAACAGCCTGTACCCGGTCGAATTGCAAATCGCGGTCTATCCCCTCTCGCAATTTCCCGACGCCTCGAAAGCGCTCGCTCACGTTACGGGACAATTGAAGTCTACCGGCACGGAAGTCTCGCTCAGCTGGCGAAACAGGAGGGCCGCGATCGGAAGAATCGAGGCGAAGTCGGTCGCGGGATGGGCCGAGGCCGTAGAGCTCGACAATAAAAAGGGATGGCTCGCCCTCGCGTGCTACGCGGACGAGGCACGGGCGGTAGAATTGGAAGCGTTGATGGTGTCCACCCTCGATTCGGTGTGTACCGACCAAGGCTCCTATTTCGAAAGCGGCCCGATGACGGCTTTCGCGTGGCCAAAGGGCAAGGAAGTCGGAAAAAAATTCACGGATGGGAACGCGAGCCAAAACGTCCCGCTTCGCGAGGACGACGAGAGCGCGGCCCAATCGGTCGTGGACCGGGAGTTCTCCCTCCTTACGGCCTACCTCGGCAGCGAATACGTAATTCCCGCGTGGCAACGCTACTATAGAATGATCTGGAGGGACAGTTGGGCGCGTTTGACGAAAGCGATTTTCAGCGTCGGCGCCGGATGGCCGACGGATTCGCGCGCGCTCACCGAAAAAACCCTCGCCTGGACGCAAAGTTTTTCCTATGAGCGCAATTTTAGCGGTTCGGATTTCACGAATTTACCGGAAGCCTTTATCGAGCGAAAGGGAGATTGCGACGCGAGGGCATTGCTCATGGTGCTCATGCTCAATGAGCTCGGCGTCGACGCGGTACTTCTCGTTTCGCCGGATTACAGTCACGCGGTCGCCGCCGTGGATTGCCCCGGGGAAGGAGCCCGTTTCACCGTCGGCGGAAAAAAATACCTACTATGCGATACCACCGCGAAAGTCGGGCCCGGCCTCATAGCCGCCGACATGGCCGATCCCGCGAAGTGGTTCGCCGTCTCGTTCTTCGCTTTTCCGCAAGCGGAAAAGCGGTAAGATTACTATTCGCGCGCGATAAGGAGGTTATACGCCTCAAGCGGCGTCGATACGTTCAACAATCCGTCATGCAACGACTTATTTTTCAGCTTACTCGAGAAAAACGACAAGGTTTGCAAGTAATACGAGTGTTGATTATAGGCTGCCGCGATCATGAACAAAAGGCGCACGGGAACGTCGTCAATCGTCTGAAAATCGATAATGTCGTTCTTGCAGATACCGACGGCCATCACGAGGTCGGTAACCGACGAAAGCCGCACGTGAGGGATCGCGATGCCGCGGCCGATCGCGGTCGACATGAGCTCCTCGCGCTTGAGAATCTCGACGGTGAGTTCCTGACGGTTTTTTATTTGCGGGGCGGTCCCGAGCGTTTCCGACAGCGCGACCAGCACGTCATGGCGGGTCGAGTGGTTCAGCAGAACGATCCGATCGGGCGACAGGATATTTTGCACCTGGATGAGCTGCGAACCCTGCCCGCCGCGCGTAGAGCTCGTCAAGCGTTCATTAACCCATTTTTCGATTTCATCTTTTTTGAATCGCCAAACGGTCCCGATTTTACCCGCGGGAATTTCGCCTTTTTGGGCCCAATCATAGACGGTTCGCTCGGAAACGCGAAGGTATTTCGCGACCTCTTCAATAGTCAGGATATCGTCTGCCAACGCCGTATCTCCTCATCTGTATGGGACATAATTTTGCACCATACCGTAGTATATGTCAAGCAGTGCTAAATAATCGATCAAAAAAACCCGAAAAATTAGCGATGACTCAGCTCGTGAAGCGCGTCGTAGGGATAGAGTTCCCCAACGGACGACAAAACGGCCGTCGCCAGGGAGTTGCCGAATACGACCTGAGCCGAAGCCGGAAAAAACTCCGAAAGAACTTGTCGACATGCACCGCAGGGACTTACCGGATAGGAAGCGTCGGGCGTCGCGATGGCGATGGCGCGAAAATCGGTAAAACCCGAGCTAATGGCGGTGAATATCGCGCTTCGTTCGGCGCAATTCGTCAGTCCAAACGAGCGGTTTTCGACGTTGACGCCGGTGATGACCGTGCCGTCGCCGCACAACACGGCCGCTCCGACGCGAAAGTTTGAGTATCGTGCGTAGGCGCGCGGCACGACCGCGAGGGCGGCTTCGTAGAGCTTGCACAATTCTATTGAAATTTCCATGTGGCTACTATACCATTAGGAACCATGAACTTCAAAGGGAATCTTACCTATATCCTGACAGGATCCTTCATTTTCGTCGTTATTTACGCGTTCGTCGCGGCGATTCCCCTGCATTCCGATATTTCCTTTCAACCACGATGGACGAGATCGATAGAACAAGACGTTCAGGCCACGAGCGGCTCCTTTCCCTCCGACGCTGAGGCGTTCGCGCTGGGAAATAAGTTCGGTTACTTCACGCCGGACGGGAAAATTCTTTCTTCCACGCAAACGGATGGCCGTTACAGCGTGACCACGACGGCCTGGAGCGTATATCCGCAAAACGCCCGAGAAACCGCGATAAAGCTGCCTGACGGTACCGCTAAAGCGACGATTTCGGCCGCCGGATACGTTTATTTGGACGATGATCGCACGTATCTCATGATTCCCGGAGGGGACGCGGTAAGCCAATATAATGACCAGGGCCAGCCCCTCTGGACGCGGGAACACACCGCGCCTATCACCGCTTTTCAGTCGACGGCGGGAGGAACCGTCATCGGCTACGCGGACGGTTTGCTTACGTGCCTCGCGCCGGACGGCGCGGAGCGACTGTCTTTCTACCCCGGGGGAAGCGATCAGCAAGTCATTCTCGGGGCGGCTATCTCGGAAGACGGTACCGAAGTAGTCTGCGTGAGTGGGCTCGAAAAGCAACGCGTTCTTCTCATAAAAATTAGCAGAGGCCAGTTTAAGGTGGTTTTTCATCACTATCTTGAAGGCGACCTGCGGCGACAGGCGTACGTCAACTTCAGCAAAAGCGGGCGATTCGCATTCTTTGAATGCGCTTCGGGCCTCGGCGTCATAGATTGCGAGCGAAAGGAAGTAAGCGTCATACCGTTTTCCGGTCGACTCATCGCGACCGGAGAAACGAACAATGACGCTCTTTTTTCCGCCCTGTTCAAAACAGAGAACCAATATTCGATCATATCGCTCGAACGTCCCGATCATGTTGTCGCGACGATGAACTTCACGGCGCGGAACGCCTTTCTCGTCCAACGGAACGAGACGCTGTACGTCGGCGCCGACGATACGATTTCCCGAATCGACATAAAGGGTTTAAAATGAACGCATTAATTCGGCGCGCGATGTGCTTTGCGTGTGTGGCGATTCTTTCCGGCCACTGCTTCCCGCTTGAGTGGCCTACGAGCGGCAGAAACGTGCGGACGCTTTTCGGCGGTCGATCCAACGGCGTAATCGAGCGGGGATTGGTCGTCGGCGGAGAGGAAACGATTCGATCGGCCGGCCACGGAACGATACTGATAACGATAGAGAGTCAGCAAAATATGTCGGGTTTTCCCAGCGCGCTCGGCAACGCCGTCGTCGTTTCGAACGAAGATCAATTGCTCACCGTGTACGGGAATTTGGAAGATTTGAACCGAATGTCGGAAAGAAAAACCGTCGAAACCGGCGATATTCTTTCAAACGTAGGGAAAAGCGCGTGGGGCGAGCCGGGATCGGTAATTTTCCAGGTCATAGACCGCGAAAAGAAAAACTACATCAATCCTTTATTGCTATTACCGGCGCTTGAGGATAAAAAAGGCCCGGTAATTCGCGACGTAACGATCGTTTCTCCGTCGGGTCAAACAATCGCCCTGGGCTCGGCGAAAACCGCCCGCCAGGGGAAATACCGGATTTACGCCGATATCGCCGACTCAATCGAGGGATCGAGCGCGGAGCTCGTGCCGTTTCGCGTTTCCGTGCTCGTAAACGGGAAAGAAGAAACAAGCCTTCCTTTTGAGGTCCTTCGGGAACAGCAGGGAAAACTCTTCCTCAACGAACCGGATTTTTCGTGGCAAGGCCTGTACGGCGACCCAACGAGAATGTATCTGGGCGCGATCGCCTTAAATAGGGGCCGCTCGGATATTTCCGTGATCGCGCGCGACATTGCGGGAAACGAACGGAGCGTCCTTTTCGGCTTACTCATCGAGTAAAACGCGGACGCTCCACGGCGTCACTCCCCGTAGAGATGCTCGAACTGATGCATTAGCTCGAGCGCCTTCGTTTTGCATCCGCCGCAAACGGTTCCGATTTTTGTCCGCGACTGCAAATCTTCCCACGTCCGATCCCCGGCCTTATACGCGTCCTCGATATCCCTATCGGTCACGTTGAGGCAAGTGCAGATGATTTCGGCGTGCTCGGTTCCCTTCATCGAGGGCAAGCCGTTCTTTTGGCAGTAATCGTCGATGGCCGCGCGCAGCGCCTTGTCGCCGAGGACGGAGCAATGGATTTTATTCGCGGGCAAACCGCCGAGCTTGGCGACGATGTCATCCGGTTTCAGCGTGTACGCCTCGTCGATGCTCATCCCCTTAATCGCCTCGGAAAGGATCGAGGTCGAAGCTATGGCGCTCGCGCATCCATACGTCTTCCAGCGTACGTCCGTTATCGTCCGGTCCTTTATGCGAAGCAAAATGAGCATCTGATCGCCGCACTTGATGTTGCCGACGATTCCGCGGCCGTCGCAGGTCCAAGCCGACTCGTCGTCGGACAAAACGTTCTTGGGATTCATGAAATGGTCTTTTACGACGTCAGAATATAGCCAATCGCTCATAGCGTACTCCTTATATCTTTAACAGTGCGCGGCGCCGGCCTTCATGGCGTCGCCGCTCGTAACGGTGGAAAACCCCCTCAGTTTCGCGATGATCGGCGGAACCGTCTCGATGATGTAGTCGATCTCTTCGGTCGTCGTGAACTTTCCGAGGCTAAACCGAATGGAGCCATGAGCCAGTTCTGGTCCGACGCCGGTCGCCATAAGCACGTGAGAGGGTTCAAGGCTGCCGGACGCGCACGCGGAACCGGTGGAAACCTCGATGCCCGAAAGATCGAGCATCAAAAGGATCGCCTCGCCCTCGGCTCCCGGGAAAGAGACGTCGAGCGTATTCGGTAGGACGTTTTCGGGATGTCCGTTGACGCGGATATCCGGTATCGAGGCGAGAAAACCGTCTCTGAGACGATTGCGGAGAGCGCGCGTATGTTGCGCGTAAGCGTCCAGGCCTTCCCGCGCGACGAGAGCGGCCTCGCCGAATCCGACGATTGACGGGCCGTTATAGGTACCCGCCCGCAATCCGCTTTCCTGATGGCCGCCGCGGATAAACGGGTCAACCGGGGCGCCCGTACGCACGAATAGGGCACCAACGCCCTTTGGCCCGTAAATTTTATGGCAGGACATGGTCAGGTAATCGACGCCGAGGTCGTCGACGTCTACCGGTATTTTCCCCACCGCCTGAACCGCGTCGGTGTGAAACAGGGCTCCCGACTCGTGCGCCAAGCGCGCGAGCGTTTTAATGTCTTGTATGGTCCCAATCTCGTTATTGGCCATCATTATCGAAACGAGAAGGGGTTTATCGGCCTTGTTCGCGCTCGCGTTTCCCGCGGCGAGAAGCGCGCGGTAGTTTTCAACGTCAACGACGCCTAAACCGTCGACCGGGAGAAAATGCACCTGAAAACCGAGAGCCGAGAGCCGTTTCGCCGATTCCATTACGCAGGGATGCTCGATCGCCGTGGTAATGATCGTCTTGCGACCGCCGAACGTTTCCTTGCGCGAAGTCGTCGAGGTAAGCGACTCGGTCGTCATCGCGTTAAACACGGTATTATTCGACTCGGATCCGCCCGAGGTAAATATGATTTCTTCCGGTTTCGCGTTAATTAAAGCCGCGACGTGCGTTCGCGCAAGATAAATGTCTTTCGCGACCGATCGGCCTTGCTCATGCATGCTTGACCCATTCGCGAAACGATCAAGCTCTCGCACGAAAACGTCCCGAACGCGAGGATCGAGCGGAGTCGTGGCGTTATAATCCATATATACGCGCTTTTTCATCAACCAAGAGTCTCCCTAAAGTTCAGAATTAGCAACCGCATGCTGAAAATATAACAAAACGAAACTCGATTGCCTAGCGGAAAGATAAGAAATAACTTCCGGGCGAGTGAGCGGGCGAACTCCCGAGCGCGCGTTCGCGTAAATTGCGGAAAATACTTTCATATGATAAACTCGCCCACGCATGGCAAGGAGGCGCTAAATGGCCCAATTTTACGATCAGTCGACTGGCTTTTTTATTGGCGATCCCGAGATCGTCCCCCTTTCACGGTCGCACCCCACCGAACAAGAAATCGCAAAAGCGTTTGCGCCGCTCATACTCTCAGCATCTGGATGGCGTAAAATTTTCGCGAAATCCGAGGATGAAGAGTCCGCGGAACGCGACATCGGGTCGGCAAACGAGGTAATCGCGGCCCACATTGCCGATGTTTTTGCCGACTATCTTCTTGGCGAACGAGACGCCGACGATGCGCGAGCGCCGAAAGTCGCGCTCGGCATGGATACTCGGCCAACCGGAGCCGCAATCGCCGACGTCATGTGCCGCGTTTTTCTCGCGCGCGGCCTTGAGGTTCACCACGTTTTCGTTGCAGCGGCTCCCGAAATAATGGCTTACGCGCGCGAAATAGGCGCGTTCGCGTATATTTCCGCGAGCCATAACCCGATCGGCCATAATGGCGTTAAATTCGGTCTCGCCGACGGGGGAGTGCTCTCCGGCGAGAAAATTGGACCGCTTATCGCGGCGCTAAAAACGGCTTGCGCGGTGCCGGACGCCGGCCAAAAGGCCGCAAAACTTATTGCCGAGTGCCCGCGAGAATTACTCTCCCGCGCGTATGAGACTATCGACGAAGAAAAAAAACGATCCATCGCGGCTTACCGCGCGTTCTCGCGGGAAGTCGTTTCGGGAGAAGGCGACCAAACGAGGCAGAACGCCTTTTTCGGCTTTTTTTCCCAAGCCGCGGAAACCGCGCGCGCGCGCGGAAAGCCCGTTTCTCTGCTCTGCGACTTTAACGGGTCGGCGCGAAGCCAATCTATCGACCGGTTTTTTTTCGAGGAAATGGGAATCCACCTTTTCTCCATCAATGGCGAAGCGGGGAAAATCGCCCATCGAATCGTCCCCGAGGGCGACAGCCTTTCGTTTTGCGCCCGTGAAATCGAGCGATTACGCTCGGAAGGAACGACCGACGAGGAACGGAACGTATCGATGGGATACGTTCCGGATTGCGACGGCGACCGGGGAAACATCGTGTACTGGGATCGAAAAGCCGGGCGCGCCGAAATCCTTCAAGCCCAGGAAGTATTCGCCCTTTCGGTTATCGCGGAATTCGCTCACCTCTTCTCGCTCGGCAAGGTACGGCGAACGGCCGAAGGCGCGACGGAACCGCCGCTCGCGATCGCCGTAAACGACCCAACGTCAATGATGATTGACGCGATCGCCGCGCGTTTCGGAGCGACCGTCGCGCGGGCGGAAGTCGGGGAAGCGAACGTCGTAAACCTCGCGCGTGACCTCCGCCAGAAAGGATTCCTCGTAAGGATTTTAGGCGAAGGCTCCAATGGCGGAAATATCACGCATCCGGCGGCGGTACGCGACCCCCTCAATACGGTAATGGCCTTACTCAAGCTGCTCGTCATTGGGGAGGACGGCAACCGACGCGGACCCTTCGGCGTCTGGTGCGATCTTTCCGGACAGGAGGAAAAATACCGAAAGGACTTCGACCTTACGGACGTCATCGACACGCTCCCCCCTTTCGTGACGACATCGGTATTCGAAAAGGACGCGATGCTGAGCGTTTCAACGCTCGATCACGCGGCGCTCAAGCGAAAGTTCCAAGCCATATTCGAGCGCGAATGGGCGGAAAAAAAAGCGAGCCTCAGGCAGGATTTCGGCTTCGCCTCCTGGGTCGCGATATCCAATAACGGAACCGCTCAAACCATGGGTCTCACCGACTTTGGCGAGTCAAAAAAAGGCGGTCTGAAAATTCAGTTCGTCGATCGAGAGGGAAAGCCCGCGGCGTTTATTTGGATGCGGGGATCGGGCACGGAACCGGTGTTTCGCGTCCTCGCCGACGCGCGAGGCGCCGATCGGGCCATCGAGCGATATTTGCTCGGATGGCTAACGGGCATGGTACTTGAGGCTGACGGCAAAATATAGTATTGTTCTATACTAATTGGCCGTGAAGGAAGGTAGCGCATGGGTGTACGCGGAGAGCTCTTTACCACTGAAATATCGCTTGATAACCGCACGTATTTTTTTAACGTGAAGGAAAATCGGACGGGCGACGTGTTTCTTCAAGTCGTCGAAAGCAAAAGCACGGAAGGAACGGGTTTTGACCGCCGGGCGATCGTGGTATTCGAGGATGACATGCAGAAATTCCTGCAGGGGCTCGAGTCGACGCTGAAGTTCATCGAGAAAAACCATAAGAATAAACTTCGCGACGCGGCCGAAAAAGGCGAGCCGGCGAAGAAACGGTACGTACGGCGGAACGCCGGGGCGGCCCCCGACGCGGCGGGCAAAACCGGCGGGGCGAATGCCGCTCCGGCCGCGAAGAAAGCAACCCCGAAAAAAGTAAAAGTAATTCCGCGAAAAAAAGCCGACTAATCGGCCTCAGAAAAAACGCAGCTGGCCTTCGCCTTTCAGCCGGAAAGTCCGTCGCTGAATGGGAGAAGGCCCGTTTTCTTTTAAAGCGCTCACGTGAGCGGACGTCGGGTACCCCTTATGCCGCTCGTAACCATACTCGGGATAAAGCCAACTATACCGTATCATCGCCCGGTCCCTCGCTTGTTTTGCGAGAATGGACGCGGCCATTACCGCCGGATACGTGGCGTCTGCTTTAGGGGCCGCGCGAAGGCTCGAGGCGACGATATCGGGACAAAAAAGCCCGTCGACAATCACGTCGATCGAGGATTGCGCGATATCCGACGACGGCAGTTTCGCGACCATGCCCTCGAAAGCTCGAGCCATCGCCAAAAGCGTCGCCCGAAGAATGTTCAGTTGATCGATTTCCTCGTTGGACGCCCAACCGACGCACCAGGAGACCGCTCCGTCCATTATCGCGCCCAGAGCGACCTCGCGTTTCTTTTCGGACATTTTTTTCGAGTCATCAAGCAGGGAGACGTCAAAACCGTCGGGCAATATAACCGCCGCGGCGGAAACCGGACCGGCGAGCGGGCCGCGCCCGGCTTCATCAATACCGCACAGCATCGTCGAATTGCCCGAGAGAGGAAAACCCGCGAACGGTAACCGAGGACCGCTCGAGAAGGCGGCTCTTTTCATCGCCCCACACGGCGAAGCCGCCCGACGAGGAAACGGGTTGACTTGCCGAGTTAATCCGCTCGAAGGCGATCGCGCGGAGCGAAACGCTCGATGACCAGGCTTCTAGCCCTCGGCCCGCCGATTCCGCCGAAACGGAAACGCTACCGCCCGAAAAGACGGCGGAGGAATCGACGAGCGAAATAGCGGAGGCGTCCCTACCCTCCACGGCGATCGAACTATCGCTCGAACGCAACTCGCCGGAAAGCATATCGACGCCGATCGCGTACTCGCTTGCGTGGAACGAAAGCCGCGAATTCTTCAATTCGACGATCGAGCGTTCGCCCCGAATGAGACGGCCGGACCGGGGCGACGCGGCCTCGATGAAAGATCCGTTAAGGGTGAGAGAAGCCGTGGTAAGCTCGACTATGGGCTTTCCGTCAAATGACATCGCGTTTGGCCCGGACGAAGGCTCGCTTTGCGAGGGGACGCCGACGCGTCGAAAGCCGCACGACTCGAGCGTTACGGGGACTCCGATGACGGAAAGGCGGGCATCGTCGGCGAAAGCGACAAATGGGTCCGAGCCAAGGCCATAAAACGAAGTGGATGCGCGCATTTGACGCGAATGGGATAGAGGCACCGTCCCGCGTATGTAAATTCTCCATGGGCCGCCGGCGCGGGCGACGTCCAACGCGTCGTCGAGCGTTTCGTACGGGGCCGAAGGCGAGCCGTCCCGAGCTGCACCGGAAGATTCCTCCCCGCGCTCGGTCACGTACAGCGCGTTGAGGTCGACCGTGATTTTTTTCGTAACTTCGCGGCTTTTATTTCCGGCGGGATCCACGGAAAACGCCGTAATCGAATACTCAACCGGTCGATCCTTATCGCCGACGAGGATGAGCGCATCGTCGACGCGGGAAGCCGCGTCGGGCGAAACGGAGACGCGAATAGAACCCTCGCCGGATATTTTTAGGCGGACGGGATTGCGCGAATACGCGAGCGACTCGGGTATACCGAGGGAAGGAGCCGTCGGGGGCTTACGGTCGATAGAGAACGCGGCGCGCAATTCACCCTGCTCTACCCCGTCGACGGCAGCGAGCACCCGAAACTGAAACGACGATTCCGTTTCCTTGGGGATTTCGACGAGCAAGCCGCTCGCGAGGGAGGGAGAAGATTCCGACGGAGTCCTCGGCTCGAAAGCTCCGGCCTCATACCGGAGCGAATAGGCCGGGTCCGAACAGGACACGAAGACAGGATCGGTCGATACGCCGCTCGAGGGAATTCCGGTCAAGACCGGTTTCGCGGGAAGCGAGAGAAATCGCGCCGCGCCGCCATCCCACGAAGGCGAATACCAGCTGAGTCGGTGCGGATTCGATCGATCCACGAACACAGGCCCGTCAAGCGCGCGCCACGCCTGGGAATCGAGCGAATAATACACCTGCTCAGGGTAGCGAATGTCGACGAAAAACCAATCGAGAACCCTCACGACCGGCTCGGATTTCTCTGCGTCAGGTGCAGGCGCGACGGGGGCCGCGACCGCGGATGATTCGGGGTTTTCGCCATCGGAATCGATTTTACCGCCGCCCGCGCAAATCCAGCGCCAAAAATGCTCACCGTCGGTGGCGGTGAGCGGGGTATACGTGCGAACGCCGCGCACGGCCGTCAGCACGACTTTATCAGAGGCGTAATCGGGAATTACCGCGTTACCGGGCGCGCAGGCGTAGCCTTCGCCCGCGTGGAATTCGGCGAACTCGCCCGTTTCGACGATGCCGCCGTTCGCGGGAATTTCCGGGATGGGGGAAAATTCCGCCGGCGAGTCGGGCCGACGAACGGCGAACGTCACGCGAGAGGAAAACGATCGGCCGAGCGAATCAACGGCGACGACACGCACGGTTTTCACCGCGGAATCCGATAAGAGCACGGGTCCGATATACGCAGAGCCGCTCACCGAGGGATCGGACCCATCGGTCGTGTACCGAACGGACACTCCGTCGGCCCGGTCTATTACGAGGGGTTGCGAATTCGCCCAAGTTCCGGGGGTTGGGCTCACGATAGTAAAAGGAACGGGAGGGGGATCTGCCGCGAAAGGCAACGCAGTCGCGGGACCCCGGTTGCCGGCGAGGTCGACGGCCCAAGCGCAGAGAGAGGCTCCCGTCGGGACGAAAATTTCCGATCCCGAGGGGCACGCGTCTTCTGCGAAAGAGCGATACGTCGGATGGTAAAGTCGCCAATGGATTGAGCCCCGCTCGCCCATCGATACGACGACCGACCGGCCGCCTTCGGCGCGACTCGGGGAAAAAAGCACGGGATCGGGGAGGACGCGATCTATCGTCCATGAATACGTGTCCCGTCCAAGCACGCGAACGTTCGGCGAAACGTCGCAAACGATCGCCTCGACGATAAATGTTTTCGTCTCGCCCGCAGCCGCCGCAAGGGCGATTGGCGCGCGAAAGTCGACGGGCTTTTCGCCATTGACCCCCACGAGAACGCGCGTACCCGAGGGGGAAGCGAAAGAGACGTACAGAGGTTCGCGATAAAAACCCGGCGAGACCGAGGGCGTCGCGGCAAAACGCATCGGAGAGGTACCCGAGGGACCGCTTTCCGCGTACGCGCCAAGGCCGACGAAAACGGCAAGCGTGGCCGCGAGAATGCGCGCTAATCTCCGCCGCGGGTTCTTCATTTTGCCGCGTTAAGCGCCGCGAGGATGGGACGAAGCTCGGGATCGTCGCGGTAGTAATACCGGTCGAGCTCTTCCTCGCTCAGCCCTATGAGCTCGTGGCTCATATAGTGAATCCAGCAATCTTCCTCGGGGGAGTCGATCTCGTGCTTGCGGCACCAGTAATCGGGCTGAATGGGAAGCTGCTCCTCGTGGAACGTGAAATATTTATAGTCGTGCACGGCGACCTTAATGTCGCTTCGGGGAATACCTTTCTCGATGAGGATTTCCACGAGATGGTTGATCGTCTTTCCCGTGTCGAAGATATCGTCGATTAAAAGGATTTTGTCGCCGTGCCGTAAATGCTCGGGGGAATACGTCCAGCCGTCGACCATGACGCGATCGCGCTGGCGCACGTCAGAATAGGACCGCGCGACGACGGCCGCGTACAAAACCGGGTGGGCGTCCTTGCGAACGATTTTGAAGTACTCGCTGACGACGTTGGCGAGATAGGCGCCGCCGCGCAGGGATACGTAAATGACGTCGGGAATGAAACCGTCTTGATGTATTTTATACGCCATCTTCAGGGCGTTGTTGCGAACTTTATCGTAGGGCAGGAATTCCTTATGCATGACATGAACCTCTCATATCATCCAATGTAACCCGTTTTTTGCTAATACTCAAGCAGACCCAGAAACTGCGAAAGGCGAAAGGCCGACGCGCTTTCGCGCGCCGGCCTTTGCTTATCGCTTGTACTTCATCGTGGTGACGGTAGCCCCTTCGCGGATAACGTCGAACCAAATCTCCTTGGCGGAGGAATCAGCCATTCGGGAGTAGAAGTCGCCGATATTCTTCACGGCCTTATCGTTTACCTTGACGATGACGTCCCCGGAAACGAGGCCCATGATGGCCGCGGCGCTCTTCACCTGAACGTTCGCGACGAGCACGCCTTTGAGGTTCGCGTCGAGGTTCAGCTGCTTGCGGATATCGTCCGTCAGCGAATACGGGTTGAACCCGGGCCAGAGCTTGCTGGAATCGGTAACCATTTTCTCGTCGCGCTCCTCGATCTTCACGGAAACGCTCGTTTCCTTCCCGCCTCGGATGACGCCGAAGATCGCGGTCTTGCCGCTCGGAAGGTCGCCGACGTCGCGCACGAGCTGATCGACGGTCTTCACGTCCTTACCGTTCAGCGATACGACGAAATCGCCCGGCTTCAGCCCGCCCTTATCGGCGGGGGAACCGAGATACACTTGCGTCGCGAGGGCGCCCTTGCGGTCCTTGATGCCGAGATCGGCGAGGAGGTCGGTATCCGCGTCGACGAGGGAAACGCCGAGCCAACCGTAAGAGATTTTTCCGTTAGAGATGAAGTCGTTAATGGCCTTTTTCAAGTTATTGATCGGTATGGAAAAACCGAGGCCTTGAGACCCACCGGTCGAGGACGCGATCCAGGTATTGATGCCCACGACCTCGCCGTAAATGTTCACGAGCGGGCCGCCGGAGTTACCCTGGTTGATCGCGGCGTCAGTCTGGATGAAATCGTTTATATTGCCGTTCGGGCCGCCGGAACGCCCCACGGCGCTTACGATGCCTTGAGTTATCGAGGAGATGTAACCGAGCGGGGAACCGACCGCGAACACGATGTCTCCGGGCTGAACGGTGTCGGAATCGCCGAGCTGAGCGACCGGTATCGAGGAATCGCTCGACTCGAACGAGACGAGGGCGACGTCCTTTCTGCTATCGGACCCCACGAGCTTTCCGGGAATTTCGCGACCGTCGTAGAGCTTGACGGAAATCTCGTTCGCCGAGCCCGCGACGTGCTGATTGGTCAGCACGTAATACGTTGAGCCGGTCTTGCGCACGATGATGCCGGAGCCGAGGCCCTCGGACTTATACTCTCGCTGCGACGGCCCATTGGCGCCGTTATCCCCGTTTCCGGAACCGTTGTCGTCGCCCTGTTGGGGATTTCCGAAGAAAAACCACGGGAAGGCGTTTTGCGGGCCATTCTGAACGGTTTTCGTCTCGATGACGTCAACGGTCACGACGACCGGTAAAATCGCCTGGGAAACGCTGCGGTTCGCCTTTTGCATGGACTCGAGGAAAGAAACCGAATCGGCGGGTATTTGCGCCGAGGGTTTCGATTCGGCGAAGGCAACCTGGGCGGAACCGGGATTGCGGGTCGAGAAAAACACGACGAGAGCGAAACTGGCGAGCGCGCCAATCGATATGAGGGCGGATTTCGCCGCCTTTTTGGCAAAGGGTTTCATTTTAACCTCCAAACGGATTTCCCTTCGGGAAATCGGCATGCATGTCTTATGTATAATCTAATAAAAAAAGCGCGCAGAGGTTACACGCCCGTCATTCTTCCCCGGGATTTAACATTGTTAACACTTCGGTGTGGTCGGTAAAGACGGCGACGGTGTGTTCCATATGGCAGGATTTTTTCCGGTCGGACGTGACGACCGTCCAGCCGTCGTCGAGGAGATCGACGTCCGCCGTTCCCATGTTGATCATCGGCTCGATCGCGAGCACCATGCCCGGCACGATGCGCGGGTTCGGGCCCCGCTCCGGGACGTTGGGAATCTGCGGGTCTTCGTGCACCGAAAGACCGACGCCGTGGCCGCAGTATTCGTACACGACGCCGTAGCCGGCGCCGTTGGCGATCTCAAAAACGGCGCGAGAAATATCGCTGATCCTGTTTCCCGCCCGGCACGCCGCGATGCCTGCCTCGAGGCATCGCCTCGTCGTTTCCATCAACGCGGCGTCGGCCTTCGTGGGCGTTCCGATGGGGACCGTAACCGCCGCGTCACTGAAAAATCCCCCTAAGTCTATGCCGATATCGAGCGATACGAGATCGCCGCTTTTTACGATTCGGTCCCTCGCCGGTATTCCGTGAATGACTTCCTCATTGAGGGAAATGCAAGCCGCGCCGGGAAATTTCTCGCCGTACCACGCGGGTTTGCCGCCGGCTTTTTTTATGAACTCGACGCAAAACGCGTCGATATCGGCGGTGCTCATTCCCTCGGCGACCGTCGGGACGAGGGTGCGGAAAAGCCGCGCGAGCGCCTTGCAAGACTTGCGAATACCGTCAATCTGACGCTCATTCTTAATCCGTATCATCCAAAAGCCTCCAATCTTTTTTTCATTTCGCGCACGCCCTTCATTAACGGGTCCATGCGCAGCGCCTGCGAAAGGCAACGCCACGCCATGCGCCCGTCTCCAAGCCGCTCGTAACTCGCCGCCATGAGCCTGAGCACGTAGGCGTCGTCCTTTTTTCCCAAGCCGAGCTCAAGGGCGAGCTCGTAGCAGTCAAGCGCCAGCTCGTCGGTCAAGGACGCGGGAATGCGAACGCGGATGAGATCCCGAACGAAAATTATGACTTCCGGGAAAAAATGCCTGAAATAGGGCTTTTCCCGCTCAAGCTGAACGACCTCGGCGAGCAGCAAGAAAGCCTCGTAATAGTCGGCGCGCTCCGCGAGTTCCTCGGCGAGGATGAAACCGCAGTCCATGAAGTCTTCCCGGTCAAAAAAACGCGACAGGGTGAAACCGCCGGCCAGGGCGCGCTGGGCCGCGAATTCTGCGACGGCCTCGGTTTCGAGCCCATGCAAAAGATCGAAAAAAATGAGCTTCGCGCGGCTTTCGGCGTCGGTCCGTTCCATGAGCCACAGGCGATAGTCGAAGCCGGTAACCGCGTCGGTGCCCTCGCGCACGGCGCGAAAGCGCGCGTACATCGAGTCGAATTCCGCGCGGCGCTCCGGGTCGGAAAGGGTTTCGTAGGCGCGGATAAGCGCGAGCATGCGCTCGTCCCCGGACGCCTCGCCGGTAATGTCGGGATGCAGGGCCTTCGCGCGCGAACGAAAGGCGCGCTTAATTTCCGCGGCCGAGGACGAGGAATGCACGCCAAGAATCGAGTAACAGTCTTCCACGGGAGTTCGCTTCTTAGCCGATTTTCTTTCCGACGTACCGCGCGTGGTCGGCGTCTTTGACGACATCGAAATAATCGAGCTTAACGCCCTCGGCCTCCATCGCGCGCATGAGCGAGCGGCATACGCGCTCGGAGGAGAAGCCGCCTTTCAGGACGAGGGCGCAGCCCTTTTTGCCGGAGACGGTTCCCGACGACGCGAGAAATTCCGAGACGCGGGGGGATATTTTTCCGCCGATGATCCCGGCGGGACGAATGACGCAGGCGATGTAATCGTACATCGTCAGCCGGGTGTTCACGAGGTCCTCGTTGCCGTCGATGACGTCAACCTGATTTCCGCGAGACGAAGCGGCTGCCTCAAGCGATTTAACGGCGGACCGGGACTTTTCGTCCTTGCGGGGGCAAAACGAGATAAGAGCGACGCGCATAACTAAAAAATCTCCTAAATCAGTTTATACAGCTGCTCGACGTCAGGTTCCTTCACGACGAGAACCGAGCAGCGCGAATGGATTAAAACGGACTTAAACGTCGAGGAAATCGCGTCCTTTTGCTCGTGAAGGGGGAGTTCCTGCGAACCGATCAGGATTAGGTCGATGTCGTTCTCGTTCGCGCAGGCGATGACCTCCGACCAGATGGCTCCACGGCGAAGGTCCGTCTGAATGTGTACGCCCTTATCTTTACCGATTTTCTCGACATAGGCAAGATAGCGCGCGCCGTTTTCCGCGAGGCTCGCCTCGTACTCGCGACTCTCCTCCTCGATGAAAATTCGATTGATGGAAAGCTGCTTTATCGTCGCTGTATCGACGACGAACACCGCGAAGACGCGGCTCTTATACAATTTCGACATAAGAACCGCGTAGCGAACCGCATTAATCGACGCTTCCGTCCCGTTGACCAACACGAGAACGTTTTGGAAAAGGGGTGGTATCATATCGCCGCGCCTCCGTTTCTCGATTTAAGCGCCTTCAGCACGAAAACGTTTTCCCGTTCGCGCTCCTCGAGGACGCCCTCAATGTATGACTTCGTCTCTCCCGTCTGGGGTATGACCTGCTTATCGAGGGCATTTACCCTCCGCTGAGTTTTTTTAACCTCGCGCGCGAGGCGCCAGACGATGGTCCTGATCGAGGCCATGTCGGTCAGCAATCGCACGAGCTCGAAAAAATCTATCATGACGCGGTCGCAATCCGCGTAAGAGTTAAGGTAAGAATACGCGAGCCGCCGTTTCGGCAAAGTGACCGACAGGGTCGAAAAGCTCATGCCCGCGAGCGTCACGCGCTTTTCGGCGAGGCTGTAGGAATACGAGACGGTATCGGCGACCGATTCCGCGCGGTCGCGTCCGACCGCCATGAGCATGCGCCTGAGCGACGGATAGGCACGCGAGACGGCCTTGTCGATATCGGCCTCGAGGAGCTTTACCCGCTCCACCATCTGCATGAGTTCCATGACGAGGATCTCGCGCTTTTGCTCCAATAAGTCGTAACCGTCGCGCGCGATCGCGAGCTGTTCCTTGACGGCGAGAAGGTTGGACTTCGTCGGGGCGACCGGAAGGCGAGCCATCGTCAGTGAGCCTCCGCCGCCTCGGCTGAGCCGATTCCGGTCTTCGCGACCGCCGCCGCGAGGTATTTCTCGATTAATTCAGGCTTAAGCCGATACAGTTCGTTCCTCGGCAAAATGGAAAGCAGCGCCCAACCGAGGTCGAGCGTGTCCGCTATCGAGCGGTTTTCGTCCTCGCCCTGCGTGAGGAACTTCGACTCGAATAGCTCGCCGAATTTAAGGTAGAGCCGGTCAACCTCAGAAAGCTCTTCCTCGCCAATGATGGCCGCGAGGTTCCTGATTCCCTTCACTTTGGAATACGCGGCGAACAATTGACTCGAAACGTCTTTGTGATCGTCCCGCGTCATGCCCTCGCCGATGCCGTCCTTCATGAGACGGGATAGGCTGGGGAGTCCCGCGACCGGCGGATATACGCCGCGCTGCGAAAGTTCCCGGTCGAGGACTATTTGCCCCTCGGTTATGTAACCGGTGAGGTCGGGTATGGGATGGCTGATGTCGTCGTTCGGCATCGTCAGGATGGGAATTTGCGTGATCGAACCGGTTGAGCCCTTGATCTTTCCGGCGCGCTCGTAGAGCTCGGCAAGATCGGAATAGAGGTAACCGGGATAACCCTTGCGGCCCGGGACCTCGCCGCGGGTCGTCGAGATTTCCCGCAGGGCCTCGCAATAGTTCGTCATGTCGGTCATGACCACGAGCACATGCTTATTCCGCTCGTAGGCGAGGTATTCCGCGGCGGTCAGCGCGCACCTCGGCGTTATGATGCGCTCGATCGACGGGGCGTCCGCGAGCGAGAGAAACATGACGACGCGGGAAAGGACTCCTGAGCGCTCGAACGTCTCGATGAAAAAGCGCGCGACGTCGTACTTGATGCCCATGCCCGCGAACACCATCACGAACTCCTCGTCCGCGGAAAGAATTTTCGCCTGACGGATGATCTGCGCGGTAAGCCGGTTATGGGGAAGCCCGTTCCCCGAGAAGACCGGGAGTTTTTGGCCGCGAATGAGGGTATTCATGCCGTCGATGGCGGAAATGCCGGTTTGGATGAAGTCGCGCGGATATACGCGGGCGTACGGGTTGATCGGATATCCGTTTACGTTCACGAGCTTCGAAGAATAAAGTTCGGGGTAACCGTCGATCGGTTTACCCAAGCCATTGAAGATTCGACCCAATAAGCCGTCCGAAACGCGAAGCTCCATCGGCCGCTCAAGGTATTCGACCGACGCCTCGTCGAGGGAAAGCCCGGTCGTCGAACCAAAAATTTGTATGACGCACGCATCGTCGGACACGTCGACGATGCGGCCCGTCCTCGGCGCGCCGAAGCGGTCGCGGACCAGCACGGTCTCCCCGTAAAACGAGTTCTCGCGGCGACGAGCGACCACGATGGGGCCGTCAACCGCCGCGACCCCGCGATATTCTATTCCCCTCATGCGCCCACCGCCTTTCTGTAGGTTCGATCGAGCTCGTCAAGCTCCGCGTTCATCCGGCTTTGCAGCGCCGCGAGCCCGGCGGCGTCCTCGTTCGGGAACGTCGTCTTCGCGCGAACGACCTCTTCCCTGCTCGGAAGATTCACCAATTTAGAGAGCGGCGCCCCGTTCTTCACGATCGCGAGCGCGCGCTCGTAATATTCCATAATCACGAGAAGGAGCGTTATCTGTTTCGCCGGCACCGAATAGCGGTCGACGTCGTCGAAAGCGCTTTGCTGCAGGAAACCGTTCTTTATCATTTCCGCGACCACGAGAATGACGCGCTCGGTGTCCGGGAGGGCGTCGGGCCCGATAAGGCGGACGATCTGCTGCAGTCGCTGTTCGCGTTTCAAAAGCTCGAGGGCCTGCGTGCGCACGCGCGCCCAACGGGGATCGAGGCGATCCCACCAAGGCTTCAGCTCCTCGGAATACTCCGAGTACGACTCTATCCAGCCGATGGCCGGGTAGTGGCGCGCGTTCGCGAGGTCGCGGTCCAGCGCCCAGAAACAGCGGATGAACCGTTTCGTGTGCTGGGTAACCGGTTCGGAAAAATCTCCGCCGGGCGGCGATACCGCGCCGATAACGGAGACGGAACCCGTCTCCCGCGATAGCGTTTTCACCCGACCCGCGCGCTCGTAAAATTCGGCGAGACGAGTCGGTAGGTACGCCGGGAAGCCCTCTTCCGCGGGCATTTCCTCCATGCGTCCGGAAAGCTCGCGCAGGGCCTCGGCCCAGCGGCTCGTGGAGTCCGCCATGATCGCGACGTCCATGCCCATGTCTCGGTAATACTCGGCGAGCGTGATGCCGGAATAGAGGGACACCTCGCGCGCGGCGACGGGCATGTTCGATGTATTCGCGATCAATATCGTCCGCTCCATCAGGGATCGCCCGCTTCGGGGATCGATGAGCTCGGGGAATTCGGTCAGCACGTCGGTCATCTCGTTCCCGCGCTCGCCGCAGCCGATGTACACGATGAGGTCGGCGTCGCACCACTTGGCGACCGCGTGCTGGGTCATCGTCTTACCCGTGCCGAAGCCCCCGGGAATGGCCGCAGTGCCGCCCTTCGAAAGCGGGAAAAAAACGTCGATGACGCGCTGGCCAGTGACGAGCGGCTCCGAGACGGAAAGTTTTTCGGCGAAAGGACGCGCTTTCCGCACCGGCCAATAATGGGCGAGATAAATTTCCTCGTTAAGCTCCGTCCGGGCTATCGGCTCATCGACGGTATAGTCTCCGGCTCCGGCGAACCAAGCGAGCGTTCGCCCGCGGACGCTGGGGGAAACCATGACCTGGTGGACGATGGATTGCGTCTCTTGAACGGTTCCAAGAATGAAGCCCCCGAAAATCGCGCTGCCCTCACCGACGCCCGGCGCAGGCTCAAAACGCCATTTTTTCGCCACGTCGAGCGGCACGCTTCGCTCGCCCGGGGCGAGGAACGCGCCCGAATCCGCGTACATCGTCGCGAGTGGGCGCTGAATGCCGTCGTAAATCGTGCCGACGAGACCGGGACCTAAGCGGACGGAAAGGGGGCGGCGATGGCAGACGACGGGCTCGCCGACGCGCATGCCGGTATCGTCCTCGTAGACCTGAATAGTGGCTCGTCCGTTTTTTAACCGGATTATCTCGCCGATGAGCTTCGCGTTCCCGACGTCGACGACGTCGTACAAGCCGCACGCGCCTAGTCCGTCAGCGAAGACGATCGGGCCCGAAATGCGAACGATTTTTCCCTCTATCGAATCAGGCGCGCTCATTCGGGCAACCTCCCGCCCAACAGGGCCTCGGCAAGCTCTTGCCGTCGCTCAAGAAGAACCTCGGACCGAAGCTCCTCACGCGTCGCGCGACACGTCACGGAGCCGTCTTGGGCCGTCGCGAGGAGACCCTCGGTAAAGCCCAACTGGACGGCCGCGGCGGAATCGACGATTTTCACGGAAAACCCTTTCGAGCCGCCGAGGACGGCGGTTACGGCCGCCGTAACTTCGGACGCCGAAAAACCTGCCGCGCGAACCTCGAGCGGCGCGGAAGCGAACACGGAACGGGCTTTCGCGAGGCGGTCCACGTACAGGGAGAGCCGCTTCCCCGCGGGGCGCGAATCGAACCAAGCGTCAACCGATTTTTGCACGGAGGAATCGACGAACGAAATGCGCGTCCGTTCCCTCTCAAGCGGGCGAGACGCGTCAACGTCTCGCTGAAAGGCTCGTAAACGCGCGTAAAACTCCGCCGTTTTTTCTTCCTCGGCTTTTTGCAACCGCGGCCCAACTTCTTCCAAAATGCGATTCGCCTCAAGCTCGCCGGCTTTAATGGCCTTATCGGCCTTGCGGCGGGCGTCGTCTTGTATTTCTCGGTCGAGTATCTCCGTAGAGCGCAGTTCTTCCATACCTAGGACACCTTATACGTGTATTCCGATCGCTTCCCGAATCGAGTCGGTCAGGGATTTTCTCCCCGGCACATGCCCCTGCAATCCGGGAATATCGACGATGAGCGGGTACTCTGTTCCCATTTGCCAGTCGCGCACCTCGCTTTCGAGCATGGTCGCGACTTCTTCCGTGAGTATCAACACGCGGGCTCGTTCTTCGCCGGAAGGCGCGCTCCCGGCGAGCGCGTTTCCCTGCCCGGTGGCGCGACGAAAGGCGTCGAGAGCCTCTTCCGGGGTTCGAACGACCATGCCGGGGATTCCCACGAAGGCGAAGCCGAGCACGATCTCGCGCTCGCCAATGACGCAATATTCCACGGTTGTAAAAAACCTCTTCGCGATTATAAAAGGATGATAAGCAGGGCGACCAGGAATCCCCACAGGCAAATACCCTCGGCAAGACCGACGAACGGCAGGGCCTTTCCGGACAATTCCGCGTTTTCGCTCATGGCTCCCATCGCCGCCGCGCCGATGCGACCGACCGCGATCCCGCCGGCGAGACAAGCGACGCCGACGGCGATGGCCGCCGCGATATACTTAACGCCCGAGGTCGCCGTTGCCGCCGCGGGAGCCGACTGGGCGAAAAGTCCCGATGCGGTTCCCGTAAGAAGTGCTACTGCCGATACGATGCTTTTGCGTTTCATGTTGGTGCTCCTTATCATGACATTTTCCGATATGTGAAGCGGAAGGGCGTGAACTCCTTCCCAGTTTCCGTGAAGAACTTCGAGAAAAATTCGTAATACTGCAGACGAACGACCTGAATCGCGACGATGAGTCCTTCGAGCACGATGATTACCGCGTTTCCGAAAACGCCGATGGCGAGACCGCCGGCGGATAACGCGCCGCCGACAAGATCAGACATGGTAAAAACGATATAGCTGAGCACCGCGTGCGAAAGCGCGAACGCGCCGACGCGGAGAAAACTCACCGAATTCGAGATATACGTCGAGACGACCTCGAGCACCTCGACGAAACCCTCGATCACCGCGGCGAACGCGCCATTTTCGAGCACGGGGCGCTCGCCCTCGACGAGGCGCGTCAAAGGCGAGGCGAAGAAAAGAACGACGGCGGGGGTCGCGAGCGCTACCGCGTCGTACCAACCGAACGGGGCGCCGCCGAGCGCGATGCGCAGGGCCATGAACACGGCATACCAAAAAAAAGCGGCGCCGCAAATGCCGTTCTTGCTGAACACCGCCCGCGCGGGGCGACCGAGCGAGAACTGGTTGACGATATTGATGACGAGGCCCATCGAGTTGATGATGAAGCCGATGGCGAGCGTGAAGCAGAAAAAATACAGGAGCTTATCCAGGGCGTCGCGCGAGGGCATGAGCTCGAGCACCCGCTCCCGCGGCTCGCCGAAAAGACCGGTTATCCAGCGGCTCACCGGGGCGAGCACGGTGCCGTTCGCGAAAAACTCGCCGGTCACGAATCCCATGACCATGCTCGAAAGCCCTATCGCCGCGAAAAGCGGGCCGAAATGCCGCCACTTCGCGAGCGGCCTAATCCAACCGCGCACGAGCGAAATTCCGAGCGCGAAAAAAACGAGTCCCTGCCCCACGTCGCCGAACATGATCCCGAAAAGCACGGTAAAGAAAAACGCGACGACCGGCGTGGGGTCGATCGTTCCGTAAAGCGGCGCGCCATAGCTGAAAATCATCCGCTCGAAGCTTCTCGTCACCGGGCCGTGCCGGTATTGCACGGGGACTTTTTCCGCACCCGAAATGACCGACGGTACCTCGCCGGGGTCGAAAATCCGCATCGCGACGCGGGCCTCGGTCAAATCGTCCAAATCTTTCATGAGCGACGCGCGCGCGTCAGCGGCGACCCATCCGGTCAAACGATATACCGACTGCGTCGACTCGAGGCCCGAGCGAATGGCGCGCACCTGCGACGCGAGCGAATATTCCTGCGTGAGGCGGCGAACCTCCGCCGCGCGCGACGAGGCGATGGAAGCCCGCTCGGCGGCGACGCGCTCGACCTCGGATGCCGATTCCGCGACTTGGCGCTCGAGCCCCGCGATGAGCTCGTCGGGCACGCCGGTAAAATCTTTCGGAACCTCGATGGGAACGAACGAAAAGCGCTTGAGTTCGGTATCGAGGGCGAAGCGGCCCTTTTTCGACGACGCCGCCAATACGCGCGCGCGGCCTTCGTCGAGCGGAACGAGAACGGCGCGGTCGCCCACGGCGGTTGCCAAATCGTCGAACGCGGCCGGGTCTATCCGTCCGATGCGGAACGAGAAAAACGCGAGATGGTCGAGTTCCGAGAACGGAACCTTCAGCTTCGCGAAGGCGCGCGCCTCCTCTAAAGCCGACTGAAGTCGAGAAAGGGTCGCGCGCGCGTCCTGCTCTCGAGAGCGCAACGACTCCACCTCGCCGATGAGCGCGAGGGCGGCTTCCGCGTCCTGAACCGAGGGCAAACCGATATCGGGAGTGAAGGAATCGGCGTCCTCGAGCCCGAGGTAACCGCGAACGAGCTGTAAGCGGTCTAGAACGTCGCGATCCTCGTTGGGTCCCGTCAGATCGAGGGCTGACGACGAGCCCTGCGGCTGAAAGTTCGCGTGGTTGCCCAGGTACTCAATGACTCGATCCGCGTCGTGGCGAAGCACCAACAGTTCCACGAGGCACATTTTTCTCGTTTTAAACATTGCCGCCGCTCCCCATAAATTCAGCCATTTCGCCCTCGCTCATGCCAAGGCGAATTCCTTCCGTCGCGACCCGTATCATCTGCAGTTCCAACTGCTGAATCTTAAAAAAAGAGACGAGCACCCCCGCCGTGAACGGTTGCTGGCGAAAACTTCGCAGGGCCACGCGATAGAGATATTGCTCAGCGGCTAACTGCGCCCATCGCGGGTCAAGCGCCCAGGGAACCCCTTCGGAATGGGGATTCAGCAACCACGAGTATTTCCACGATGCCCACCGATCCCAAACATCGAGCGGCAGCTCGCAAATACCCAACGCGGGTTTTGAAAGCGCCAAATCCTCGGTGAAAAGGAGCGGCAAAATATCGGCTTTCGTTTTCCCGTAATATGAGCGAAGGCGCATCGCCCATACAATGTTTTGCAGTGTAATTTCTTCCCGGACGAGCGGTTCCACCGACAGACGGTCGCGATTTCCGAGGGAAACCACGGCTGACCACAGGTTTTGGTAATACTCGTGATCGAGGCGAACTTCCCAATCAAGGGACTCTTCCGCGCCCGGAACCCGATTATACCATGAAAGCGGACCATCGCGCGTAATCGCCCCGATATCGGGCCAACGATCAATGCGGAGGGCCGACCATTCGCCGATATCCACGGTAAACGGCGCTTCCTTGTCGCCGCGCTGCAGGGCTGCGCCGAGCGCTTTCAGGTTATTATAATCGTAGTTCCGCAAAAGCGCGAGTGAAACCGGATCGGGTCGATCGTAGCGGGATAGCAATAAACGAAACTGTGAGAACGCGCGTTCCGAGGATTTTCTCTCGATGAGCAACGCCAGCATTCCCTCCGGGACGAGCGGGGGCTCGCCCTCGAAAAGCAACGCCCAAATGTCGCGTAGCCGCTTTGCCTGAAAAAGGCGCCTCGCTCGCGCTCCTATGAAAAATTTCGAGAATAATCCGGAAGCCTTGGCGAATACGAACGCGTCCGCGGACGTTCGATCCATCATTTAGCTTCCGTAAAATAAGAATCGAGATAGGCGTTAATATTTTGCTGATCAAGAGAAGTCGCGGCGAGGGCTTTTGCATACTCGTCCCGAGCCGCATCACGCGAAAGTTCGATAGCCTTTCGATCCTCGGAGAATTTCCGCTCAAGCCCTGAGACGATTTTTCCGTAGCCTTCTAGGAAAAGACGCTCCGCCGACTCTTTTGCGTCGGTTTTTCGGCGATCGGCCTCTTTTTGCGCTTCGGTCAAAAGGTCCGACGCAAGACGCTCGACGTCTATCAGATGGCTAATTACGTCAGGTTCCGTCATATTGCCTCCCAAAAGGTTCACTCTATAGGTCGATCAATGAAACGCATCCCTTATTGGGGAATCGCCAACATCTCCTCAAATTTACATACCGTAGCGTAAACGGAATTCGCGTCTTTTTGCTCGAGAATTTCCTTAAAAAAGGCGGGGGTTTCCAACAACATCGCCAGACGCTTTAAGGCGCGCAAATGCAGCGAGCACGCGTCTCGGTTGGATAGTAACAGGAAAATGACATAAACGGGTTTGCCGTCCAGCGCGTCGTAATCGATGCCGTCATGGGCTATGCCGATAACGCCGGTAACGCCGGAAACGGCGTCCGTTTGCGCATGGGGAAGCGCGATCCCGGATTTTATGCCCGTCGAAAGCTTGTCCTCGCGGCTTTTGACGGCCGCGAGAATTTTCTCTCGGGAGATTTCCGGATGCGCCGCAACGAATAACTCTATCAGCTCCTCGAATACTTCTTCTTTGTCCGAACTCTCTAATTGGGTCTTAATGAGACTGGGCGAAAAAACGTTTTCGAGGACCACAGGTTCCCTTCTCTACTCGGCGGCCGTCGGCTCAGGCTGAGCGGCGTCGGACGGGACGGCGTCAGTCGGGGCGGTATCCGCGGCGGGTTCGCTCTGGGAGGCTGACTTATCGGTATTCCACCACTCGCCATCGGATGAGGAGCTTTGCTCTATGCGCGCGGCATTCTGAAGTCCGGAATCCCCGGGCGTTCTATTCATGAAAGCGAGGAAAAAGGCAGTGACGAAAAACAGTCCCACGACTACGTAGGTAGTTTTCGTAAGGACGCTAGCCGAACGAGAGCCGAACGCGGAATTAGACCCGCCGGCGAAAAGGCCGCCCAAGCTGTCTCCGTCCTCGTCCTGAATCAGCACAAGACCGACGATGAGCAAACACACGATAACAAAAACGACCAGCAATACGATACCAATTATTTCCATTCATGACTCCAAATAATATCAAAAGCCATTATATAGGAACGATTCCCCTTTTGCAAGGGGAAAAAAATCGCCGCGCGACGTTGCGTCCCACGGCGATTGTCGGACTATATCAGAAGACCGTTATTTACAAAGGGCTATCGGTTTGAAGGTATCCGCTTTGAGCGCAGCGCCGCCTATGAGACCGCCGTCGATATTTTCCTTGGCGAGCAATGCGGCGGCGTTTTCGGCTTTCATGGATCCGCCATACTGGATAATCATCTCGTCAGCGGCGGCCTTACCGTACATATCGGCGATGACCTTGCGAATAAACGCGTGAATGGCGTCCGCGTCCTCGGGAGTCGCGGTCTTGCCGGTGCCGATCGCCCAAACGGGCTCATAGGCGATGGTGACTTTCTTCAAGTCTGCGGCGGAAACGCCCGCGAGACCCTTTCGAGTCTGCTCTTCGCACACTTTTTCGGCCTTACCGGATTCGCGTTCCTCAAGGAGCTCTCCGACGCACAGCACGACCTCGAGGCCGTGGGAAAGCGCGAGCTTCACTTTTTTGTTAATCATCGCGTCGTCTTCTTTATAAATGTGGCGGCGCTCGGAATGGCCGAGAATGACGACCTGGACGCCAAGGTCCTTGAGCTGAAGAACGGACACCTCGCCGGTGTGCGCGCCCTGCTCGTCGGTGCTCATGTTCTGCGCGCCGAGGAGGATGTTGGTTCCCTTCACGACCTTCGAAACGGCGTCGAGCGCGGTGAACGAAGGGGCGATCATGTACTTGTTGGGTCCGCCTTTAAGCTCTTTAACGAGCTCGGTGGCGAGGGCGACGGCCTCTGAGGCGGTCTTATGCATTTTCCAGTTTCCGGCGATAAAATATTTGCGCATATATAACTCCTTGCGATACGGGTTTTATAAATCGTACCAAAATTACCGAAATGGTTCAATCGGTTCGCGCAACCGCGTCCGCTCGCGGAAGAGATTCGGCCCAATCCCGGCGATTCCACAGCGCGCAGCCGCCGGAAGTTTCCGCTAATTCCGCGTGATGGGCGCGAATCGCCGCAAGCAGGGGCGATTGGAGCGCATCGCCGAGAGAAGCGTCACGAACGTTCGCGTCTCCGAAAGGCGCGAAGGGACACGCCTCAAGACTTCCGTCCGGCGCGATATGGACGAACCCCCTACCCGACGAAAGGCAGCCGCCGAACCGATCCTCGTCGCCGGGGAAGGCGAGAAAAATCGCCGGAAACCGGCGGCGAAAATCCGCGAGCGTTCGCAAAAGCGTCGCGCGCTGCTTTGCGTCAATGCAAAACGACTCGGTTCCGTCGGCGATGGGCGTATATTCATTATAAAAAAGAACGCCCGCGCCGCCGCGAACGAGGGAATCGACGAAATCCCGGTCGATGAGTTCGGCGAAATTCGAGCGCATGACGGTCACCGAAACGCCGAAAAAGACGCGCTGGCGCCGGAGGCGCGCCATCGCTTCGAGCGCCGTGGCGTATACCCCGTCGCCGCGTCTGGTATCAGTCTCCGCCAAACGCCCCTCGACGCTGATGACCGGCATGAGGTTGCGAGTCAGCGCGATTTCCCGCGCCGCCGCGTCCGTGATGAGCGTACCGTTCGTAAACACGGGAAACGCGATCGAGGGATTTTCGCGCGCAAGCCGAAAAAGGAGCTCGGAACGCACGAAAGGCTCGCCCCCCGCGAGCAACGCGAACGATACGCCGAGCTTCGCGCCATCGGCGATGACGAGGGCCAGTCGGTCGTCATTGAGTTCTTCCGTACGCCCCCCGATAGACTCGAAACGCTCGGCCGCGCGAGAATAACACCCGGCGCAGTTGAGATTGCACCGGCGCGTAAGGCTCACGATTAAAAAAGCGGGAGCCGAGAGACCGCGCTGGCGGAACGAGGCGCGAATCCGCGAGGCTCGTCGCTGGTTCCGCGCGATGCGAAAAAACGCCGAGAGGCAAAAGGGATATCGCCAAGCGAGTTTCAAGGCGTTGCGCGCGAGGCGGGTCACGCCCCTATCCATTCGGCGCAAGTATTCGTCTGCTTCTTTCATACTGTATTTCAACACCTTTCTCTAAAAAAAAGAATACTTTTCTATTGATAGAAACACAAGTCAGTTATACCATGTATCTATACATAGATACAAAAGGAGTAATCATGGCCGTATCAAACAAAAACGCAAGCCCCGTGAAAATCATTCTTCCTGAATCGGAAATGCCGAAACAATGGTACAACATCGCCGCGGATTTTAAAACCCCGATGCTTCCGCCGCTCGGGCCCGACGGCAAGCCCATTTCCCCCGAAATGATGAGCGCCATTTTCCCGATGAACTTAATCGAGCAGGAAATGTCCTCGAAAAGATGGATCGATATTCCGGACGAAGTGCGCGAAATACTGTTCAAATGGCGACCGTCCCCGCTCGTGCGCGCGGTCGCCCTGGAGCGGCTTTTGGGCACGCCGGCGAGAATTTATTATAAAAACGAGTCCGTATCCCCCGCCGGAAGCCATAAGCTCAATACCGCGGTCGCGCAGGCGTATTACAACAAAATCGCCGGAACGAAGCATATCACCACGGAAACCGGCGCGGGCCAATGGGGAAGCGCGCTGTCGTACGCGTGCACGGTTATGGGGCTTTCGTGCAAAGTCTATATGGTGAAGGTGAGTTTCGAGCAAAAGCCGTTCCGTAAAATGCTCATGCAAACTTGGGGCGGAACTTGCGTCGCGAGCCCGACGGATCAGACGAACGCCGGACGGTCGGTGCTCGCGAAGGACCCGAATTGCCCGGGAAGCCTCGCGATCGCGATCAGCGAAGCCGTCGAGGAAGCGGTAAGCGACAAAACCGGCTCGACGAAATACGCGCTTGGGTCAGTGCTCAACCACGTCATGCTGCACCAAACGATCATCGGGCAGGAGACGAAAAAACAGCTCGCGCTCGCCGGGGAGAAAAAAGCCGACGTGGTCATCGCGTGCGCGGGCGGCGGCTCGAACCTCGCCGGGCTCGCCTTCCCCTTCTGCAAGGATAAGATCGAGGGAGCGAATATCGATATCGTTGCGGTGGAACCCGCCTCGTGCCCGAGCCTGACGCGCGGAACGTTCGCGTACGATTTAGGCGATATGTCCGGCATGACGCCGCTCCTTCCCATGTACACGCTTGGGCACGAGTTCATCCCGGACACGATCCACGCCGGGGGGTTGCGCTATCACGGCATGTCGCCGCTCGTTTCGAAAGCCGTGCAGGACGGACTCATCGAGGCGCGCTCCATAGGACAAACCGAATGCTTCGACGCCGCGCTGAAGTTCGCGCGTTCCGAGGGAATCGTTCCCGCGCCCGAGTCGAGCCACGCGCTCGCGATGGCGATGCGGGAAGCCGTGAAGGCGAAGGAAGAAGGCAAGGAAAAGGTGATCGTGTTCGGCCTTTCGGGCCACGGGCTCCTCGACCTCGTCGGCTACGACAAGTATATGTCCGGCGCCTTAAGCGATTTCGCGCCGACGGACGGGCAAATCGCGGCGTCGCTCGCCTGCGCCGAGGGTTTTCCGAAACCGTAACGCGGCGCGCATAAAAAAAACCGCGCGAGGGGAATGTTCCCCTGCGCGGTTTTTTTTTCGCGTGTGCCTCGCGAGGAGGGGGGGCGGCCGCAACCGTGTGCGGCCGAGGGGGGAGACTTCCCCCCTACCCCGGTAGTTTCGAAACTATCGTTATTTAGTCTCGAGGACCGCAATGCCCGGGAGCGTTTTGCCTTCGAGGAATTCGAGGGACGCGCCGCCGCCGGTGGATACGTGGCTCATTTTGTCGGAGAGATTGAACTTGTTGACGGCCGCGACGGAATCGCCGCCGCCGACGACGCTCGTGGCGCCCTTAGACGTGGCTTCGGCGACGAGGCGGGCAACCTGCTCGGTTCCCTTCGCGAACGCGTCGAACTCGAATACGCCGACCGGTCCGTTCCATACGATGGATTTCGAGGAAAGGATCACGTCTTTGTAAATGGCGACGGTCTTGGGGCCAACGTCCATGCCCATGATGCCGTCGGGAACGTTGGCTCCGTCGATGGCGACCGCTTTCGCGTCGGGCGAGAAGGAATCGGCGCCGACATGGTCGACGGGGAGGATGATTTTCACGTTCTTCGCGGCGGCCGCGGAAAGAAGGCTCTTCGCGGTGTCGATGAAGTCGTCCTCGACGAGGGACTTACCGATCGTATGGCCCTGCGCCTTGAGGAAGGTATAGGCCATGCCGCCGCCGATGATGAGGGCGGACGCGTTTTTGAGGAGGCTCTCGAGAACGGCGATTTTGGAGGAAACTTTCGCCCCGCCGATGATCGCGACCATCGGTTTCGGGGGATTGGTCACCATCGGCTCGAGGTATTTCACCTCTTTTTCCATGAGGAAGCCGCCGACGCTCGTCTTGACGAACTTGGAGATCGTCGCGGTCGAGGCATGGGCGCGATGGGCGGTGCCGAACGCGTCGTTCACGAAAATATCGCCGTAGGTGGCGAGTTCCTTGGCCAGGGGCTCCTGCTCGGCCTCGGTCTTCGCGGTCTCTTCCTTGTGGAAGCGGGTGTTTTCGAGCATGAGCACCGAACCGGCGGCGAGCGCGTCGATTTTCGCCTTCTGGCCAAAGCAGGAGTCGGCGAACGCGACGGTTTTGCCGAGCTTATTCTCGAGGTATTTCGCGACGGGAGCCATGCGGTGCTTGCCGGCGATGTATTTCGCCTCGTCGAACGATTTGCCGTCTTTTTCGGCTTTTTCTTTCGCTTTTTTCGCGTCTTTCGCGGGGTCGCCCAGGTGGCTCATCAGAACGAGAGAGGCGGGACCCTGATCCAAAATGTATTTGATGGTGGGCAAGGCCGCCATGATACGCGTATCGTCCTGCACGACGCCGTCTTTCATCGGCACGTTAAAATCGACGCGCATCACGATGCGCTTACCTTTGAGATCAACGTCTTTCACTGTCTTGATCATGAAATCCTCCTGAAAATGTGTCGTTTCTGTCAAAAATTGAATTTTGCGGAAAGAACGCGCGCGAGAGCGCCCGCGCCCATATCTATAAAAATATAGCAATTTACGATTCTCTTGTAAATAGATTCGCCCGGAAGGGCGACCCTGCCTCGGTTTATCGATTTTTAATAAAAAAAGTCTTGATTATCACCCGACATTTTGTCTACTGTGTTTTCGTACCGTATTTTCGCCCGCGTCCAATAAGACAAAAAGTTTTCTTTGATTCGTTATTACGATCACGTAACTACGCGGAACACCGGAGGTCCCTCGTGAAGTCACGAAAGAAAACGCGTCTTACCGCGCGCATGGTTATTTCTATCGGCAGCTGCCTTTTTGCCGTATTCGCCGCGATTACCGCGATAGTCGCCCTGCAGGTTTCCTCGGCCCAAAAGACGAACGCGCTCGAGTACGCCCTCGCCCTGGCGACGGGCCAGGCGACGTCGATCTCGGCGAAATTAAACGAGCCGCTACTCGTCGCCCAGGAACTCGCCCACGCGTATAGCGCGAGCGGGTCCATTCCCGCGACAAGCCGGCGAGATTTTTATACCAATCACCTAAAATCCGTTTGCCTCACGAATCCGGGCTACGACTCCTTTTGGGTTTGCCTTGAGCCGAACGCGCTCGACGCCGGCAGCATTTTCGACATTTCGTGGCGACTTACCCCGTCGAAGGATTTGCAATTCCTTTCCGGCACGAATTGGGAGCCGGAAAGCGGAACGGGCTTTTACCGCAAGACGCTTGACGCGGCGAAAACGCTCATGCGCGCGCCGTACGACCAAGTTGCCGAGAACAAAATAGTGAAATTAACGAGCGTCGCGGTTCCCGTCGAGGGCGCGAACGGAAGGCCCGTCGGGGCCGTCGGCGTGGTAATAAAACTATCGCAGATCAACGAGACCGTGGCTTCGGCGAAAATTTACGCGTCGGGCTATTTCGAGCTCGCCGACTCCGGCGGAAAAATCGTCGCATCGAAAAATCCAGCCGCGATCGGAAGCGTCGCGAGCGAGTTTTCGGACCCCGCGCTCGCGAACGGCGTGGCCCGCCTGCGAATAGGCGAACCGCTCACGAGCGCGCGGCGCGATCAATTCCTGAAAGACCGGGCCTATACCATCCTCGTGCCCGTTTCCGTTCCCGGCGGCTCGAGTTGGTTCCTCGGGGCCATCGTTCCCTTCGGGGATTTTTACGCGAAAGCGAACCAAGTCGTGATCATCGTCGTCGGCGTTCTCGTCGCGGGCTTTATGCTTCTGCTCGCCGCGCTGTGGGTGCTCGCGCGATCCATCGTCAAGCCGCTGACCGTGGCCGTCGACGCGCTCGCGAACATCGCGCACGGGGACGGGGACCTTACCGTTCGGCTCGACCGATCGAGCGACCTCGAAATCGATTTGCTCGCGTCCTACTTCAACGCGACCATCGCGAAAATCGGGACGATGATCGGCGATATAGCGAAGGAAACCGACGATATGACCGCCGTCGGCGACGAACTTTCGGCGAACATGGCGGAAAGCGCGAGCGCGCTTAACCAAATAGCGGCGAATATCGCAGGCGTTAGGCAGCAAACGGCGCAACAGGCCGAAAGCGTCGGAAAGACGCGCAAAACGCTCGAGGGAATAACCGGGCGACTAGAGTCGCTCGACGGCGAGATCGCCTCGCAGTCCACGTCGGTCACGGAATCGACCGAGGCGCTGTCGCATATCGTCGCGAGCACGAAATCGGTGACCGGCAAGCTCGACGATAACGGCAAGTCGGTAAATGAGCTGAAACTCACCTCGGAAGGCGGACAGCGGGAGCTGGATCAGGTAACCGGGAACGTCGGGAAAATACTGAAAGAGTCGGATGGACTCCTTGAGGCGAGCGACCTCATCCAAAGCATCGCGAGCCAGACGAACCTTCTCGCGATGAACGCCGCCATCGAGGCCGCACACGCGGGGGAATTCGGGAGGGGCTTCGCCGTCGTCGCCGACGAGATTCGAAAACTCGCCGAGACGTCGGCTCAGCAAAGCAAGCGGATTACGTCGGTCCTGAAGGAATTCCGGCAATCGATCAACGACGTGTCCGACTCAACGGCCCGGGCTCAGACGGAATTCACCGCCGTCCGGTCGATCACCGCGAAAGTCGAGGCGCAGGAAGAGAACATTCGGGCCGCGATGGCGGAACAATCGCAGGAGGGGACTCGGGTGCTCGAGTCGGTTCGCGACATCGAACGAATCTCGACAAGCGTGCGGGAGCACTCATCGCTCATGGTTTCCGAGGTACGGGATATATTAGGCAGCGTTCGAAGCCTCGCGGACATCACCGAGGCGATATCCGCAAACATGAGCGAAATGTCCGCGGGAACTTCCCAGATAAACCAAGCAGTGGCGGACACGAACGAGATAAGCGTTAAAAACCGGGATACGATCGCGGAACTTTCCGCGTCCGTCCGGCTCTTCAAGGTATAAAAAAACGGCGCGCAGGCATTACGCCGCGCGCCGCCCTTTCCGACCGCCGCTACTTCCCGACGGGATACGAATACAGCTGTCCGTTCGCGAGGGGAACGAGAAGCGCGTCGCCGACTTTCAGCGGCTTACCGGAAATCGAGGCGGGTGCGCTTTCCCGCTTCGAAACTGCCCCACTCGTCGACATTCCGATGAGCTCGGTTCCGGCCCCGTACCACAGAAGGCCTCCGGCTGGGCAAACCAAGCCGGTAGCGCCCGCGCACGGCGAATAAGCGGCCGCTTTACCGTCGGAGAGCGACAAGGCGTAGACATTGCCTTTCGAGTAGACGAACACCGTCGAGCTCGCGATGACCGGATCGACGAAAACGTCGACGGAGCGGGCCGGATCAAGTTTCGATTGCCAAACGACCGCGCCCTTTACCACGTCGACCGCGGTCACGGTGCCCTTTCGATCGGCGAATACGACCGTCGAGCCGCTCACCGCGGGCGCGCTGGCGACCGGCTGTATGGCACCGGTATCAACGCTCTTTACGACGGAAAGCGAGTCCTCGTTGATTATCTGAAATACGCCGGTCTTCGATACGACATAGAGCATACCGTTCGCGTACGCGGGGCTCATGTCGGTGCCGTTCGCGAAAGAGACCGTTCCGGCGTCGGTACCCGTCCTGAGGTCATACGCCGAAAGGCCCCCATCGTTTCCGATAAAAACGTTTTTCTTGCCGATGGCCGGATGGCGCCCATATAAGCCGGTATTCGTTTTATCCAAATCGAGCGACCAAAGCTGCGAGCCGGTCTTTTCGTCAAGGACGACTAAGCTCTTATCGCCGGAGAAGGCGACCACGCCATTGCCGACGGCGGGAAGATTCACCGAGTTCGAGCCATTCGCCGTTTTGACGGACCACGCGACAGCCCCGTCGGCCTTGAGTGCGTACAAGCCGCTGCGGGAATCGCACGCGATTGCGGCGTTACTCGCGCCACTCGCGAGGGAAACGATCTTAGACGCGGAAACGGCGTAGGAAACCGCTTTCGGCTTCGGGGGTTCCGGGGGAGCGGGAGTCGCCACCGGGGTCGGCGGCGCCGCGACTTGGGCGACCGACTCGCTCGCGGCCACTTTCTCGAGCGCTATTGTCTTTGAAACGGGGTTACCGCTTGCAACGACGATCGTATCCGAGGAGGCGACGAAACCGTCGGCCGATATGGATAGGCTGAGCGTTTCTCCAGAAGCGTAGAGCCCGGAGAACGAACCGGTAAACCGGGAGCCGCCATTCAGGGTTATGATCGCGTTCGCCGGTTCCACCGTGACGGATACCGGCACTTTCGCGGGGGCGGTCTCTTTCGGAACCTCAAGCGTTAAGTTTTGCGCGGCGGTAAACGTCTCGACCGCGGCCGCGGAAACGGGTTTCCGTTCCTCAACGGTCGAAACCGAGAGTTTTTTATACTCGGCGACGGTTTTTTCCGCGCTTTCTTCGGGTTGAGAACGGGCGACCTCGGCGATTTTTTGGAGAGACTCGTCCAAGGCTTGCATCGCCTCGGGCTCGACGGCCGCTTCCTCGCCGGCTGCGACT
>QKAR01000151.1 GCA_003246335.1 Spirochaetales bacterium | reverse complement strand
ATCCGCGCGACTGGCTCGGCGGTAACGGAATCGGAATTTTATAACTCTGAATTCGGCGTCGAACTGGTAGACGAATCAAGCGAGAGCGAAGTCGAAATATCCGACGAGCTGTCCCATTTCGTGCAAAAAATCGGCGATTCGCGCGGTGACGATCCTTCGGAAAGCGTACCATCGGGCGATTATGAGGATACTTCCGAGTTCGACGATCTTCTGCAATCGCTTGATTTGGCCCCCGCACCGGAACGAAAGGAGGCTGCAGCCCCCAAGCGCGCGGCAGCGCCAAACGCGTTCAATTTAACTGTCTCGGAGGACGAAGGACTATCGACGGCGGAAAGTTCAGTTGTCGCCGGCGACGATACGGACGTGTCGTTATTCGGTTCGGTTCAGGGGACGGAAGAAGAAAAACTTGATATTATGTCCGTTAGGGATTACAATACTGAAGATTCAAAACTGAGCGGTGACCTTCGCGATATGGGGGTCACGGAGGAAACCGTGGCCTCTGATTTTGACGATGTTAGCGCGTTAGAACGAGAATTGAGCGATCCTACTCCAGAAACGGGAGATGAACCAGTGGTTACCAATGATAAATCGACGGAACTTTTAAAGCTGATCGCGGACGAGCTTTTTTCGATTAAAAACGAGATTACGAGCTTAAAAGCGGAGCTTTCGGCGTTTAAGAACCCGGAAACGGCCGTCGATATTGGCGTTCCCCCCGCGAGCGACGCAAACTCCGATAATTCCGGCTTTTTCACCGATGACGACACCGACGAGGCGATTGCGCTTACCGGCGACGAATTGAATAATATTTTAATCACCGCCGATTTCACCGAAGAAAAAGGCGATACGGGAGACGAAACGCTTGCGGAGACAGAACAGTCTTTGCCCGAAGACTTTGGCGTTTCGGCTATCGCGGATGTTCCTGGGACCGAGGAGCTTGAACTACCCGTCCCTGCCGGAGATTTTTCGGAAGAAGAGGAAATTCCCGAAACGCTACCCGATTCAATTTTCGACGCTCCTTCCCTGGACGAGACGGCCGTGATGGATGATTCCATTATCGCGCACGACCAGCCGAGCGTTGACGTTTCTCACGTAAATAAGCTCGATGAGGACGTGAGTTACCTCGAAGGCGATTCGGACGCGAGCGTGGACGAGCTGGATAACGTCGCCATTGAAGAGCCGGATCTTGAGCCATTGGATTTTAACGATGAAAAACTCGAGGAACCCAAGCTCGATGAGTTTAATATTGATTTAACCGATATCGAGCAGAGTTTCGCCGCCGGCCAGGAAGTTCCGGTACCGGAATCCATGGAGGACGGGCCAGACGCGCAAGCCTTGGACGTATCCAGCGTGCCAGACTCGCCCATCGACTTATCCATCCCGGAAAACGAGACTTCCATCGATCTTTCCTCGTTTGACGACGAAATACCCGTCGCCGATTCGCAAGCGGACGAGCCTTTGGCGACAGACGGGGACCTTCCCCCATCGATCGAGAAAGAAGATGTTCCGGTCGCGACGCTTCCCGTCGACCTCAAGGACGAAATTAAGTCCGTGCTGACGTATATGGATCAACTGCTCGAGAGCCTTCCCGAAGAAAAAATCGAGGAGTTCGCTCGATCGGAGCATTTCGAGACCTATAAGAAATTGTTCGAGGAACTCGGTATTTCCTGATTATGGGATTAATGCAGCACGCCCGACTCTCCCGGGGTCGGGCAACGACCGAAGCCGACGATAAAAAAAAAAATGGGTTATTGCGGACGGCCCTTGGCTCTTCCGCGTACGATACGGTCGCCCGCGCCTTTCGCGCGTTCTTGACGCAAGGAGGGTTCGAGCGCGGCGGCGTTTTATTTCCCTCCCTCGACGGCATTCCCTGTTTAGTTTTTTCGACCGGTTTCGACTTAACGACTTCCTATCGCTTCACGCCGGAACGATCTCAATTGATCTCGTCGGGAGAATCCGACGCGTGGACGGAAATCTCCGGCGAGCGGTTGCTTTCGCTCGGCGGGAATTTTTCTTCGCATGAATTAGAAAGCTTACAAAAAATGTACGCTCGACCGATCGAGGGGCGCGATGAACGCGCCGGTATAGTCGTCGTCGCCGATTCGTTGCTCGACGGCGTGCGCGGCAAGCGCGATATAGCGGGGCTTGAGGCGCGTTTCGCGGACCTGCGAACGCTTATACGGGAAAACGCCTCTTTGTTTTCCTCCCTCACCCGCGTTTCGTCGATAAATCCGTCTCGCGACGCAATCGTGGAACGGGTTAAGAGCGCGTTAGCGTCCGGGAAAATCGCGACGCTCGCGACTATTCGACTCGATCTCGCCTTCGATAATCCCGAATCCATAACCGTAAAATCCGACGCAGCTTTGGCTTTTTCCGGCATCGTGCACCGCATCGCCCGACAGGCGGGTTCCATGAATATCGTGTATGTCCGAGAGGATCATTCTTTGCGAATCGTTCTTTTCTCGTCATCCGCAATAGATATGTCCCTTTATTTTTCGCAATTATTAAAACCCCTGGAGCCGTTGTTCGGGGCGAATAGGGTCTCGCGCATGGAGTCCCTATCATCCGGCGCGAGCGACGATATTCGGGAGATAACGGATTTCGTTTTCGGTGAGCGTTAATGGCGCTCCACTCGAGATACGATCCCGCGCGCGAGGCCGAACGATACCTTGATTCGGTCGCTACCGCGTTCGATCCCCTTTTTATCGTCGTTGCCGAGCCGGGAGAATCCTGGCTTATCGAGCCGCTCCGACGAAAATTTCCCAATGCTAGAATAATCGCGCTTCGCTACACGATTGACGAGTTTCTCGATTCCGACGATTCGTGGGACGCCGTTTGGCGTCCGCAATCCGCGGAGGGGTCTCTTTCCGTAGCGGATTTCCTTTTTTCCCTCATTCCCGACGAAACTCTGCCGTTCACGCTTTTTTTACCGTGGCGCCCCTCTGACCGTCAGTGGCCGGAACAATCCGCCTCGGTATGGACTTCCATCGCGAGTCTCATTCGCCGGCAGCAGGACGTCATGTATACCCGAAACGCGTTTGGCAAACGCTGGCTTTCGAATATGGTTAAAAATTCCGTGCTCGTCGAGAACCCGACTCGTTTAGTCGTCGATCGCTCGGTTTTCCTTGCCCTGGCGGGGCCGACGCTCGAACTGAACGCTCCCGAGCGCGGAAAATATTTCGTTTGCGCCGTCTCTTCGGCAATTGCCGCGCTTGCGGCCCGCGGCGTGCAGAGCGACCTATATTTCGCTACGGACGGCGGTTACTGGGCTAACCCATTGTTTCGCGACGCGAATCCCGAAACGCCGATCGCCTTTCCGTTAGAGGCGGCGATTCCCTCGAACGTGGCGGCCCGGGGAAGATCCATCGTCCTGAACTATGGAAGTGACCTTGAGGGCGTTTTTCTGAGCGCGGTTGGGGTCTCCGGAGAAAACGCGCGTCGAAACGGCACCGTCGCCGGTACGGCGGCGCTATTTTTCCTTGAGAGAACCTCCTGTCCCGTATACGCTTCCGGGCTTGATCTTTCCGTAACGAAGTCTTTCACGCATGCGCGACCCCACGAGTCCCTGATACTGGCAGACTCAATCTCGACTCGGCTCGACCCCTTTTGCGGGAAGCTCGCCGAGCGAAATCTCGATGGCGGCGCGTTGGACGCGTATGCCCAGTGGTTTTCGACACTCGGAGGAAGCGTTCGGGGGAGGTTTTTTCGGCTTGAGCCGGCAACGCGAGCCTTAGGCGCTATAGAAACCGTGCGGGAAGAAGATATTTCGCGCGACGTTGGCTCTGCAGCGTTTTTTCCCATTGATCGAAAGGATTCGACCGCAATGAGACGAGCGAAATCCGTCGCGGAATTGCTCTCGGTTTTTGCCGACCGTATCGACTCGGTATCGCGCGCGCCCCGCTCTGAGCGCATTGTCGCGTTTTCTTCCGCGCTTGCGAAATATGTCGGCCTCGCCGAACTCGCGCAGATGGTGAATTACACCGGCTTTCTCCGCGCGATGCAGGCGACGCGATCGCGTACCGAACCGAAG
>QKAR01000123.1 GCA_003246335.1 Spirochaetales bacterium | reverse complement strand
TTTTTGCACAGGATGAGCGCGCCGCGCGGCCCGCGGAGCGTCTTGTGCGTGGTCGTCGTCACGACGTCGGCCCACTTCACGGGATCTTCGTCGCCGGTAAACACCTTGCCCGCCACGAGTCCGGCGAAATGCGCCATGTCGACCATAAGCACCGCGCCGCACTTATCGGCGATCTCGCGGAACTTGCGGAAATTAATGGCGCGGGGATAGGCCGAGTATCCGGTCAGGAGAATGAGCGGTTTCACCGCCATCGCCTGCTTTTCGATCGCGTCGTAGTCCAAAAGCCCGGTCGCGCGGTCGACGGTATAGGAATGGGTCTCGAACATGCGCGCCGAAACGTTCGCGCGGTAGCCGTGCGTCAAATGCCCGCCGGAGTAATAGTCGAGTCCCATGAGTTTCTGGTTGCCGAGTTTCTGGCGCAGGGCTTCCCACTGCGCGTCGGTCAGGTTCGACACGTTCGTTTCCCCGAGCTTTTCCATCTCGGGCGCCTCGATTTTCGCGGAAAGGATGGCCCAATAGGCGACCATGTTCGCGTCGCAGCCGGAATGAGGCTGCACGTACGCGTGGTCGGCGCCGAAGAGGGCTTTCGCCTCCTCGCAGGCGACGGTCTCGACGGCGTCGATATTGACGCAGCCGCCGTAATAGCGGTGATTCGCGACGCCCTCGGCGTACTTGTCGGTCAAAAGATTTCCCATCGCGGCCTGAGTGTTGAGCGAGCAGTAATTCTCGCTCGCGATGAGCTTCAGGTGGCTTCGCTGATTCTCGATCTCGTGCACGACGCTCGCGGCGATTTCCGGGCCGACGGCGGCGACTTGGTCGAGATTCGCGAGGTACGCGACGAAAGCCGCGTTGATCTTGTCGGCCGGGGTGGCCGCGAGATAGGTTTTGAGCGCTGATTCTGCCATTGATTTCTCCCTCTTTGGAACGTTTTCCGCGAACTCGGCCCAGGCGCGCGGCCGAAAGCGGGAGCTTCCCGGTGGTCAATTCCACCTTTATGCGCCAGAAGACGGCTCAAGAGTAGCCTCTTTTCGCGGTTTGGACAAGCTCAACCGCTATCGGCAAAAAACGAGGAAAAACGGGAAAAGGGGAAGCGCCGGTAACTCAGCGGGACGAACGAACCCGTTCGCGCTCGGGTTTCGCACAGGCGGCTCCCCCTCCGCGCGCACTGCGGTTGCGCGCTACCCCCACTCTCTCACCGCGATCTCACGAGGAACTCACCGCCCGGTAACGCCGTTTTTACGGTCACGGGGTAACAATGGGGCCCATAAGGAGTATCTCATGAAAAAACTCGGAATTGGATCGTTCGTTTGCGCTTTCGCGCTCGCCGCCTCGGTCTCTCCGCTCTTCGCCTATGAAACCGGCATCGCGCGGTTCGGCATCATCACCGACACCCACGTCTGCGACAAGGCGGATCAGGCGACCGGCATTTCGGTCACCGCGGGACCGCGGTACTTCACCGGCGGACCGGCCAAAATCGCGGCCTTCGCCCAGGCCATGAACGCCGCGAAAGCGGATTTCGTCATCGAGCTCGGGGATTTCTCGGACAATCCGGCCGACTCGAGCCTTTCCGCCGAAAAACGGTCGCAAGCCGCGCTCGGCTTCCTTAAAACCGCGGAAAGCGGCCTTTCGGCCTTTTCCGGCCCGCGCTACCACGTGTTCGGCAACCACGACACGGACCAACTCGCGAAAGACCAAGTGCAGTCCGTGCTCGCGAACTCCGGTATCGCCAAAGGCAAAACTTGGTATTCCTTCGACGCAAACGGCGTCCACTGCGTCATCATCGACGCGAGCTATACAACCGACGGAACCTCGTACGCGGCCTCGAATTACACGTAGGACAACACCATGGTGCCGAAAGAGGAAGCCGACTGGCTCAAGGCGGATCTCGCCGCCACGAAAAAACCGACGATCGTCTTCACCCATCAGCTCCTCAATCCCCAGGACCTCATCGAGCCGAACTTCGACGTCAAGCACCTCATCGCGAACGCCGCGGATATCCGCTCCATCCTCGAAAAGTCGGGCGTCGTCGTCGCCGTGTTCTCGGGTCACTACCACGACGGCGGCTTCCAAAACGTGAACGGCATCGGCTACGTCGTCCTGCAGGCGAACGCCGCCTACGGCAACGACGTCGCGTACCACAATCAATATTCCACCGTCGACGTCTACGCGGAGGGCAAAAAAACGAAAGTCGTCGTCGCCGGGAACGGCGCGCAGAAAAGCTACGTGATCAACGCGACCGTCAAATAATCGGTCGAACGAAACGGCGCCGTTGCCCCGATTGCCGGGGCCGCGGCGCCGCTATACCAAGCGCTGCCGTTTCCATTTTCCCCGGGCGAATCGGCCGACGAAAAAGAAAACCCGCACGACCCAGTCGCAAATCATGGCGAGCCACACGCCGAGTGCGCCCAAGCCGAGCGGCAGGGCGAACACGTAGCTGAGCCCGATGCGCACGATCCACATCGAAAGAAGCGAGACCGTCATCGCGTATTTCGCGTCCGCCGCCGCGCGGAGGGCGTTCGGCAGCGTAAAGGACGCGGGCCAAAAAAACATGGCGAAAAACCCGTGAACGGAAAACATTTTCCGCGCGAGCAGGGCGGTCTCGGGCGAAAGCCCGTAAGCCGCGATAAACTTCCCGCCAAGGAGCAGTAACGGCACGTTTACCGCTATCGTCGCGGCGTACGCGAGCGCCAAGAGAGCCTTCGTGTACCGAGCCGCTTCCTCGGGGCGGTTGGCCCCCATGCACTGTCCGACGACGGTCAAAAGCGCGAGTCCGATCGCGCTTCCCGGCAAAACCTCGAACGTCGACACCGAGTTCGCGGCGGCGTTCGCCGCTATCGCGCTCGTGCCGAAGGAGGCGACCAAGCCGAGCATGAGAATTTTGCCGAGCTGGAACATCCCGTTTTCAAGGCCGTTCGGCACGCCGATCCGCAGAATTTTCACGACGAGGTCGCGGTCGAGCGTCACGCGCTCGAGGCCTCGAAGGCTCAACGAGCCGGACCGCGCGCGACGCTCGCCGAGCAATAAGCCCGTCAGGACGACTGCCGCGACCGTGCGCGAAACGAGCGTCGGGATCGCGACACCTTCGACGCCCATGCCGAGCCCGAAGAGCAAAATCGCGTTCCCCCCGATATTCAGAATGTTTATAACGAGCGCCATCAGCATGGACACGCGAGAGTTCCCCTCGGCGCGAAAGAGCGCGGCGCAGGCGTTATACACGGCGACCGACGGCATGCTCAAAAGCGTGTAGAAAAAATACACGCGCGCGTTTCCCATGACCGAATCGTCAATGGCGCCGAACATCGTGGAAAGTAAGCGCATGCCGCCCGCGAAACCGACGATCATAACGGCAAGCGAAAAAGCGATAACCGTGTAAATAAGCTGGCGCGCCGTTTTTGACGCGGCGTCAGGGCTTTTCTTCCCGAGATACTGCGAGCAGACCACGGCGCCGCCGGTAGCGAGCGCGGCGAATACGCCGTTTATCAAGACGAAAACGGTGTCCACGAGCGAAACGCCCGAAACGGCGGCCTCGCCCCGGGACGAAACCATGATAATATCGGCAATGCCCAACGTTATCGCGAGAAGTTGCTCAACGACGAGCGGCCACAGCAAGCGTATCAGCGATTTACGGGAAAAAAGCGGCGCGGGCGCGCCGGTAACCCTTCGGAAGGAATTGAGCATAGACGCGCAGTATAGTCATTCGCGAGTAGCGCTACAATGGCCGTCAATTAATTCTCGCACTTGAAACCGCGGGCGAGACGCGCTACAAAGAATACCATTCCAGGAGGATTTAGATGAAAAAATTCATTTCGTGGGCCGCTATCGCGCTCGCGCTCGCGATCACGGGTTGCGCGAGCGCGCCAAAAGACGCCGGCGCCGCGCCCGACGTATATCGAGCTCTCGCGCGCGGCAGCGCCACTCAATACGAAGTTTGGATGAACGGCGTGCCCGGCCAATATTTCGTGTTTTATTACAGCGACAAAAACGATTTCAATCGCGTGCCGGCGTATCAAGACGCCATCGCGACGGAGAAAAAACACCTGATTCACTACCGAAATAAAACTTCATTCCGATACCTTAA
>QKAR01000039.1 GCA_003246335.1 Spirochaetales bacterium | reverse complement strand
CGCGGTCGAGCTCGACGGCAAGAAAGTCGGCGGAAAGTCGCAGAAGGTGCTTAAAACGCTCCAGGACGCCTGCGTTAAAGATTTTGAGGATTATACCAAGGCGAACTTCGCAAGGTACGCGAAGTGAACCAGCAGGACCTTACCGAATACAACGTCGGGCAAAACCTCGACGATCTTTCGAACCTCGACCCGCGCGGATACGGCGTTTGCCGCATTCTGTACGAGGGCGCGCGCAAGCTCGCCGGGGAACCGCTCTCGATGCACGCGGCGCGACAGCTTAAAAAGCTCGTAAAAAAGGACGATGTCGTCGTCATCATGACCGGCTTCGTCCTCCTGCCGAACAAAAAAGCGGAGACGGACGGCATGATCAGCACGATGATTTTCGCGCGCGCGCTGGCGAAGGCCTTCGAGGCGCGACCGCTCATCGTGTGCCCGGAAAACTGCGTCGAGCCCATTCGCCGGCTCGCTCCGGTCATCGGCCTGCATTTATACGAAACGATCCCCGAACTGCTTGAGTACCCGATTTCCGTCGGCGTGATGCCCTTCACGAAGGACGCGTCGAAGGCCGGGGCCGAGGCGGACGCCATCGCCAAGGCGGTAAAGCCCGCCTGCCTCGTCACCATCGAGGCCGCCGGCGGCAACGAGCTCGGCGTGTATCACAACGCCGTCGGGAAGAACCTCACCGAGCTCGAGGCGAAAAGCGACGTTCTTTTCGAGAAATACCAAGCCCTCGGCGTGCCGACCATCTCCATCGGAGACCTCGGAAACGAAATGGGCATGGGGTCGCTCTATGACCACCTCGAAAAATACATTCCCGGCGCGAAACCCGGCACCTGCGTCTGCGGATGCGGAAAGGGAATCGCCGCGCGCACGAAAGCCGACACGATCCTTACCGCGACGGTGTCCGACTGGGGTTGCTACGCGATGATCGCGGCCCTCGCCTTCCTCCTCGAAAAACCGGATATCATGGCCGATGAGGCGCTCGTCCGCGACGTTATCGTCGAGGGTTCGCGCGCGGGCCTCGTGGATATGTGGGGCTGGTCGATTCCGGCCGTCGACGGCTGCGATTGCGACATGATCGCCGAAATCGCCGGCCTTATGCGGCGGACGGTAATCTCCGCGCTTTCGCTCAAGCAAAAGAGCGCGCCCTGGTTCGAGCGGGTACTGCCCCTCGGCTTTTACCAGGAACGAACGAAAGGAGCGTGACGAGCGTGACGCCCATGAAATTTCTCGTCGCGGGCGACTCGGCGGTCATCGCCGAGTTCGGCAACGAAATCAGCGAAGAAGTGAACGCTCGGGTCGTCGCGCTCGATCGCGCCTTGCGCGCGCGCGCCCTTTCAGGCGTCGTCGAGACGGTCCCGACCTATCGGTCCCTTCTCGTCAACTATGACCCGCTCGTCGTCTCGCTCTCAAAAATAAAAAAGACGCTTACCGCCCTTTCGCTCGAAAGCGCAAGCAGTACGGCGGGGCAAGGTCGCGTCGTCGAGGTGCCCGTATGCTACGGGGGCGAATTCGGGGAAGACCTTCCCGACGTCGCGAAGCACACGGGCCTTTCGGAACAAGAGGTTATCGCCCGCCATTCGTCGACGACGTACCTTGTCTACATGCTCGGCTTCCTTCCCGGCTTCGCCTATCTCGGCGGCATGGACAAAGCGCTCGCGACGCCGAGGCTTCCCTCGCCGCGCGCGAAAATTCCCGCGCGGTCAGTCGGCATCGGCGGCGAACAAACCGGGATTTATCCCCTCGCCTCCCCCGGCGGCTGGCGGCTCATCGGCTCAACCCCGATTAAGCCGTACGACCCGTCGCGGGAAGAGCCCATCCTCTTTAAGGCCGGGGATCGCGTGAAATTCGTCCCGATCGGCGCGGATGAATACCGCGCGATCGAACGGGACGCGGGAGCCAACCATGGGAATTAAGATTATCAATCCCGGCATGCTCACGACCGTGCAGGATCAGGGACGGTTCGGGTATTTAAGCTCAGGGGTAGCGACCGGCGGCGCGCTTGACGCGTTCTCGCTCGCGCTCGCGAACGTCCTCGTCGGCAACGCGCGCGATGCGGCGGGACTCGAGATGACGGTTTTCGGCGCGACGTTCTCGTTTACCGCGCCCGCCGTCTTCGCGATTACCGGCGCGAATCTCTCGCCGAAACTGAACGGAACCGAAGTTCCGCGCTATCGGGCCGTTTCGGCTTCCGCCGGCGACACGCTTGAGTTTGGGATTACCGCGCAAGGTTGCCGAGCCTACGTCGCCTTCGCGGGCGGCATCGACGTTCCGGTCGCGATGGGAAGCCGCTCGACGAACGTCGCCTGCGGCATCGGCGGGCTTTCCGGCCGCGCGCTCGCCGCCGGCGACGAGCTTGCCTTCATCGGCGCGCCGATACCCGCGAACCTCGAAAAACGCGCGATCGATCCGCTCCCGCTCCCGAGCGGCACGACGGTCATCCGCGCGGTATTGGGGCCGCAACCTGAATATTTCACGAAAGCGGGCATTACGGCGTTTTTCGCGAATGAATACCGATTAACCGATCGATCGAACCGCATGGCTGCCGTGCTTGACGGCGATCCAGTTGAGGCGATCGGCAAAACCGATATCGTCTCCGACGCGGTACCGGCCGGCGGCGTTCAAATTCCGTCGAACGGCAAACCGATCGTCATGCTCACCGACCGACAAACGACCGGCGGCTACGCGAAAATCGCGACGGTCGCGAGCGCGGATTTAAGCGCGTTCGCCCAGCTCAAACCGGGTGACGCGGTGCGATTCCGCAAGGTATCGCTCGGTCAAGCCGTGGCGGCGCGAAAAAAGCAAGATGCTTATCTCGCAAAACTCGAAAGGAGGCTCGCGAATCATGGATAAACTCAATTATCGCGACATGAAACCGGCGGACCTTCGCCTGCTCGTCCGCACGGGCGAGATTACCGGTCCGACGGCCGGCATGTGCGGCCCCTACGCGCAGGCGAATCTCGTAATTCTGCCGAAATCGCTCGCGTACGACTTTCTTCTATTCACTCAGCGCAACCCGAAATCCTGCCCCCTCCTCGAGGTGAGCGACGAAGGCGCGCGCGCGCTGAAGTTTATCGCCTCGGGCGCGGACATCGCGACGGATATCCCGAAGTACCGCATCTACGAAAAAGGAATCATGACGGGGGAATATACCGATGTCGCCCAATTTTGGCGCAAAGACTTCGTGAGTTTCCTCATCGGCTGCAGTTTTTCGTTCGAGGCGGAGCTTTTGGAGGCGGGCGTGCCGGTCCGTCATATCGAGGAAGGACGCAACGTGCCGATGTACCGCACGAACATCCCCTGCGCGAGCGCCGGCGCCTTTCACGGCTCGACCGTCGTGAGCATGCGCCCGATCCCGCGGGAACTCGTCGTCAAGGCGGTTACCGTCACGGCAGCGATGCCGCGCGTGCATGGCTCGCCGCTCCACATCGGCGACCCGGCGGCGATCGGCATCGCAAACCTCGCGAAACCGGATTTCGGCGAAGCCGTGACGATCAACGAAGGCGAAGTGCCGGTATTCTGGGCGTGCGGGGTTACGCCGCAGGCGGCGATCATGGAAGCGAAGCCGGAAATCGCGATTACGCACGCGCCCGGCCACATGTTCGTTACCGACGTGAAAAACGTCAACCTCAAGGAGTGATGCGACCATGAAGAAAATCGACTTAAACTGCGACCTCGGCGAAAGCTTCGGCGCCTATACGATCGGCCGCGACGCCGACGTCATTCCGTACATCTCCTCGGCGAACGTCGCCTGCGGCTATCACGCGGGAGACCCCTCGGTCATGCGAAAAACGGTAAAGCTCGCGCTCGATACGGGCGTCGCCATCGGGGCGCATCCGGGAACGCCGGATCTCGTCGGTTTTGGCCGGAGAAACCTCGACATGAGTCCGGTCGAGGCGGCCGACGCCGTTTTGTACCAGGTCGGTGCCCTGGCGGCCTTTTGCAAGGCGGCGGGAACGTCGCTTTCCCACGTAAAGGCCCACGGCGCGCTCTACAATATGGCGGGAAAGAACTACTCCCTCGCTCGCGCCATCTGCGAGGCGGTCGCCTCTTTCGATAAAAACCTCATTTTCCTCGCCCTTTCCGGCAGCGAAATGGT
>QKAR01000150.1 GCA_003246335.1 Spirochaetales bacterium | reverse complement strand
CGCGCCGGTCGAGTCCTCGAACATGCTGAGATAAATCAGTATCGACTCGTTCCCGAGTTCCGCGACCCGCTTTCCCATTTGCTCGAACGTCTCGTTGGAAGAGTCGAATACCTCGAACGACAACGAGGGAAACAACTGACGCAGATCGAGGAATTGCTTTCGGTCCCCGATACCCGTCGGCGTCCCGTCGACGATTGCCGCGACGCGGGTAGCGTCCGGGTTGAAAGACAGCGCGAGCGAGATGGTGTCCGCCGGCGAAACCCCCTCGACGATGCCGGTCATGAGCGGGTCTTGAATCGCCTCGCGCGCGCGGTCAACGTCGTTGACGCAAAAAAAGACGATCGGTATGCCCGCGAAGAGCGTTTTTCTCTCGTCCATGACGAGTTGCGTCGCGGCGTCGTCTCCGGCGAGGATTACGTCGTAGCGGGGAACGCGGGAAAGTTTATACGCGAGATAGTCCCGGAATTTTTTAACGCTTTCGGCGTCGCCCAGGCGTTTCGTGTCCATGTACTCGACGTCGACCGCTACCCCGTTCGGGAGGAATACCTCGTTAATCCCCTTAAGCTGCTCGGGCACGGTCATGAAACTCTCGGCGTAGGAGCTCAAGAAAAGCGCGCGAGCGGGTTTCCCGTCGGCATGCGCGCGCGTCGTTGAGAAAAGTAGTAGTGCTAACCCGATTACGCAGGACAGACTTTTTTTATTCATCGCCCATCATCCCGTGCTCCTCTATCGTTAAAATACATGATAACCCGTTTTGCCGCGAAATACTCGAAATTTCGCCGCGGTTGTGCTTGCGTTGGGATTTCTGGTAGTATTGGCGCGTGGATTACGCGCAATACATTCCCTTGGACTTCGACCTTTGCATCTTCGACCTCGACGGTACGTTGGTCGACACGCTCGAAGATTTATACCGCTCCGTCAATTGGGCTCTTTCCTCGGAGGGATTCGATCCCGTCGACCGGGAAACGGTGCGTCGTGGCGTCGGGAACGGCGCGCGAAACCTGATGATCCGCTGCTTTACGGCGTCGGGCGGCGCGGCGGCGGTTCCGACCGGCGACCGCTTCGACGGTATCCTCGCGCGCTACCGGGACCGCTACGAGCAGACGTGCGCCGACTCCGCCCGCCTCTACCCGGGCACGGAAAAATGGATTGATGACCTGCGCGCGCGCGGCTGTCTGCTCGCTGTTTTGACGAATAAGCCCGCGGCCGCGGCCGAAAAACTTTTGACGGCGCTCGGCGTGGCTTCGCGGTTCGACGAGATCGCCGGTCCCGAGACCCACGGCGCGCTAAAGCCGAATCCCTCGGGACTCCATGCGATTATTCGCCGTTTTGACGCCGATCCCGCGCGAACCGTCATGATCGGAGACTCGAGCGTCGACGTGGAAACGGGCAGAAACGCCGGCGTCTTGACGTGCGGCCTTACGGGCGGTTTGGGGGACGAGGACGCCTTGCGCGCGTCCCTTCCCGATATTTTGATTGAAAGGAGCCTTGCTTGAAAAACTTTCCAAAGCTTACCTCTAAGCGCGTTATGTATATCGTTTTGACCCTCGCCATCGGGTTGCTCGTATTTGGGATCGTTAACGCGATTTTCCATTTCGTAACCGACGACGCGAAGCTCCAGAAAGGGACCAACGCCGTTTTCTTTTTGGCATTAGTCCTTTGGATGTGGTCGCGCAAACTCGGCAAGGAAGAGGCCGCCGCGGCGCGAAACGAGGATCTTGAGGCGGAAGAGGCGCGCGTCGCGTCCGTGGACGATTCGGGCGCGGAGGGGGCTATCGAGGCGGACGGAACCGCCGACGGACCTCGCGATCCCTCCGCCCCCGCGGCGACGGAGACGTCATCGGATTCCGAGAAAGACGCCAACGGCGAAAAACCGACCGATCGCCCGTGACCCTTGCCTTGACACCTCGGTTGATTCATGGTTAAATCCCGTAAGATGTTTACCTTTGTCGCGCGTTTTCATCACCATCACCACTCGAGCCCGTTCAAAATTCCCGGTTGAGCAGTTGGTGGCGTTTATGAAGTAGTTTACGGCCGCTGAAACCCTCCGGGTTTCAAGCGGCTTTTTTTTTCTGCCGATACTAAGAACGAACGTTTTGGAGGATAAGATGGACAAACTCAAGATTTTATTGCCGAAGGGCCGCATTTACGACAGCGTCGCCGCCCTTTTCGCCGAGGCGGGAATCGGGATTTACCTTCCCGAGCGCGCCTATCGCCCGACCGTCAATCAAGACGATCTTGAGGCGAAAGTCATGAAGCCGCAGAACATCGGCAAATTGCTTGAGCTTGGCGCCCACGACGTCGGGTTCACGGGCATCGACTGGATTCGCGAGACCGAGGCGGACGTCGTCGAGATACTCGATCTCGGCTTCGATAAAGTCCGCATCGTCGCGGCCGTGCCGAACGAGATCGACGACGCGCTCCTGCGGAGCAAGCGCATGATCGTCGCGACGGAATACGTGCACAACGCCGAGAAATGGCTGAAAGAGCAGAAGCTTAATTATCTCATCGTCCGAACGTACGGCGCGACCGAGGTCTTTCCCCCGGACGATGCCGACATGATCATCGACAACACCGCGACGGGGCGCACGCTTCAGGAAAACGGCCTCCGCATCGTTGACACCATCATGCAAAGCTCTACGCGCATGTTCGCCTCGAAGGGCGCGCTCGCCGACCCGCAGAAGGCGAAAAAAATCCAAGAGCTTAAAATGCTGTTCGAGGCGGCTTTGGCCGCCCGCAGTCGCGTCATGCTCGAGATGAACGTGTCGAAGGCTCGGTTCCCCGAGCTCGTCGCCGGAATCCCGTCGATGAAGAGCCCGACCGTCGCGCCGCTGTACGGCGACGACGGCTACGCGGTAAAGACCGTCGTCAAGAAAAGCGAGGTGCCGAACCTCATGCCGAAGCTGAAGGCTCTCGGCGCGACCGACATCATCGAATACGAACTCCGAAAGGTCATGATGTAAGCCTCCGATTCGCGGAGGACTTCCGGGGAAAAAAGGAATCAGGTATGAGTAGAATCGCGACGGTAGAACGGGTGACGGGCGAGACTCAAATCTCCCTCTCCCTCAATCTTGACGGGACGGGGACTTGCGGCGTCACTTGCCCCATCGGTTTCCTCGGCCACATGCTCGCCGCATTTTGCAAGCACGGGCTCTTCGACCTTTCGGGCTCGCTTTCGGGCGACCTAGAGGTCGATCAGCACCATCTCGTCGAGGATACGGGAATCGCCCTCGGGCAGGCGTTCGATCGCGCGCTTGGCGACCGGGCGGGAATTTTCCGCGCGGGATTTTTCGTATACCCGATGGACGAGACGCTCGCGCGGTCCGCCGTGGACTTCGGCGGCAGGCCCTATCTCGTCTGCGAGTCGGCGGTTTCCGGCGTCCCCCTCGTCGCGGGCGGAGAGCCCTCGTCGGCGTTCCAGACCGACACGGTCGAGGATTTCTGGCAAGGGTTCGCGTCCGGCGCGAAATGCAACCTGCACATCGACGTACTCCGGGGCCGGAGCGATCACCATAAAATCGAGGCCATTTTTAAGGCAACGGCGCGCGCGCTGCGCGCGGCGGTCGCCATTGACCCGCGCGCGGCCGGCGCCATCCCCAGCACGAAAGGAACGTTGACGAAATGATAATCTCTTCCATCGACCTTAAAGACGGTAAAGTGGTTCAGCTCCGCCAGGGAAAGGACCTCGTCCTCGAGCGAGACGATCCCGACGGACTCATCGCGGAGTTCGACAAATTCGGCGAGGTCGCGGTCATCGATCTTGACCAGGCGTTGCGCAACGTTAAGAGCGACGGGACGACGGCGAATACCGCCCTTCTGAAATCCCTGCTCCGCAAGGGGAGCGTCCGCGTGGGCGGCGGAATACGCGACGCGAAAAAGGCGAAAGAACTGCTTTCGCTCGGCGCCGAAAAAGTGATTGTCGGTTCGGCCGCCTTTACGCTTCCCGATGGCGCGCCGGGCGTCAATACCGCCTTCCTCGAAAGTTTCGCGCAAGCCGTCGGCAAGGAACGCCTCATCGTGTCGGTAGACGCCCGCGACGGGAAAATCGCCGTGAAGGGCTGGACTGAAAGCGCGGGAATCGACGTGATCGAGGGCGCAACGGCCGTCGAGCCGTATTGCTCGGAGCTCTTGTTTACCTGCGTGGAGCGGGAAGGCACGATGACCGGAATCGACATGGATCTCGTGAAACGCCTGCGCGCGGCGGTACAATGTCGCCTTGTCGTGGCCGGCGGAGTCTCGACGTTGGAGGAAGTGATCGCTCTCGAGCGGCTCGGCTGCGACGTCCAGCTCGGCATGGCCCTGTATACCGGGAAAATCGGCCTCGCGGACGCGTTCGTTTCCTGCCTCGATTGGTCGAAAGTCGATCTCGTGCCCGTCGTCGCGCAGGCGGAAACCGGCGAGGTCTTAATGGTCGGTTACGCGAATAAAGAGGCGTTCGCGAAAACGTTCTCGTCGGGGCTTTTGACGTTTTGGAGCCGCACGCGCGAAAAGCTTTGGACGAAGGGCGAATCCTCGGGAAACACGCTCGAGGTCGTTCGCCTGCGCGTCGACTGCGACCGCGACACCGTGCTCGCGACGGTACGCCCGAAAGGACCGACCTGCCACACCGGCGCCTGGACCTGCTTCCAGACTACTCAAGACCGTCCCTATAGCCTTCCGTACCTCGCCTCGGTCATTTCCGACCGGTTCGCGAATCCGCGCCCCGGCTCCTACACCGCGACGCTCACTCCAGAGCGCGTGCGGGAGAAAATCGAGGAAGAGTCCGAGGAGCTCGTCGAGGCGGACGGCCGCGACGAAGTGATATGGGAAACGGCCGATTTGCTCTATTTTATTAACGTTTTGATGCATCGAGAGGGTGTTTCCTGGCAAGACGTCTTGAACGAACTCGACCGACGGCATAAAAAGTAGCGATTCCCATGGGCGTTCGCGCTATTTTTTCGCGAACGCCCCGAAATGAGTAAAAAATTGACACCTCTCAAAAAAACCCCGTATACTACCCGTATTCGGAGCGTGGATGCATTATAAAATCGTGTTAGTGGTTAATCCTGTAGCGGGAAGGGGTTTAGCTCTGCATCAGTTACCGGCCGTGACGAAAAAATTCGATGAACTTTCCCTTCATTATGAGGTCGTACTGACCGAGCGCGCCGGACACGCGGTGGAAATCGCGCGTAACGCCGGTTCTCGGGGGTATACCGCGATCGTCGCGTCCGGCGGCGACGGGACCTGCAATGAAATCATAAACGGGCTCATGCGCTCGAAAAAAAACGAGTGCGCGCCAACCCCGGTTCTTTCCGTTTTGCCGTTTGGGCGGAGAAACGATTTCGCTTTCGCCATGGGAATACCGTCGAATATCGATGACGCCTGCAGGGTCCTGCGCGCCGGTCGCGTTTTCCCCTTCGACGTTGGGTTCGTTTCCGGGGATGTTTTTCCTCAGGGACGGTATTTCGGCAACTCGGTCGTTTTTGGCGTCGGCGCCGTCCTTGCGAATAATGAGCGTCACTATCGCCGTCTCCGCGGTTCGCTTCCCCGCTTTTTTGGTACTCTCGAAACCTTCGTTTCCTATCCGCGCCCCGAATCGGTGGGCCTTTCAATCGATGGTCGCCAAACGACCTGCGAGACGCAATACGTGTCCGTGCTGAACGGCCCTCGCCAAAACGGCGCTTTCGTGGTCGCGCCGGACGCCGACACGCTCGATGGGTTTTTCGACGTGCGCGCTTCGACGATTCCCCTGTCACGCGGGAAAATGCTTTCGCTGATGGCCCGTAGAGCCTGCGGTGATCGATCAAAAACGCGCGGATTGCTGACGACTCGGGGAAAAAGTCTCTCGATCTCGGCTCCATCTACCGGAATCGCGTGCGCCATCGACGGGGAAATCCTTTCCTCCCTCGAGGGCGTCGTATCGATCGAGTGCCTCAACGGTTCCCTTTCGGTAATATGCGACCCGAATTTGCCGGCCTCGCCTGCGCTGTCTCCCTCGGCGCCTCGGGAGCGCCGCCGAACGGCGCGGAAGGGGAGCGCGGTATGAACGAAAAAGTCGCCTTTTTCGACGTTGACCATACGCTGATTCGCCGCTCTTCCTGCGCGTGTTTTTTGCTTGAGGCCAGAAAGCAGGGACTCATTCGCCGCCGTTGGCTATTGGCCATTCCCTTTTATTATTTTAAGTATATTTTTCAAAACATATCCTGGGATTCCTGGAAGGCTCCCATACCCTGCGTCGCCGGCGTTCCGCGCGAGGTCCTTACGCGCATTGCCCAAGATTCCTGGGAACGGCGCTTTCGCGCCTCGGTGTTTCCCGGCATGGTATCCCGAGTCACGTCGCTGAAGGACGCGGGCGTCCCCGTTTGGATCGCCTCCTCCTCGGTGGACTTTCTCGTGGCCCCGCTTGCCGATGCCCTCAATTCCGACGGGATCGTGGCGAGCGAGCTTGAGTTTCGCGACGGAAAATCCACCGGGTATTTTGGGGGCGTTCCCGCGTTCGGCAAGGAAAAATTGCGGCGCGTGCGCGCTCTCGCCGAGCGTCTTGCGGTCGACTTGGCCGATTGCTCTTTTTATTCCGATAGCATTCACGACTTGCCGCTTCTGGAAGCCGTGGGCAAGCCGGTCGCGGTCAATCCCGACTTTCGGCTTTCCCGGATAGCGAAGGCGCGCGGGTGGGAAATCGTTCGCGGGCCGGGACTCGATCCCGATCGGGCGCGGTCTCGTTTGTCGGGCGCCGCCGCTCGGACAAGCTTTGCCCGAAAATAACGTTTGTCAGCCGTAAAGGTTTTCTTGGCCGATTTTCTCTCGCCAGAGCCCTTCGAGCGCTCGAACGTCTTCGCGGAATTCTCCCTCGCTTTGCTCGTCCTTTCGTTCCATCCGCTCTAAAATTTCGAGGGTGAAAGTACCGGCGCCGTGCGTTTCCCAATCGCGCGCGATGACGGGGTGTACGCACGAGCCCGTCTGCCGCGCGAACGCGAACTGATTTTCGGCCTTTGATATCGTCGTCGTCGAGATCACGAGTGACTTGCCCGTAACGGTGCTTTTTATCGCGTATACGCCGCCGACCTCGCGCTGTTCTCGAAAGCTTTTCAGCAGTTCTTTTTTTGAAGGCCGATGCTCGCTCATTCGCGGCGTCCATAGCCCGCCTCGCTTAAAAGCCGGGCGAGCGTCGTGAATCGCTCCGAGAGTATTTCGTCGTCTTTCACCAGCGCGTCGCGAAAAAGCTTGATATCCTCGTCGACCATCGGGTTTTCTTTGCATATCTCGACGGTCATCGCGTCTCCCTGCAAGCCGATGCGGTCCAGGTTCGGGGCGGATTCATCGTACAATTTCGGGAATCGATAGGCTTCGCGGAAATGGAGCTCGGCGCGCGCGATCAGTATGGCGAGGTCAAGCACGCGGTGGAGCGGGAGTTCCTCTGATTGCCGGGACCATTTTTCGCCGGTATAGCGCCAAACTTTCGCCGAAATATCGATTTTTCCCCGGTCGTTCCACTGGGCGAGCCCGAGCGAAAGGCCTTGCGCATCCGTCTCGTAGGCGTATCTACCATCGATATTTGCGTAGTTTTCGCATGCGAAAACCGGCTTGTGTTTAAGCGATGTTGGAATTTTCATTTGCTAGTCCTTTAGTAAATTACTAATTTAGTAAATAACTTTAAAGAGAAGGTTATGTCAAGTGGTGGAAGAACCGGACCGTATCCGGGTATACTGGTACTCGTTAAGGAGAATCCATGCCGTCCGACGCCATAGCAATAATTGAGTCCGCCGATATTCCTGAGTCATTTTATTCCGTTCGTCGGCTTGCCGCGGACGTCGCCGCCGTACCGGGTATTCTCGAGAGCGTTCGTGCGGAAGGCGATGCGGCGATTCGCTCGTTCGCGGCGAAGTTTGACCGCGCCAATCCGGCATCCTTTGAAATACCCCGCGCCGAGCTCTTTGGCGCGGAAAAAAAACTTGAGTCCGAAAATCCCTCGCTCTATCGATCCTTACTGCTTTCGCGCGATCTCGCGCTGAAGTTCGCCTCCCGGCAGCGTTCTTCGTTCGACGACTTTGAGGTTGAGCTATCACCGGGGCTCGTTACCGGACAGCGAACGATACCGGTCGAGCGGGCGGGCGTGTATGTTCCCGCGGGACGGTTTCCCCTTTTTTCGTCGGTTATCATGGGCTCGGTTCCCGCGAAGGCCGCCGGAGTCGGCGAAGTCATTCTCTGCACCCCTCCAGCCCCGCATCCCGGTCGCGACGGCGCACCCTACGCGGACGAAAGAATAATGGCGGTCGCGTCGATTTGCGGCATAGATCGGGTTTTCGCAGTCGGCGGGGCACAGGCGATCGCCGCGATGGCGTACGGCACCGAATCGATTCCCCGCGTGAACGTGATCGTGGGGCCCGGCAATAAATTCGTCGCGGCGGCGAAAAAGCTCGTGTATGGAGACGTCGGCATCGACCTCGTCGCCGGCCCGACGGAGGTGATGGTAATCGCCGACGGTTCCGCGAGCCCTTCATGGGTCGCCGCCGACCTTCTCGCGCAGGCCGAGCATGACGCCGACGCGCAGGCCATTCTCGTCACGGTCGATCGCGCGCTCGCGCTCGCCGTTCGGGAGGAAGTTTCGGCCCTCGTGTCGCGCCTTCCCGAGGGAGCGGCGGCGCGGACGAGCTTCGCGCGGAACGGCGCGATCATTATCGCCAAGTCGTTCTCCGAGGCGGTCGCCATCGCGAACCGTAAGGCGCCCGAGCACTTAGAGCTCGCGCTTGAGCGCGGCCCGGAACGGGACGCGCTCGAGTCCGAGGCGCGCAACTATGGTTCCCTTTTCGTCGGGCACCGATCCGCGGAGGTCTTGGGAGATTACGCCGCGGGGCTTAACCACACGCTGCCCACGTCGGGAAGCGCCCTTTTCACCGGGGGGCTTTCGGTCCGGCATTTCCTCAAAACCGTAACCACGTTGCGCGTTGGCGGGAAAGGTTCCGATTCTTCGCCCGATCTTTCAGGCTGGAAAGCGTCCCTTGAGGCCGCGGAAAACCTCGCGAACGCCGAAGGGCTATCCGGCCACGCGCTCGCCGCCGCGCGTCGTCTCGGCCGATAATCGTCGCTTTTTTTGCGCATTTTTTAGCCGACCGCTTATACTGTTATTATGCCAAGTGATTTTTTAGTAGATTTATTTTCCCTGAACGCGTTTACGGTAATAAAAATTCTCGTTTGGGGAAATTTTTTGTCGGGACTGTTCGTGTTCGTATTCGTGTTCGGCGGCGGGGTTCAGGGACAGCAGTCTGCGTACTTAAATTTCGGCGGCGCGAAATTCGCGCAGTCGGTTGGATGGATACTTTTTCTCTTGATGGGGCGGGTTCCGTTTTTACTATCGGCGAATTTCGGCGTGACGTGCCTGCTCGTCGGCTGCTACGTGGAGTCTCGCTCGCTGCTTTTCGCCATCAAGAAAATGAGCGTTTCCTTCAAGGTGGCATACGGGATAGTTTTTGGCGTCATACTCATTTATTTCAATTTTTTTCTCGCTTTTTTTCCGTCGCGCGACTTTAACATTTTCGCGAACGTGCTCGCGACCATCACCTTCCTTTTTTGCGTTCCGGGTTTCGCGTGCCTCCTGTCCCGAAAAAAATCCCCGCTTCGCTATCTCATTGGTTTCGCCTATCTCACGTTGTTGATTTTTCCGCTGTTGCGGCTTTTTGAGGAAGTCTTAGGCTTCAGCTTTCTGCAAGTCCCGAAAACCGTCGTCGAAAGCGCGGTGTTTCTCACGTTTTTGCTCATTCTTTTCGTCGGGAGCGCGGGATTCATGCTCATAGTAAAGGAGACCAACGATCGCCATATCCTTGAGCTTGCGTATCTTGACCACTTAACCGGCTTGCTCAATCGTCGCCATTTTCTGGAGGACGGGGCCATCGGCTTCGACCGGCATTTACGCTATGGCGCGAGCCTCTCGATTCTTTTTCTCGACGTCGATTATTTTAAGAAAGTGAACGATCGTTTCGGGCATGCGTTTGGCGACGAGGTTTTGCGGGATTTTGGGCGTATTTTGCGGCGAACGGTTCGCGGATGCGACCTTGCTTGCCGCTGGGGCGGGGAAGAATTCGTGATTCTCCTTACCGACACGACCGTTGAGGGGGCGCGGGCCTTAGCGACCCGCATCCGCTCCGAAGTCGCCCTGTCATCCTTTCCTAAGCATTTGGGCTTTTCCTATACGTTGAGCATCGGCATACACGCGGGCGTCCCGAACCCGGGCTTCGGGGCGACGCTGGACTCATTCATCGAAAAAGCCGATATGGCGATGTATCGGGCGAAGGAAAACGGCCGCGACCGCGTCGAGCTGTACGCGTGAAGGCGGCGCCATTTCCCTCGACCTTCGCGGTTCCTAGAGCCGCCCCTTCTCGTTTTCCACGTGCATTTCCTCCAGGCGGTGCATGACGAAATCCACGACGAGTTGCTTTTTATCCTCGACTCCCTCGCCGCCCCATCGTTTCGCGTCCGCGCGGAATTCCTCGCAGTCATAGACGGGGCTCGCGGTCATGATGACGCGATCCTCGCACGTCACGTCGCCCATCATGTCCTTTGGGTCCTCGGATATGCGCAGGCAGTTTCCGTTGATCGAGATGAGCATCATGACGTCGGACAGGCGGATATACGAGTCGATTTCCCGAACGCCGCGTTTCGTCTCCGGCTTTCCGGGTCGATACCGGGTTCCCGACGGGAACACGAGGACGGCGCTGCCTTCCTTGCGAATTTTGTCCATCGCCCGCATGGAGGCGAGGTTGATTTTCCGGCTTCGCAGGTCTTCCTCTTTATATTTTTCAGGGTCGGTGATGGAGGCGAGGGATCTGCTGGGGTAGATTACGATGCGCGAGTAGGCTTCGGCGAACGCTGAGACGTAGGGGTTATCCTCGTTCAGTTTCATTCCCGCTACGGCGACGATTTTCGTCGCGAGCTCGGCGCATTCGGGGCCGGCTCGGTCGAGAAGGTACATCAGGCCGGGCAGGTCGAAGTTGCTATAGTGTTCCATGAGGATTATTCCTCGCTTGCCCGATCTGATTTTCTCGAGAAATTCTTTCGCGTTCGCCGCGTTGCGGAATTCTGACGTGGGGAGAATGTTGTCTGCGCACATCTGATCCATGATTTTCCTGATTTCGACGTTCGCTTCCTGCAAGACGTTGTCCTCGGTTATGACGGAGCCTTGCTTCGCGAGTCGCTTAAGCTCGGGGAAAAGGTGTCGATAACGGATCGCAAGCGAATTGGGGTTCATGAGGGATCTCCTGCAGATTGAAATAGTTGATTTCGCGGGAACGCGCCGCGCGCTGTTTCCCGGCTCGATAGTTTTACCGCCAGAGTCCGCGCGCTGTCAATCGCGCGGGCTCGTAGCGGACGAGGCGTCGGAGTTTTGCCGTAAATAGTCCTCGAGGCCGTAAATGGACGGGATGAGGCCGAAACCCTCGGCTTTCGCGAGTTCGGCGTGTTTGCCGCTTTCGTCGACGAGAACCGATTTTCCCCCTATCGCCTGAAAGCCGCGCGCGTATTTCGGCAGGTCGTCGACGAATAGGGTTTCCTCCACCGAGTAGCCCACGGCTTTCAAGGTGTTTTGGAAAGCCTCGGGATGCGGCTTGCCGACCCCTTTATGGAACGTTATGTCGTACACCCCGACGAACAAGTCCTCGATCCCGTAATAGCGCAAGACCCGTTGGGCGTGAATCATCGGCGAATTCGTGAGCACGGTTATCGGCAGCGGCAACGATTGCAAGAACGGCCTGAGTTTCGGGTCGGGGCGCAATTCCTCGATCTCTTCCTCGGGATGGACCGCGGCGAAATAATCGTTTTCGTCGATGGGTCCATGCTCTACCCGAAGCCATTCAAGCGTCGTGCCGTAGCGCGGCATTCCCGAAGATCTCAGCGTTACGGCCTCTTCGAACGGGACGTTGAGGTGGCGCGCGACGAAGAAAAGCATTCGCCGCGTGATCCCTTCGTCCATGCCCTCGGAAGCCCGATACAGCGTGTTGTCGAGGTCGAGCAGTAAGTGTCGTATCATTTTCGCGCGACTCCGTATTTCACGGCGACTTTTACCGCCTCGATCATGCTGATAGGGCTTGCGAGCCCTTTCCCGGCGATGTCAAAGGCCGTGCCGTGGTCGACGCTGGTTCGCAGGAATGGCAGTCCGATGGTAAGCGATATCGTCCGGTCGAAGTCGAGGGTTTTGCACGCGATATGCCCTTGATCATGGTACAGCGAGAGGACCGCGTCGAATTTCCCGATTTTCGCGAGATGAAAAACCGAATCGGCCCCGATGGGTCCGACCGCGCGAATCCCCATTCGCGTCGCCCGCTCGACGGCGGGCCCGATGCACGCGTCTTCCGTGCCGAATAGGCCGTGTTCGCCGCAATGGGGGTTAAGTCCCGCCACCGCGATCGTCGGATCGACGAGGCCAAGCCCCTCTCGGAGGGCTCGATCGCAGCGCAGGAGATAATCGTATATTCGTTCCTCGGTGACCAAATCGCACGCGACGCGCAGGGGAACGTGCCGCGAGAGGAAAAAGCTCCGGAGTCCGAGCGTCTCGAATAGCGTGAGCGGGTCGTCGCTTCCCGTGAGGCCCGCGAGTATTTCCGTGTGACCGATGTAGGGAACATTCGCGGCGCGGAGGCTCTCCTTATTGAGCGGGGCGGTCGCCAAAGCGGCGATATCGCCTTTTTCCGCCGCTTGAACGGCTAACTCAATCGCCGTGAAAGCCGCGCGGCCCCCCGCGGCGCTAACCGCCCCGGCTTGAATGCCCGCGCGCGCGATGTCGTCCGGGTCTATCATGCCGAATATTACCGGCTCGCAAATTTCCAATATTGATTGCTCTTGGATCGCCGCCCTGACGATCTCGGGGCCGATTCCCGCCGGGTCTCCGACGGTGATGCCGATTCTCGGTTTGTGTGAGGGACTCTTCATTCCCACAGTATAGCGATTTACGGTTTTTTTCGGGAGAGCATGCCGTCGTGAAATGCGAAAACTTGCACAAAATGACACGTCGTGATATTTTGTAAACCAATTATGGACAGAACCTTGCCCAAGCTTTTGAGGCGAATCGCGAATGAATATCCCGAGGTTCCCGGACAATATTATAAGGCTAAATCCGGAGAATTCATCCCGATTTCCTTCGCCGAGGAATACTCCCTCGTTCTTGATTACGCAGCGGGATTATTGTCTCTTGGTCAGGTTCGCGGCGATCGCGTCGGCTTAATCGGCGACAATCGACCCGATTGGCTCCATCTGAGCATGGCGATCATGGCAATCGGTTGTTCCGACGTTCCCCGCGGCTGCGACGCGAACGCGCGCGAGATCACCTATATCCTTTCTTTCGCCGAATGTCGGGTCGCGGTTCTGGAAAATGACGCGCAGCTGGCGAAAGTTCTCGACAATAAAAACGCCTTGCCGCTCCTTGCCGCTGTCGTTTTATTCGACGCCCCCTCAACCGAGCGCGCCGCTGCGGCCGCATCGGCGGGACTCGATATTATCTCCCTTGAGGCGTTGCGCCTGCGGGGGCGGGGGTATCGCGCCGAAAATCCCGAGCGCGTCGAGGCCGAGCTTGAAACAGGCGCGTGGGACGACATCGCGACGGTAATTTTTACTTCAGGCACGACGGGAGAACCGAAAGGCGTCATGCTGAGCCACGGAAATTTCCTCTGTCAGCTCGAGGAACTTCCCTCGCGCATCGTTCTTTATCCCGGCGATCGAGCGCTTTGCGTGTTGCCGGTTTGGCACGCCTTCGAGCGCCTTTGCGAATACGTCATCTTGATCGGCGCTTCCGCCATTATTTACTCGAAACCGATCGGGAGCGTCCTGCTCGGCGATTTCGCGAAAATGAACCCGCAAATCATGCCCTCGGTCCCGCGAATTTGGGAGTCGGTCTACGACGGCATTTACCGGCTCATGCGGAAAACCGGCGGCGCGACCTGGATCATTTTCAATTTTTTCGTCGAGGCCGCGATATTGCAATCGCGTTTTCAGCGCAAGGTGTTCGGCCGTAGCCCGGTTTTTTCCCGGGGTCAGCGAGTCTTCGAGGCGATCGCGTGCTTTTTGCCTTTCGTCCTTTTGTGGCCGGTAAAGGCGCTGGGCGGCCTGCTCGTATTTAGGAAAATTCGCCTCAAGCTCGGAAATTCCTTTCGCGGCGGAGTTTCCGGCGGCGGCGCCCTTCCTCCGAATATCGACGAGTTCTTCTGGGCCGTCGGGGTAAACGTCGTCGAGGGTTACGGTCTCACGGAGACTGCGCCCGTGACCGCCGTCCGGCCCTTCGGCCGACCCGTGTTCGGAACGATCGGCACGCCGATTTCGTGCTGCGAGATGAAAATAGTCGATGAGTCCGGGCGGGAGCTTCCTCCCGGCGTGAAGGGTTTGGTTCTCGTTCGCGGCGGCAACGTGATGAAGGGCTATTACCGAAAACCCGAACTCACCGCGCGCGTGATTTCGCCCGAAGGGTGGCTCGACACCGGGGATCTTGGCTTTAAGACGCACACGGGAGAAGTCATCTTGCGCGGGCGAAAGAAAGACACGATCGTCCTTCGCGGCGGCGAGAACATCGAGCCGTTGCCCGTCGAGCTCAAGCTGAACGAATCTCGGTACGTAGCGCAGTCGGTCGTCGTCGGTCAGGATCAGCGATATTTAGGAGCCCTAATAATTGTTAACAAAGACGAACTTTCTTCGTGGGCCGTTGACAACTCGATCGAGTTTGCCTCGTTCGCGGATATTTTCGCTCATGAGCAAACGCGTAAGCTCTACGAATCGGAGATAGCCGCACTTATTAGCGCGAAGAACGGCTTTAAGGCCTTCGAGAGGATCAACCGTTTCGTTCTTTTGGAAAAACCCTTCGAGCTCGGCGTTGAGCTTTCCGCCAAGCAGGAAATCATGCGATACCGCCTCGACGACCTATACCGCGCGGAAATGAAAATTCTCTTTGGCTGAGGCCTCCCGTTTTTAAATATTTGATTTTACAGATTTTAAAAACCGGGGTTATACTTGCCCTCAAGGGGGATTTGAAAAGTGATTACTTTTTTTGTGTGTCTCGCGATCTTGATCGCCGGGTATTTCCTGTACGCTCCAATTGTGGACAAAATTTTCGGGCCGACGGACGAGGCGACACCCGCGCTGACGAAGACCGACGGCGTCGACTTCGTTCCGATGAAGACCGGTAATATTTTCTTGATCCAGCTTCTGAACATCGCCGGCCTCGGCCCGATTTTCGGCGCCATTTCCGGCGCCTTGTGGGGCCCCGCGGCGTTCCTGTGGATAACCTTCGGAACCATTTTCGCCGGTGGCGTTCACGACTATTTCTCCGGGATGCTGTCGATGCGCCACGAGGGCGCGAGCGTATCGGAAATCGTCGGTATTTATCTCGGCCCGATCATGAAGAACGTCATGCGCGTCTTCTCGGTCGTTCTCCTGATTCTCGTCGGCACGGTTTTCATGACCGGTCCCGCCGGCCTTCTCGCGAAGCTCACTCCCGACAAGCTCAACTACACGTTCTGGCTCGTCGTGGTGCTCGTGTATTATTTCCTCGCGACCCTGCTTCCGATCGATAAGCTCATCGGCAAGATATATCCGATTTTCGGTATCGTCCTCATCATCATGGCCGTCGGCATCGGCGGCGGAACCATCCTGGGGAACTTCACCGGAAAGATGAGCACTCCCGAATTCGCGTTCGCGAACCTTCACCCGAAAGGCTTGCCCATATGGCCGCTCCTGTTCATCACGATCGCGTGCGGCGCGATTTCCGGCTTCCATTCGACGCAGTCCCCGATCATGTCCCGCTGCCTGAAGAGCGAGCGCGACGGCCGCAGGGTTTTCTACGGCGCGATGGTTTGCGAGGGAATTATCGCCCTCATTTGGGCCGCGGCCGGCATGACGTTCTATCACGGGACCGGCGGCCTTGCCGCCGCTCTCGCGGCCCCGGCGACTAAGGGCCAAGGCGGCGTCGTTTACGACATTTCCATCAATATGCTCGGAAAAGTCGGCGGAGTCCTCGCGATCCTCGGCGTCATTTTCTGCCCGATCACCTCGGGCGACACCGCGTTCCGCAGCGCCCGACTCACGGTCTCCGACTGGTTCAAGATCGATCAGAAGAAAATCCCGATCCGGCTCGCCCTCGCCGTTCCCATCCTGGGCGTCGGAGCCCTCCTTTCGCAGATGGACTTCAACATCGTGTGGCGCTATTTCGCGTGGTCGAACCAAACCCTCGCGATGATCGTACTATGGTCCGCCGCCATGTACCTCTATCTTAAGAAAAAGAACATGTGGATCGCCGTCGTTCCCGCGACGTTCATGAGCGCGGTCTCGATGACGTACATCCTGCAGGCGCCGGAAGGCTTTAAGCTGCCCATCTCGATTTCCTATCCCGTAGGCATCGTGTTCGCGCTCGCCGTCCTCACGTTCTTCCTCATCGTTACGCGAAAGAAAGAGCGGATTTAATTTCGTCTCGCTCCGTGGTATAGTCGGTTCATGATCGAATCGACCGCCAGTATCGAAACGCTAGGCCTTCGCGACCGGGACCTCCGGGGCGAAGGCCTTTTTGTCGCCGAAGGTCGTCTTCTCGTCGAGCGGACGGTACTTGCCGGCTATGAGGTTCTCTCGCTCTTTTCCTCGGAAGATTGCGCGGCGGACGCCAGGCGCATCGCCTCGGCGCGGTTCGAGCAGTCGGGGAGGGATATCCCGGTGACCGTCGTTTCTCCCCGTGATATAGAGCGCGTCGCGGGGTTTCCGTTTCATCGGGGAATGCTCGCCGTCGCTCGGCGCCGAAATCGCGAAACAGCCGAAGCCTCGGGCTATCGGGCTTTTTTCGGTCCGGACTCACCGGTGGCATCCGTCGGCGGTATTCTCGTCCTTCCTTCTATCGTAGATCCCGGAAATCTGGGGACGCTGCTGCGTTCGGCGCTTGCGTTCGGCTATCGGGAAATATGGGTCGGAAAGGAAACCTGCGATCCATACAACCGGAAAGCCCTGCGCGCCTCCATGGGCGCCGCTTTGAGCCTGGATCTTCGGGAGGCTTCGGCGTCCGATTTGGCGGAGCTTGCCCATTCTGTACCGGGCTTTCCCATCTATGCCGCGGCGTTAGGCGACGGTTCTCTGGACGTGGACGACCCGGAAACGTTTTCCGATCTGCGGAAATTTCGCGGGGCGCACGCGCTGGTGCTGGGCAACGAATATTCCGGCATACCCGCCGAATGGGCGACTTCCTGCTCAGCCTCGGTACAAATTCCCGTAAGCGATGAAGTCGATTCCCTGAACGTAGCGGTCGCCGGCTCGGTGATTATGTGGGAGATAACTCGGAAATGGCGCTTTCGACGCTCTTAATGAGCTCTTCGACGGTAAATGGTTTCGGTAGCACTCCCGACACGCCAAATTGCCGCGCGAGGGTTTTAAACGCCGTCATCGTCATGTCGATTTTGCCGGACGTGAGAACGATGCCGAGTTTAGGGTAACGCTGGTGCAAGTCCAGAATCAGGTCCATTCCGCCCTGTCCGGGGAGGATGATATCGATGATGGCCAATTGAGGATTGTGTGCGGCGAGAATTTCCTTCGCCTCTTCGGCCGATAAGGCGGTGTCTACCGTATATTTTCTTTCTTCCAGCACGGTTTTTATGAGTTCCGAAACTGAGATGTCATCTTCAACAACTAATATTCGATACATAAAAACTCCAAAAAGTTAAATAATAATAATTCTATAAATTGTATATCGTCAAGCTGAAAAATACACTGAATCATTTGATCTAGTCAAAGAAATATGCGGTTTTCAATAGTGCGGAGGACGAACGTTCGGTATATCTCGGGTACTATCCGAAATTTCCGCGAGTTTCTCTCGGAACGCGCGGTTTTCCGCCGTCAGCCGGGAAATTTCTTCCGTGTGCTCGACGGCGATGTTTTGGAGCTTCGCGACAAAATCCTCTAAATACGCCAGCTTCGTCTCTATCGCGACGATTTCGTCATTCATCCCTACTTCAGCTCCCGAAGGTTTACCGCAACCGACCATGCGTTATCGCCAATTTTCTCGATGTGGCGTATCAGATCAATATACAGCAATTCGAGCTTAACTTCAGCCCCGGCCTTGATTCTTTTTCGCGCGAGTTTTTTCAGCTCCGCCCGCCAGGCGTCAATGCAGTTTTCGAGCTCTTCCGCCTTCGCGAGGTCATCCGCCGACAGGGGTTTTCCCATTTTGGGCGAGATAAAGGCGAGAAATTCGCCGACGAGCCGCATGACCGGCTCCATTTGCGCGACTTGTTCCGCGGTGAGAATCGTTTTTTTACGCATACCTTTCGCGAGCATCCCCGACATGGAGTTGCAGCCGCCCGAAATCGCGTCCAACTCATTTATGAGGTGCAGGAGTACGCTGATGTTGTCGCGGGTTTTGTCGGCGATATCCTGCTGGGCGATTTCTATAAGGGCTTTCGATATGCCGTCTTTCATGGAGCCGGAGTACTCGCGGTATCGGCGGTAATACTCGATTTCCTCGTCGCTCCATTTCGATTGCGAGGTGAGGTCCTCACGGAATCGGGCGAAAAGGTTTTCGGCGACGCCCGTAAGCTGGGCTATGTCCGACCGTACTTTCGCGATGTTGAGCTCGGGGCTTCCGAGGAGGGGAGAGGGGCGGTACACGAGCTGAGCAAGTTCGTTTTCGTCTTTGCTGGGCTTGATGAACCGCTCAAGGGCGTTCGCGTATCGGCGTATGAACGGAAGGAGCACGATCGTGTTCGCGAGGTTGAACATGGTATGCATCAAGGCGATGTGGAGGCCGATGGTCTCCTTCGTCAGCTCACCCGGGGTGATCGCGAAAAGCAAAAGCAGGAACGGCTTAAACGCCGCGATTACCCACAGCGTGCCCACGATATTGAATAGGATGTGGGCCCACGCGGCTCGCTTACCGTTTACGTTCGTCCCAAAAGAGGCGAGGAAGGAGTCTATCGTCGTGCCGATGTTCGCGCCGAGCGTAATCGCGGCCGCCATCTCGAAGGTCAGCACGTCTTTCGTCGCGAAGCCGATGACGACCGCGAGCGTGGCGCTCGAGGCGTGCACGAGCATGGTAAAAAGCGCGCCGACGATAACGCAAAGAATCGTAGTTAAAACGCCGCCCGTCGAGAAATTCTGGAGCCACGCGATGATCGCGGGGGAAGGAGTCGGTATCGCCTTGGACAAAAAGTCGAGGCCGAGGAAAATCATGGCGAAGCCCATGAGTCCCTCGCCGTAGCCGATGACGGAGTCGCCGCGATTCTTCACGAGCGATAGGAAAAAGCCGACGCCGAAAATCGGCACGGCGACGAGGGCGATCGAGAATTTGCCGATCCCGACCACGGCGATTATCCATCCGGTAAGCGTCGTTCCGATGTTCGCGCCCATGATGACGCCGATCGCCTGAAATAGATTGAGAAGGCCCGCGTTGACGAACGATACGACCATGACGGTCGTGGCGGAGGATGATTGAATGAGTATGGTGATGATGGTTCCGGTTATTACCGCGATGAAGCGGTTTTTCGTCATCAAGTTAACCGTTTTTTGCAGCCGGTCTCCCGCCGCGCGCTGTATTCCGTTTGAGCTGAGTTCCATGCCATACATAAAAAGGGCAAGGGAACCCATCAGCTTAAAAGCGATAGACACTAACTGTCCGATCATTAAAAATCCTCCGTCGGGTTTTGTGGGACTGAAGCAGTATACCGATTCATGAGCGTCGTGTTAATTATCGATGTATTTTTAATTAAATAATTTATGCGATTTCCGACAGAATACGCCAGCCCATGGCAAGCATTCGTACTCGCCGCGATAAATGATGGCAAATTTGTTTGAATTTAGGTTGACTAACCATCGCCGCTCAGTATGTTTAATAGCTGAGGTTATTTGCATGAGAAAACTCGCCGTTTTTCTAAAGCCCTACGCGATTTTTATCGCGGCTTCACTGTTCTTTTTAGTCGCGCAAGCGCTCGCGGAATTGAATCTCCCGAATTTGATGGCGAAAATGGTCGACGTCGGCATAAAAAACGGCGAAACCCCGGTAATCGCGCGGCTGGGCGCGACGATGCTCGCGGTCGCGCTCGTCGGCGGAATATCTTCAATAATGGTGAGTTTTTTCGCCTCCCGGGTAGCCGCCGGCGTGACGAGGGACGTTCGTCGCGCGGTATTCAGCTCGGTCATCGGGTTTTCCAGCGCGGAGACGGACTCCTTTTCGACGGCGTCGTTGATTACCCGGACGACGAATGACGTGAATCAGCTTTTGCACCTCATTCTGATGACGCTTCGCATGATGTGTTTCGCCCCGGTCATGGGAGTTGGCAGCCTTATTCTCGCCGTGCGCGTTTGCCCTTCCATGAGCTGGATACTTGCCCTCGCGGTCGGGATCGTCGTCGCGATCATCGCCGGGATTTTCGCCGTCGCGATGCCGAAATTCCGCGTCGTGCAAAAGCTCGTCGACCGGCTCAATCTCGTCTCCCGCGAGCATTTGGGCGGTCTCATGGTCATTCGCGCGTTCGGCACCGAGGAATTCGAGCGCGGACGCTTCGGCAAGGCGAACGCCGACCTGACGGCGGTAAACCTTTTCGTTAATCGGATTATCACGGTCATGCAGCCTGCCATGTCGTTCATCATGAACGGCATATGCCTCCTGATCGTTTGGGTTGGCGCGCGGGAAATCGCCGCGTCTCGGCTTCTCGTCGGCGACATGATGGCGTATATCCAGTACGGGATGCACGTGGTCATGTCGTTCATGATCGTCTCGTTCCTGTTCATCATGATTCCCCGCGCGGCCGTTTCGGCGGACCGCATCGCGGAAGTCCTGGGCACCGAGGTTTCCATCGCGAATCCGGCCCGTCCCGAGTCGAGGGATCGGTCAAAGCGCGGTTTGGTCGAGTTTCGCGACGTCTCGTTCCGGTATAGCGGAGCCGAAGGCGACGCGCTGCGCTCGATATCGTTTACGGCGTTGCCGGGGCAGACGACGGCTTTCGTCGGCGCGACCGGTTCGGGAAAATCGACGTTGGTCAATTTAATTCCCCGATTTTACGACGCCACCGCCGGCTCCGTTCTCGTCGACGGGGTCGACGTTCGCGCCTTGTCGACGGGGGATCTTCGCTCCGCGATCGGCTTCGTTCCCCAAAAGGCGGGGTTGATGTCGGGGGCCGTGTCCACGAACTTGCGCTACGGCAATGCGGGCGCGACGGACGCTGAAATAGGCGAGGCCGCGCGCGTGGCCCAGGCCCTTGATTTCATCGAGCGGCTCGACGGGGCGTTTGAGGCGCCGGTAGCCGGAGGGGGGGCGAACCTTTCGGGCGGTCAGGCGCAACGACTCGCGATCGCGCGCGCGTTGGTGAAGAAACCCTCGATCTATATTTTTGACGATTCGTTTTCGGCTCTCGATTTCAAGACCGATTCGGCCTTACGCAAGGCGTTGCGCTCATACACTTCGGACGCGACCGTCCTCGTTGTCGCGCAGCGAATCGGGACGGTCATGAGCGCAGATCGCATCGTCGTGCTCGACGAGGGGCGGGTTGCGGGAATCGGGACGCATCGGGAACTGCTCGATTCCTGCCCGCTGTACCGCGAGATAGCGGAATCCCAGCTTACCGGGGAGGAACTCGCATGAGCCAGAGCAACGAAAGATCGACATCCCCGCATCCGAACGCCCAGGCGCAGCAACGTCCCATGATGGGCGGCGGCCCCCGCGGCCCCATGGCGATGATGCCGGGGGAAAAGGCGAAGAATTTCCGGAAGACGCTGAAGGCTCTTATCGAGTATCTGCGGAAGGAGCGGATCGGCATCGTCGCCGTTTTCGCCTGCGCGGTCGCCTCATCCCTGTTCGCGATTCTCGGCCCGATGATCCTTGGGCTCGCGACCACGGCGATTTTCGACGGATTTAGGAAAATGATCGCCGGCTCGGGCGGCATCGATTTCGCCTACATCGGCAAAGTAGCCGTCGTTTTACTCGCGCTCTATTCGCTCAGCTCCGGTTTCGCTTTCGTCCAGGGATTCGCCATGAGCGGCATCGCGATGCGCGTTTCCGCGCGCATGCGCGACGATATTGAGGCGAAGCTGCATCGTCTTCCGTTTAGGTATTTCGACTCGCGTTCCCGCGGCGACGTTTTATCCCTCGTGACGAACGACGTGGATACCGTTACGCAGAGCCTAAACCAAGGATTAACCCAAATCGTGACCGCGGTCGCGACGATGACCGGAATCCTCGTCATGATGTTTTCCATCAGCTGGCAGATGACCGTCGTGTCGCTCGTCGTGATTCCCCTTTCGTTCCTGTTCGTGCGGTTTTCGGTCGGGAAATCCCAGCCTCACTTTAAGTCTCAGCAGGCGGGCATCGCGCGGATTAACGGGCTCGTCGAGGAGCTTTACGGCAACCATATCGTCATGAAGGCCTATAACGGCGAGGACGCCGCCCTCGCGGCCTTTGACGAGGAAAACGGGAAGCTCTACCGGTCGGTATGGAAGGCCCAATTCCTTTCGGGGCTCATGCCCCCGGTCATGGGCTTCCTCGCGAACGTCGGCTACGTCGCGGTGTGCGTCGTCGGCGGCTATCTCGCGATCGCGGGAAAACTCGCCGTGGGAAACATACAGGCTTTCGTCCAGTACGTCCGCCAATTCAACCAGCCGATAACGCAAGTCGCGAACATGACGAATATCCTTCAGTCGATGGCCGCCGCCGCAGAGCGCGTGTTCGAATTCCTTGCGGAACAGGACGAGCGCGCCGACCCCGACCTTCCCGTATCCGTGGGTGAGGGCAAAGCCGTTCGCGGTTCCGTGGAATTTTCGCACGTGCGCTTTGGCTATACGGAAGCGAAGACGGTAATCAAGGATTTTTCGGAGAAAATAGAGCCGGGACAAAAAGTCGCCATCGTCGGGCCGACGGGCGCGGGAAAGACCACGCTCGTGAAATTGCTCATGAGGTTTTACGACCCGGATTCCGGCGTTATTTCCGTCGATGGCACCGACGTCCTGCGGGCGACCCGGGCGGGCGTACGCTCCTCTTTCGGCATGGTTTTGCAGGATACGTGGCTCTATAGCGCGTCGATTAGGGAAAACATTCGGTACGGTCGGCCGGGCGCCAGCGACGATGAAGTGATCGCCGCGGCGCGCGCGGCGCAGGCGGATCATTTTATCCACACGCTCCCGCGCGGATACGACTTTGAGCTCAACGAGGACGCGACGAACATTTCCCGCGGGCAGAAACAGCTATTGACGATAGCGCGCGTCATCCTTGCCGACCCGAAAATTCTCATCCTGGACGAGGCGACGAGCTCGGTCGATACGCGCACGGAAATACTCATTCAAAAGGCGATGGACGCGCTTATGTCCGGGCGAACGAGTTTCGTCATCGCCCATCGGCTTTCGACGGTGAAAAACGCCGATGTCATCCTAGTTTTGAACGAGGGCGATATCGTCGAGCAGGGAACTCACGAATCGCTGCTCGCGGCGGGCGGTTTTTACGCGGGACTCTATCGCAGTCAGTTCGACGCTTCGTCGGAAGAGTCCGGGCGGTAACGCGTGAGCGCCCGTAGCGGTCATCGCGGGAACTTTTCTGCAGAGGATTCCCGACGAGCGAATAAGGGGAGGAAGGATCCCTCCCTGGGCGTCGAGGAGGGCTTCGCCCGCCTTCAGCGCGGCCTTACCGGGGATCGCGAACTCGTCGGAGCCGCCTATCTCGACGGTCGCGATAACCTGGCGGCTTACTTATCGTATTACTGGCCGGTCTCGCGCGAGCAGGCGCGGCGCGCGATCGATTGGACGCGCGAGGCATCGCTCGGAAAAAAATTCTTTCGCGTAATCGACGTGGGCTCCGGCCCCGGGCCTGTCGCCGCGGCCTTCGTTGACGCCGGAGCCGAGGAAGTCTGTCTCGTGGACCAAAGCGGGAAGGCGCTCGATCTCGCGCTCGCTGAAATTCCCCGTCGATGCGCGCGTTCCGCGTCGCTTTCCACGACAGTCGCTGATATTTCCGCGCCGTCTGCGGGGCTTACGCCGCTTTGGGGGACGGCCGACTGCGTGAGTTTCGGCCATTCCCTCAACGAGCTTTTTTCCGGCGAAGAAAATCGCGTCGCGCGTCGCGTCTCCTTGCTCGAGTCTTACGCGACGGCGCTCGCTCCGCAGGGCCTCATTTTGCTCATTGAGCCCGCGCTTCTTTCCACGAGTAGGGATGTTTTGGCGGTGCGCGACGAACTCATCGAGCGGGGTTGGTCAGTGGTCGCCCCGTGTCCCGGCCGCGCGAAGCTTCCCTGCCCGGCGCTTGCCGCCGGGGCTTCGCAGACGTGCCACGACGAGATTTCGTGGGAGCCTCCCGCGTCGGTGGCCGAACTCGCGAAAAAAAACGGTATCGACAAAGACTCGCTCAAGATGACATGGCTCGCGCTTCGCCCGCCCGCGAGTCCCGAGAAACCTCGCGACGAGGGACTTACTCCGGCCGTCGCGGGGGACGCGGGGGACGCGCGGTTTTGGGTCGTCTCCGACCCGCTCCTCAATAAAGGCGGCAGGACGCGCAGGCTCGTATGCGGGGGCCAAGGCCGGTTTCCCCTCTCGTGCCGCGCGGGGAGCCCCGAGGCGGTATCCTCAGGATTCGACGAGCTTCGCCGCGGCGATCTTATTCGCGTCGAAAAACCCGAAGTTCGGGAAAATGGCTGGGGTGTCGGCCCCGAAACGGTTATTTCAAAAGCATAGCGCGGTACTTTCTCCACGAGAAAAATAAAGCCGCGCCGACGATCGGGATGATCGCGAGGGCGATGACGTTTCCCTGAAAAAGCCAAAAAAACCAATAGCGGATTTGGTTTCCTCCGTCGGTGAACGCGGTGATCGGCCGGTCCGGGGTTATGCCCTCCATGCCCGCCTTAATGGCTTCGGCCGTAAAAAGATTCGCCATTTTCGTCGAGACGAGCAGGAACGTCGCGACTATCGGTATTCCCGCGAGCGTCGCCCTGACGACGTTCCCGCCCATGATGAGGACGGTCAGCGAAATGACGGAAATGAGATTCGGCAGGTCCCCGAGGGGAATGACCTTGTTGCCGGGAATGACGAAGGCGATGAGGAGCGAGACCGGGATGAGAATGAGTCCGGTCGCGATGACGGACGGGTTCGTCATCAGGATGCCAGTGTCCATGGCGATCGACAGTCCGCTCATTTTCGGGAACTTGCGCTCGACGAGCGTCTTGAAAGCGAGGGAGACCGCGCCCATTCCCTCTCCGATGAGCTCTCCGCACTTGGGCAAAAGGAACATGACCGCGGCGATATTAATCGACGTTTCGAGCGTCCGCTTCGCGTCGTAGCCCGCGAGCAGCGAAAGGAATAGGCCGACGAGGACGCCGATTACCATCGGTTCCCTCAATAGTTTCGGCCCGTTCGATTCTTTTTCCGTTCGGGACGGATCCCACGAGAGTTTTCTCAACCCCGGTATTTTATCGAAGAGCGCGTTCATGAGAACGGAATAGGGGAGGAACCCGGAAACGGAAATCGGGCTGATCGCGATTCCGTCCAAGCCCGTCTCGCGCTTAACGTAGGGAGCCGACCATTCGGTCACCTTAATCGTGTAAACGGCGATCAGCGTCGTCGCGGCGAGGGCTATGGCGACGTTATCCGTCACGCTCTGCAGGAGTACCCCGATTAGGGCGAAATGCCAATAGTTCCAGAGATCTACGTAGAGCGTCTTCGTGAGCCTCGTGAGCACCATGACGATGTTTAGGGCGAGAATCAGCAGGATGACCGGGGGCGTGAGGGCCGATGACCACGTGATCGCGGCGAGCGGCGGCCAGCCGATATCGATGACCGGATAGTTTAGCCCGCGCGTTTTGATGACGGACTCGATCGCCGGGCCGATTTGCGCGACGAAAAAACCGAACACGACGAACACGCCGGCGAAACCCGCCCCGATGCGAATGGTCGCGAGCAGGGCTTCCTTCGGCCGCATGCGCGCCGCGAACGCGAGAATGAGCATGAACGCCGGAAGGATGACGTAGGCCTTAAACGAGAAAAAGGCGGTGACCGCCGCCGACAGGGAATGGATCGCTTCGTTCATTTTCTTGACCTCTTTGCGGCTTCTCGCGGGTTGCGCGTCGACCTTGATTCGATTAGTGTAGGTCGACGGTTTCCCGTTGTCAATGAAATCGTGATCGGGGGCGCGCATGAACGTATTGCTGTATGGAACGAAAAAAAACGCGGAGACGCGCAAGCTGGAGCGGTGGCTCAAGGAACGGAGGATTCCCTTTCAGTTTCGGGACGTTGCGGACAAAGCCCCTGCTGAGGGCGAACTAAAAAATCTCGCGGCCGGGCACTCACCCAGGGACTTGATCGACGAGAAATCCCGCGCGTACGCGAATCGCGGGCTCGCGCATATGGATTTCGACCCGATTGAGGAATTGCTTCGCGACCCGGCTTTGCTCGCGGAACCCATCCTGCGCGTCGACCGAAGCTCGCTGATTCGGCCCGGACCCCAGGATTTGTCCCGCGCGCTTGGCTAGCGCGCGACGGGCGTCACTCGCCGCATATCGCGGCGAGCCGAGACACTCCCGCGCGGATCGTATCGGGATTCGCGTTCGAGAAGTTGAGCCTCATGTAGTTTAATCCCTCATGGTTCGGGAAAAAGTCGACGCCTGGCACGAAGGCGACGTTTTCCCTCACCGCGCGCGAAAGAATTTCCGAGGTATTCGTGCCCTCGGGGCCGCGGAGCCACAGAAACATCCCGCCGTCGGGCTTCGTCCACGACCAGCCTTTTCCCATCGACCTCGAGAGCGCCGCGTCCATCGCCGCGTAGCGCTCCCCGTACGCCCGCCTGATCCGCTCGACGTGGACCGAATTATCGAAATCGCGAAGATATCGGTCGAGCAGGAGCTGGTCGAAACTCGACGTGTGGAGGTCGGAAGCCTGCTTTGCGACGAGCAGTTTCGCGCGTACGCCCTTGGGCGCGACGATCCATCCCGTCCTAAGCCCGGGCGCGACCGTTTTGGAGAACGTGCTGAGGTAGAGTACGTTCCCTTTATCGTCCATAGCCTTAATCGGAGGGATATGCTCGCCCTTGTAGCGAAGCCGCCCGTACGGGTCATCCTCGACGATCAAGAAACCGCGGCGCGCCGCGATTTCGTAAATTTTCGCTCGTCGCTCGCTCGCGAGCGTTCGTCCGGTGGGATTCTGGAAATTCGAGATAATATAGAGGAATTTCGCGGGTTTCGTCGCGGCGATCTCGTCCAGCGCCTCGGGAATGATGCCGCCTTCGTCGGTAGGTATCGGTACGAATTTCGCCTGAAAGCTCTGGAAGGCCTGTATGGCCGCGAGATAGGTCGGGTTTTCCGTGTAGATCGCGTCGCCCGGATCGAGCATAATTTTTCCGATAAGGTCGATCGCCTGTTGGGATCCCGTCGTGATGAGGATATCGTCTGCGTCGCAGGTCACCCCGCGGGTTTTCATATCGATCGCGATTTGCTCTCGCAGGGATTTTATCCCGTCGGAAACGCCGTATTGAAGGGCTTGCGCTCCGAAACTCTTGAGCGTGCGCTCCGCTGCCGCGCGGATATCGTCAACCGGGAACAACTCCGGCGCGGGTAATCCGCCCGCGAACGAAATAACGTCGGCGGATTCGGTCAGTTTCAGGATTTCTCGGATGGTTGAGGGCTTCATTTCCGACATGCGAGTAGCGAATCGATATTCCATTGATGAACTCCTTTGGTCGTCAAGAATCGACTAAATTGTATGCATGTGTTATGATACAATCAAGAGTTTTTATAAGGATATTGTATGGCTTCTGTATCAATACAGATTGAGCATGATGGCGCAGAACCAATTCGCGATCAAATCGCGCGCGCGTACGCAACCGCGATTCGCGACGGTAAACTCCCCGCCGGCTCGAAATTGCCGTCGGTTCGCGCACTCGCCGCCCGCCTTGGCGTGAGCCCGGCGACAGTCGTCGCCGCCTACCGATCGCTTCAGGACGACGGGCTCGCGAGCTCGACCGAACGCTCGGGGTTTTGCGTGGCGGGTCCAGGCGCTGGTTCTCGTTCCCCTCAATTCTCGCTCCCCATGCATCGCATTGAACCCGATTTACGGATCGCTCCGGTCGAGGAATTCATGAAAATTCTTTCGGGCTTATCGGTACTCGATCGCGGCCTTTGCGGCTACGAGGACTACCGGGGAAACCGCGCGCTACGCGACGCGATCGCTGAATTTGACCGCGCGCAATCAATTCCCTGCGAGCCCGAGTCCGGGATGCTTATCACGTCGGGCGCTCAGCAGGCCTTGACGATTCTCGCGCGCGCTCTCGGAACCGGCGCGCGCGTCGCCTTCGAAAACCCCTGCTACGTCGGCGCCCGGATAGCTTTTGCCAACGCCGGCGCGGAAATTCAGCCCCTAGCCTCCGATGCCGCCGGGAAACCCGCGTTCGGGGCCGTTTCGCGACCTGGCGCGGTGGACGCGCTGTATTGCTGCCCAACGTACGGAAACCCGCGCGGTTTTTCTTGGGACGTGGAAGAGCGGCTCCGGTTGCTTGACGCGGCGCGAAAAGGAGGCTTTCTGATCATCGAGGACGATTTTCTCGGGGATCTCGACTATCTCGGCGAGCGCCTTCCTCGCTTGGCCGAACTCGCGGCGGATTTTCCCGGCGTTCGCGTCTCGAGGATTAGGACTTTCTCAAAAAGCCTGTTTCCCGCGTTGCGTCTCGCGGGTTTGTGCGGGGATCCGTCCGTCATAGAGCGCGCCCTCGCGCAGAAAACCTCCGACGACATCGGTTCTTCCGCGATTTTACAGCGGGGACTCTCGGAGTTTATCGCCAATGGGCGGTACGCGGCGTATCTTGAGCGCGTGCGACCGCGCTACCGCGCCACGAGGGAAGCCCTTCGGCGGTCCCTGTCGGCCATTGCGGAAACCTCTCGTAGCTCGGGATTTTCCTTTGAGGACCCGCCCGCGGGACTCTGCCTTATCGGTAAAATTCCTTCCGACGTCGATAGGTCGCGCTTTATCGCGGAATGCGCGACCGAGAACGCCTTCGTGACGTCTGGTCCGGAATATTGGGCTGGCGGCAGCGGCGACAACCAGACGATTCGGGTGGGTTTCGGGCCGTTGTCTCCCGAAGAGGCATCGCTCGTCGGGCCGGTATTTCTCTCGGCGGCCGCGCGAGCGCGGGAGTTGTCGCCGGATCATTCTTTTTTATGAAATGGGTTTCTCGGGCAGAACGCTCGAATCCGCGCTTACGAATCCGGGAAAATTAGCTCAACAGAATTGCAAAATACGAGGAATTCACTTCGATCGGCGACGCCGAGCTTGCGATAAATAGAGACCATGCGTTGCTTGATCGCGCTTTCGCTGATTTTGTAGTCGATCGCGATAGCCGAATATTTCTCGTTATTGCGTACCCGCTTTATGAAATCGTAGTCGCGGGTCATCAGGTCATAGTCAGTAAGGAATATTTTAGGGCGTTCCTTCCATACGGGCAGGAGCGTGACGAGATAGCGACGGAATATGACGAACAAAAGCCAAAAGACGATGCATAGAAAAAGGATGAGCTTAATCGAATAAAGGAAGGACGAAACCCCAAAGCGCAGTTTCGTCAGTATCGCGCTCGTCAGGACGAATGCCATCGCCATGAATTTTGTCCTCGTGTGGGTTCTGAAAAAACCTTCTTTAAAGAGGATGCTGAGCCCGAGAATATAGAGCAAGACGCCCTCGACATTTCCCATATCTACGAGATTCGCAATTCCTTGGGAAAGGCAAACGATAGAAAAGAGGAACAGCTTATCAGGCCAAAGAAATAAAAGGAAAAGCGGGATCGTCGTGATTAAGTCGACGATCCCTACGATTTTCCCTGAAAAAAGCTCTTTCGTGATCTCTTCTTGGGGCAGGACAAGGTTAAGAATCCCGATTGCGGCGCAAAAAGTAAAAGTAATCAGCGCTATGATGCGCCACAGTTTTCGTTCCGTCATTACCAGACTGTGATGATAGCGTCCTCTTCCGAGAGAATCTCGGTCAATTCGTTGCCGTCAGAGACCCGGGCCTCTTGTAGGAGCTTCTCATTGAGGGTTTCAAAGTCCCATGAGCCGTCATTCAGGGGATTGTACTCACCGGACGCCCGATCTTTCGATTGATCTCTCTTATAGCCGTTGAGCATCATCAGGCCGAGGAGGGCCATGCCCTTGCGAACGACTTTTTCATCGCCGCCGCTATGGCACATTATGAGGCGAAGCCTCGCGAAAAAATCTTTATTATCATCTTTTGAATGATCGAAAACCTCTCGTCCCCCGAGGCTAGCCATCAGGTAGACGGACAGGTGGGCCAACGCGGTTCGTTCCGCTTCCGCGCACTCGGCGACGAAGGGAATTGCCGCCATGAGTTTCGCGGTTTTATTCTGCGAGAAGGACTCCCTCTCGGTCGCGGTGAACCGATAGGTTGTCGCCATGATCGAAACGATCCGGTCCCAATTTTCAGACGAGAACTTATGCGATTTTCGCGATTTTTGTGAAGAATCTGTTTCGCATACGTTCATTAAAAGCCCAGAGCTCGAGATGGTCGAAAGAATCTCTGCGGGAAATAAATTAGCCATGCGTATCCTCCATAATATAAGTTTCGTACTAGGGGAATTAAAGAGCATGTGGATGGTTATGTCAAGCAACGAAAAGCGCCGAATTCCCCGGATAAACGTTGTTTTTTTTCCGCGGCGGAATAAGATAGAAGCGTGCAAACCATAATCGATGCGCGCGACTATTCGTTAAAGTCCCTCGTTTCGTTTCGGCGCCGCGTGGCTTTCTCCCGTCAGCGAGAGGCCATTATGGGCTTCGTGCGCACTCTCGACGAAACCGGCTTGCGCGATGATGGCTCTTTCGTCGTTTTGATTCACGGCGGCTACGCAGATGGCGAAGACGTCGTTTTCGATAGCGAGTTTTTCGTTCCCGTCACGCGGGGCGAGCCCATCCCGTCCCCCTACACGTTCGTCCCGGCGCTCCGGATCGGCAATTGCGTTAGCTTGCGGTATGAAGGCCCTCGTTCTGAGTTATTGGAGGCGGAAAACGCCATGTATGAGTATATTCGCGACAGCGGACGGGAACCCGTTACCGGTATATACCGAATTTACGAAAATGAATTTTTTCTTAACAAAGAGGATGATGATTTTCGGGTGACCTTATGCCTCGGGACCAGAAAAACCCTTGTCCCTGGGGAAATAACCAAGGTCATGAGCTGAAATCGAGAAAAACTATTGAGCGTTTTTTTTGCTTGGGGTAGAGTTTCATTAGTTATTAAACGCGAGGGACTGAGGTAAAAAGAAGCTACAAGTAAAAAAAAATATATTGTTGAACCGGTCGGTATTCGAACAGTCATACGGACCGGTTCAATTTTTTTTAAATCGAATTTAATCAGAGATTCACGCCGGGCTGTTTCGACAAAAAAACCCTCGAAAGATTTTCTTTCGAGGGTTTTTTTTACTTAGTTTTTTTATTTATAGAGCGGGAGCGGTACGTAATGAGTGTGCAGCAAGTGATGGGCTTTCTCTGAGTGAGGCTCTTTGAGGAATTCTGCGTACACCGCCTGAACCGCCGCGTTCTTGTGCGAGACGCGGATCGCGCTTTTCATGTCGTCGGTGTACAAACCTGCCGCCCGTTTTGCCCGAACCTCGTCCGTGGCGCCGTATGGCTGGCCGCCTCCGGCCACGCATCCGCCGCGACAGGCCATAACCTCGATAAAGTGGTATGGCGGCTCGGCCCCGGTGGCCTTCGCGTCGCGAACGGTTTTCAGGACCTCCTCGACGTTGCCGAGTTGATGCACGACGGCGATGCGAACCTCGGTTCCGCCGACGTCGACTTTCGCTTCCTTCACGTCCTTAAGGCCGCGCGCGGGCATGAAATTGATGTCTCCTAACTCCTTGCCCGTCGCTACCGCGTACGCCGTTCTGAGCGCCGCTTCCATAACGCCCCCGGTCGCGCCGAAGATCGTACCCGCGCCGGTGTAGGGCCCGAGCGGGTTATCGGCTTCCTCTTCCTCGAGAAGGTTGAAGTCGATTCCCGATTGACGAATGAAGCGCGCAAACTCGCGCGTCGTGAGCACGGAGTCGACGTCCTGGAAACCGGAAGACTTCATCGTCTCGTCCCGCTTGCACTCGTATTTTTTCGCCGTGCAGGGCATGATGGAGACGGAGAAAATTTTCGCGGGATCGATGCCCGCCTTCTGCGCCCAGTAGGTCTTAATCATCGCGCCCATCATTTGCTGGGGGCTCTTCGCCGTCGAGATATTCGGCAGAAGGTCGTGGCAGTTTTTCTCCGCGTAGTCGACCCATGAGGGGCAGCACGAGGTAAAGAGCGGCATTTCCCCCTTGTTCTTGAGCCGTCCGAGGAATTCGGTTCCCTCTTCCATGATGGTGAGATCCGCCGAGAAGTTCGTGTCGAAAACGTAGTCGAATCCGATGCGGCGGAGCGCGGCGTAGATTTTTTTCGTGGAGATCTCGCCCGGCTGCATGCCGAACTCTTCCCCTATCGCGACGCGAACCGCGGGCGCGATCTGCACCGCCGTCACGACATCCTTATCCGCGAGTTTGTCCCATACCTTTCGCTGGGAGTGTGCCTCGTAGATGGCGCCGACCGGGCAGTGCGCGGCGCATTGACCGCAGCGCACGCAGGGGGAGTCGGCGAGTTGGGCCATCGCCGCCGGGGCGATGACGGTCTTGCCGCCGCGGCCCTGATACTCTATCGCGTTGACTTTCTGCACTTCCTGGCAGACCTCGACGCAACGGCCGCAGCTGATGCATTTATTCCGATCGAATACGATCGCGTCGTTCGAGTTGTCGATGGGGCGATCGATGATGTAGTGGTCGAAGCGGATGTTGCGCAGGCCGAATTCCGCCGCGAGGCTCTGGAGCTCGCATTGGTTGTTGCGCGTGCAGGTGAGGCATTCCTGCGGGTGGTTCGAGAGGATGAGCTCAAGGACCGTTCGGCGCGCCTTCACGATTTCGGGGTCGTGCGTGACGACGCTCATGCCCTCGGTGACTTTCGTGCAGCACGCGCGGATCATTCGCGCCGTGCCTTCCATGCGGACGATGCAGATGCCGCAGGAGGCCCAGGCGGGGATGTCGGCGTTGTAGCACAGCGACGGGATCTTGACGTTCGCCTGCTTCGCGGCCGCGAGGATAGTCGTTCCCTCGGGAACCTGGATCGCCTTTCCGTTTATTTTTACGTTCAGCATAATCGTGTTCTCTCCTTGTTTCTCACGCCTTGACCACGGCGCCGAATTTGCACGTCTTAAAGCATTCGCCGCACTTGAGGCACTTGGACTGGTCAATCACGTGGCGCGTCTTTTTCTCGCCGGCGATGCACGATGCGGGGCACTTGCGGGCGCACGCGCCGCAACCGATGCACTTCTCGTTGATCTCGAACACCACGAGATGCTTGCACTTGCCGGTCAGGCATTTCTTGTCGTTGATGTGCGCGAGGTATTCGCTCTCGAACTTCCTGATCGTGGAGAGCGTGGGGTTCGGCGCCGATTGCCCGAGCGCGCACAGCGAGCTCTTCTGCATGGCGAAGCCGATTTCCTTGATCTTCTCGAGGTCGCCGACCTCGCCGTTGCCGCGCGAGATCTTCTCGAGAAGGGTGTGGATCTGTCGGGTTCCGATGCGGCATGGAGAGCATTTTCCGCAGGACTCGTCTACGCAGAATTCCATGTAGAACTTCGAGACGTCGACGACGCAGTCGTCCTCGTCCATGACGATCATTCCTCCCGAGCCCATCATCGAGCCGAGCTTCGTCAGTCCGCCGAAGTCGATCGGCGTGTCGAGGGCTTCCTCGGTGATGATGCCTCCCGAAGGGCCGCCGGTCTGGACGCCCTTGAATTTCTTGCCGTTTTTAATGCCGCCGCCGATCTCGAAAATGATTTCGCGGAGCGTCGTTCCCATGGGAACCTCGACGAGGCCAGAGTTCTGTACCTTGCCGGTGAGCGCGAAAACCTTGGTTCCCTTAGAATCAGTTGTTCCGATCTTACTGAACCATTCGGCTCCCTTATTGAGGATGACCGGGATGTTCGCCCAGGTTTCGACGTTGTTAATGATCGTCGGTTTTCCCCAAAGGCCGGCTTGGGCCGGGAAGGGGGGCTTCGGCGTGGGCATGCCGCGCTTTCCCTCGATTGAGCGGAGGAGCGCCGTTTCCTCGCCGCAGACGAACGCGCCCGCGCCGAGCCGAATCTCGATGTCGAAATCGAATCCCGACCCGAGAATGTTTTTGCCGAGAAGGCCCGCGTCGCGGGCTTGCTGTATGCCGATCTTAAGCCGGTCTACGGCGAGCGGGTATTCCGCGCGGATGTAGACGAAGCCCTGATGCGCGCCGATTGCCTTGCCGCAAATAATCATCGACTCGATGACGGAATGGGGATCGCCCTCGATGGTCGATCGGTCCATGTACGCGCCCGGGTCGCCCTCGTCGGCGTTGCACACGACGTACTTTACGTCGCCGGGCGCCTTGAGTCCCGCTTCCCACTTCATGCCGGTGGGGAATCCCGCGCCGCCGCGGCCGCGGAGTCCCGAGGCCTTTACCTCGTCGACGATCTGCTGCGGGGTGAGCTGGAACAGCGCTTTCTCGAGCGCGAGGTAGCCGTCGCGCGCGATGTATTCCTCGATGTTTTCCGGATTAATCACGCCGCAGTTGCGCAGGACAATGCGGAGCTGCTTTTGATAGAACTGGATTTCCTCGACGGTCTCCGCGCTCTTTTTCTCTTTGTTGTAGAGAAGGCGCGTGACCTCGCGGCCTTTGACGATTTGCTCGGCGATGATCTCTTTCGCGTCCGCGGGCTTTACCTCGACGTAGAAGGAATCTTCCGGCAGAACCTTGACGATCGGGCCTTTTTCGCAGAAACCGAAACATCCGGTCTTTACGATTTGCACTTTGTCGAGGACGCCGGCGGCTTTCGCCTCGGCCACTAAGTTATTGTAGATCCCGTCGGCGTTGCTGGACTCGCAACCGGTACCGCCGCAGACGAGTATGTAATGGTTGTATGCCATGTGCGGTTCTCCTTATTTTTTGAGGATATCGCCCGCTGGGCGGTCGAGAATTTGGTCGTTGAGAAGCTCTTTTTTCATGATGTGCTTCTCGACGATATCCCGCGCGACTTTCGCGTCCACGCGGCCGTAAATGATGTTCGGCATGTCGGCCATGACGATTTCGACGGTCGGCTCGTTTTGGCACAGGCCCATGCATCCGGTTTGCCGGATAATCGCGTCGCCGCCGAGGCCCTTCTCGTCGAGCGCCTTGACGAACGCGTCAAGGGTGTCTTTCGCGCCGGCCGCGATTCCGCAGGTTCCCATGCCGACGATGATCTGGATCGTTTTGCCTTCCAGGTCCCGTTTCTTTATCTCCGACTGGGTTTTTTCCCGTAATTTCCGCAGGTCCTCAAGGGACATTTTAGCCATACTTATTCCTCCATTGATTCCAGATACTGCCCAAGGAGGGCGAGCGCGTTGGCGTCGGAAAACGAGCCTTCGTCGCTGAGGCCCAGCGCCTCCAGGATTTCTGACCTTTTGATGACGGTCGTATCGCTCGGGGTTATCCTCGTCGCGATCAGTTCGTATTCGTTGTCAAAGGTGAGAATCTGGCGGAAGTATCCGGGTACGTCGCCGATCGGCGGCGTGTCGATATTCGTCAGATCGAAAATGCATCGGATTTCGGTGCCGGATGGCGTAGCGATTTCGGTATCCCCGAAGGGGCGACCGCTTTTTTCGGCGGGATTTTCCCGATACATAGTTCCCGCGATCGCCGTAACGCCGTCTTTTTTCGTTCTGATGCCCCACGATCCCCCGCAGGTTTCCGCGGTTTGGATCAAAAACGGTAAACCGAGCCCTATTTTCCTCCCGGGATGTTTTTTTCCATCGGTATAAAAAGGATCGGTCGCGCGCATGAGCGTCTCTCGGGTCATCCCCGCGCCGTCGTCGACAATCGAGATAGCGACGCTTTGGCTTGATTGGCTCAATTCTACCTTGATGACTTTAGCGTTGGCTTCGATCGCGTTTTGCGTGAGGTCGCTGAATAAGTCACACAGGGTATAGTGCATTGCGTTATCGATATTTGGCGATAATGCCGTCGATTTGGTCTTTCGTGAGTTTTCCGTACACGTCGCCGTTTACGGAAAGTACCGGGGCGAGTCCGCAGCAGCCGATGCATCGGACGGGCTCAACGGAAAATAATCCGTCGGACGTCGTGATTTCGGTCGCGGCGAGGCCGAGAAGGCTTTTCGCCTCGTCAAACAAATCCTGTCCGCCCTTGAGGTAGCAAGCCGTTCCTAGGCAGACCGAGATCTTATTTTTTCCCGGCTTAATCGTCTTAAAGAAATGGTAGAATGACATCGTCCCGTATACGCGGGCCAAGGGATTCCCCGTCCGATCGGCGACTTCCATAGCCGCCTCTTTTGAAATATACCCCTGCTCTTCCTGAACCCTGTGCAGGATCATGATCAGGTTGCCGGGCTTTGCCTTCCATTCGTCGATGAAGGCGTTGAGTTCCTTCGAGAACTCGCACTCAGTTGCCATCTAAAAACCCCCAATGTTTACTCGATAAAATTATATCGATAAGTGCTTCGAGTATTGTACTATTAGAACGGAGATTTATCAATAAAGAAATATCGATGGGCGCGTCGGTTCAAATTTTCGACAAAAAAGCAGAAATCTCTCATTGCGGAGATGGAAAACCGGTTTTACCCTAGTAAGTATGTTTCAGTAAGGAGGAACAGAGTGAAAAAACGATTAATGACCGGGATTTTAGCGCTATTGGTGGCTTGCGCGATGTTCGCGGAGGAGTCCGTATCGGTGTATACCACTCTCGAGGAACCGCTCGCAAAGGCTCTTTTTGACTTGTATAAGGAAAAAACCGGCGTATCGGTGAATTTTATCCGTCTTTCCGGCGGCGAAGTAATCGCGCGACTTGAAGCGGAAAAAGGAAACCCTCAGGCGTCGCTATGGGTGGGCGGCGTCGGGTTGGATCACATTACCGCCAAGGGGAAAGGTCTGACCGAGCCCTATAAGAGCCGACTCGCGACGAATACGCCCGCTCAGTATCGGGACCCGGAAAATTATTGGATCGGCTTATACGTTGGCCCGCTCACCTTCGTCACGAACACCGCGCGCGCGAAGGAATTAGGGCTCCCCATCCCGAATTCCTGGGCGGATCTTTTGAAGCCCGTGTATAAGGGGCAAATCCGCGTCGCGAGTCCGCTGACCTCCGGCACGGCGTACAATCTCATTACGACGATGCGGTATATCAACGGAGGTGACGAGGACAAGACCTTCGATTACCTGCGCAAGCTCGACGCGAACATCGATCAATACACGAAGTCCGGCTCGGCCCCGTCGAAAAGCGTCGCGATCGGTGAAATCCCGATAGCGATCGGGTACGCGCACGACCAAGTGAAACTCAAGGTCGAGGCGAAGGCTCCCGTCGTCATCAGCGCTCCCGCGGAGGGAACTGGGTATGAACTTGCCTCAATGTCGCTCATTAAGGGCGGTAAAGACGCCGTTCAGGCGAAAAAGCTCTATGACTGGGTGCTCGGGAAGGACGCCCAAGCCGTGATCGCGAGCTGGTACGTCGTTCCGGTATCAAAAATCGCGACGCCGAACCCGAACGCCTTCGCGATCGATAAGATAAAGACCGTCAATCAGGATATCGCCTGGGACGGCGACCCGACGAACGTGACGCGCCTGAAAGACCGCTGGAACGCGGAAATTGGGTCGAAGAGGTAAGTGATGCCGGACGCACGGAAGAAACTGATCGTTTTCGCCGTGGCGTTCGCGATTTTCGCGGCGGCGGATTTTTGGGTCTTCGCGACCATCCGCTCCGCGTTTATCGGGATTGCCGACCGAATGGAATCGAGTCAGATCGCTTTGTTCGCGAAAACGGCGCCTTTCGACGCCGCCGAAATCCCCGCATGGCTCGAGTCTTCCTCGGGCGCCCTTCCCGACGAACGGTTCGCCTATATCGGGATCGATTCAGATAGCGGGGATTACGTTTTGGAAGGATCGGACGCGGAAGTGGCCGAGTTTTGGCAGAAAAACCGCGGCGATCCCGAGTTCGCCGCCGGGTTGGATAGCGCGTATTACTTTGAACCCTACGCTACCAAGAAGCCGTTTGATTTTGCGGGCGTTCGGACGACCGTGGGTTTTCGGCCCCTTTTAAACGAGGATGGCAGCGACATCACGGGGATACTGCTCGTGTTAAGGAAAGCCGGCGAATACCGCAATTTCGACCGGTTGCTTTGGGTTTTCGGGCTCTCGATCGCCGCGCTATTCGCGGTCATTTGGCTCGTGCGCGCCTTCGCCCGCGACCGCGTCTCCGCTTTCGCTATCGCCGCGCTCGCGTTGTTCGCGTTCGCCTTCGTCGCCTATCCTCTTTTTGAGACGTTTCGGCTAACCGTCATGCCGTCGGGGAAATTCTCCCTAGCCGTGTGGCGGAGGGTTCTCTCCGGGGATTACCTAAAGGCTTTCGGCGGCAGCGTATCGCTCGGGGCTCTTACGGCGAGCGTTTCCACCGTCGTGGGGTTTCTGTTCGCTTTCGTCGTGACCCGAACCTCGATTCGCGGGAAAGGCGCGATAACCGCGCTCGCGACCATGCCGGTCATTTCGCCGCCGTTCTCGCTGACGCTTTCCGTCATTCTCCTTGCGGGAAATAACGGCCTCATCACGAAGCAGCTCCTGGGACTTTCGTCCTTTAGCATATACGGTTTGTCGGGACTCGTGATCGTGCAGACGATCGGCATGTTCCCGATCGCCTTCATGACGATTTCTGGCGTGCTCAAGGCCATCGACTCTACGCAGGAGGACGCAGCGCTCGATCTTTCGGCCAATCGCTGGCAGACCTTCGCGACCGTCACGTTTCCGCTCGCGATTCCGGGAGTCCTATCGGCCTGGCTCCTCGTGTTCACGAACAGTCTCGCGGATTTCGCCAACCCCCTCCTGCTCGCGGGAAACTTCCGCGTGCTTTCCGTCGAGGCTTATATGGAAGTGACCGGGCGAAACGACCTCGGCGGCGGGGCGGCGCTTTCGATCATGTTGCTCCTCCCGACCCTGACGACGTTCCTCGTGCAGCGGTACTGGGTCTCGAAGCGAAGTTTCGTCACGGTTACCGGCAAGCCTTCCGGGCGCATTACCGACCTTACCTCTCGGCCCGTGCGCGCGGTCCTCGCCGCTACGGTCGTCGTCCTGCTGGCGGGGATCGTCGCGCTGTACGGAACGATCGTCGCGGGTTGCTTCGTGCGGAATTGGGGCATCGACTATTCGTTCACGCTCGAGAATATCGTCGAGGCTTTGTCGCGCGGCAAGGACGCTATCGTCGACACGGTGACGCTTTCCGCGGTGGCCGCGCCGCTCGCCGGCGTGATCGCGATGGTCGCGGCGCTCATCGTCGTGCGAAAATCCTTCGCCTTCAAGCGATTGCTCGAGGCGGCGCTCATGACGCCGTTCGCGATTCCGGGAACCCTGCTCGGCATTTCGTACGTTCTCGCGTTCAATAAGCCTCCGCTGTTGCTCGTCGGCACCGCGGCGATTCTCGTCATCAATTACGTCGTGCGCGAGCTTCCCGTCGGGCTCGAGGGCGGCGTCGCGAACCTTCGGCAAGTAGATCCTTCGATCGAGGAAGCCGCGGCCGACCTCGGCGCTGACTCGGTTACCGTTTTCCGTACGGTCGTCCTGCCCATTTTGCGGCCGGCGTTCATCTCAAGCATGTCGTATACCTTCGTCCGGTCTATGACGGCGGTGTCGGCGATCATCTTCCTGATCTCCGCGCGCTGGTACCATTTGACGGTGCAGATTTACAACTTTTCGGAAAATTTGCGGTTTGGGCTCGCGAGCGTGCTTTCGACGGCCCTTATTTTAATCGTGTTCGCCGCGTTCGGCGTCATGCGTCTTGCCGTGCGGGATTCCGGCAATATGGAAAAAAACATCATTGGGTAGCAAGGAGCGAATTATGGGAAAAAGCGTTGCCGTGTCGCTTGAGCGCGTGGCGAAAATATACGCGAATACGAAGGGGAGATCGGACGTCGTCGCCGTGGCGGACTCGACGTTCACGATCGAGCCCGGCGAGTTAGTGACCTTGCTTGGGCCGTCCGGTTGCGGGAAGACGACGACGCTTCGCATGATCGCGGGCTTTGAGCTTCCGACGAAGGGGAGCATCAAGATCGGCGATTCCGACGTGACGTCCCTGCCGCCGAACAAGCGCAATACCGCGACCGTGTTCCAGAGTTACGGCCTTTTCCCGCACATGAACGTCGGGGATAACGTCGCCTACGGGTTGCGGCTCCGCAAGGTTGGCGCCGCGGAGATCGAGCGCCGCGTTGCCGCGGCCCTCGAGATGGTCGGCCTTTCCGATCTCGCCGATCGCTCTCCGGGTCGGCTTTCCGGCGGACAGCAGCAGCGCGTCGCCCTCGCGAGAAGCCTCATCGTCGAGCCCGAAGTCCTTCTGCTCGACGAGCCGCTTTCGAATTTGGACGCCCTCCTTCGCGAGCAGATGCGGGTGGAAATTAAGCGAATTCAGCGTCGGCTCGGCAATACGACCGTGTACGTCACCCATGATCGCGTCGAGGCGATGAGCCTGTCGGATCGCGTCATCGTGATGCGGAACGGTTTCATCGCGCAGATCGGGACGCCGTCCGAGGTCTATGAAAACCCGGTTTCGAAATTCGTCGCGGGCTTCGTCGGCAAAGTCGCTTTCTTTCCGGTGTCTGTCGACTCTATCGATTCGGGCGTGGCGCTCTGCAAGCTTGGGGAGAAACGCGTTTCCGCGAAAGTGAGCCCGGGCTCGGCAGTCGCGGCCGGGGGGCAGGCGGTCGTGATGGCGCGGCCCGAGTCCCTTCGCTTGGGCGAGGCGGGCGCGGGGCTCGTGGACGGAACCGTTTCGACGAACATTTACCTGGGCTCCAGCGTGGAAAGCTGGATCGAGACGCCGTACGGCGAAATACTCGCGCAGATAGACGATCCTTCTAACCGCAAAGTGTGGCCCGAGGGCTCGCGCGTTTCGGTGTCCGTGAGCGAGCATCTCGCGCGGGCGCTCGCTGACGATTGAGGGTTCTCCGATGGACGTTATATTTGGCACCGCGAGCCTCACGGCCCCGGTAGCGGCGTTTCGTTTATTTTTGGCCCTCGTGGTCGGGGGAGCGCTGGGTTTCGAGCGTTCGTGGAAGCGCGAATACGCCGGCTTACGGACGCATATCCTGATATCGCTTGGTTCCTGCCTCCTCATGCTGCTTTCGATTTGGATTCCCGAGCAATATCTTGGCGCGAAAAACGGCGATCCGGGGCGAATCGCGGCCCAGGTCGTGTCGGGAATCGGTTTCCTCGGCGCGGGATCGATCATTCGACTGGGAAACACGATTAAGGGGCTTACGACGGCCGCCTCTCTTTGGTTCGTCGCCGCATTGGGGCTCGCGGTCGGCGCTGGCCTCTACGTGCCGTGCGGCGTGGCGCTCGGCCTTGGCTTATTCGCCCTCGTCGTGCTTGACCCAATCGAGCGGTATTTTTTTCCGAGCGAGCGGTTCAAGCATCTCGTGATAAGTTATGGCGGCAGCGCGGATTTTCCGGAGAAGGCCCGCAAGGTCATCGAGCTGGAAGGACTCGCGATTCAGTCGGTCGACGTCGAAAAGAATCTTAAAAAAGGCGTGTCCGTCGTTCGCTATTTCGTCCGCATCCCGACGGAAGTCGACACCTCCAACTTGTATAAAAGGCTAAAAGATATCGGCGGAGTCGAGAAAGTCGATCTGCGGGAGAAGTTTTAAACGGCGACATCGGCGCGGCCGGGACGTTGAGGAAAGTCCCGACGCTTAGGCTTTTTTCGTCACCACTGCGCGGTCGCGGTAATCGGGTCTTCCATGGCTAAGAGATTCGCGAGCGGGATGCGGAACGTCGCCTCTCCGTTTGATTTCGCGGCGGCTCCGGGCTTGTCGATGGTGACCGCCGTGACGGGGCTCGGGCACCGCACGGTGAGGATGAACGCGGATTTTTCGAGTTCGTCTCCCAGGGTCTTGCCATAAGCCGACCGAATGACCTCGACGTATTCCGCGGCGGAGAGCGTTTCCCCGGTAAAGACCGGCGCCATAAGCAGATCAAGGTAATCGTTCATGCCGGCGGGCATGACGGCCATCGCCGCTTGCACCGATTCCCGCGAGAGGGAGACGCTGATTTTTTTTCCCGAAACCGAGTATTTCACGGCCTTTTCGAGCATGCCGTCGAGTTTGGGAAGCGTCATGTTAATCGATACCGACGACTGCGTCGGGAACGTGACCGCGCCGACGCTTATGCCCGCTTGCGTCAGGCTCGCGACGATTTCTTCCTTGTTGAACAGGGCCGCGTCTGCGCCGGTAAAGCGCCGAACGATCGTCTCGGCGGTCGGGGTGATCTCGGATGAGAACGTCGCTTTCCCCTCGGCGCCGGAGCCGACTGTGAGAACGGTTTTGGGCGAGCAAGATGTGAGGGCGACGAGTCCCGTCAGGCAAAGCGCCGCAGTCGCGGAAATTTTCGCAGCGATCGTATTCAAATCAATCTCCTCAAGTTTTAGATATCGAACGTCACGGTTATACCGGTACTAAACCGAAAACCCTGGCCGAAGGTTTCATCCGGGAACCACGAATATTCCACTCCTTGGTAAAACCTCAGGTTTTGGCCAAAGACTTTCGTGGGTTTCGACGTCCACGAGCCGCCGAGTATGCCGGGAAACTGCGGGTCTTTGTTCAGGCCTCTGTCCGCGATAACGTGTAGCTGAGTGCCGATGAAAAAACGGAATCCCCTCATGCCGGTAAGCGAAAGATAGAGCGGCACGCTGAGCGCCGAATCCCGCTCGTCCCAAGAGACACCGAAGCCGGCGCCGGGATAGAGGTTTGATCCATTAACCCATTGAGCCTCGGCGCCGAGGGAGGCGCCGCGAAGCGGGATTTCCCCCGGCCATAAATCCCAAAGTGCGTTTGCCGTCGTGTTAATGCGAAATCCGAGGTTTCCGGTAAACGGGAAAGGGTTAACCGCTGGCGCGGTTTCCCCGGGTTCGGTCGGGATTTTAATGCCTTCCGGCGAGAGAATGCGGCCGGCGAAAACGTAGGTACGTTTCCAGTAGGCTTCGGAAAGGCTTGAGACGATGACGCCGGTTCGGGGGCCGTCGGAGGCGGAGTGTATAAAAGTGCCTCCGCCGAGGTATATACCGACGTGCGAAATGGTTCCCGTGGTATTGAAAAAAACGAGATCGCCGCCCTCAAGGGCGCCGTCGTCGATGCGCTCGGCCGCCGCAGCGAGCGAGCGAGCCGTTCGCGGGACTTCCGCGCCAAGTCCGTCGAGGGCGGCCCGATACACGAGTCCCGAGCAGTCCATGCCGGATCGATCGGTTCCCCCGGTTCGGTATGGCGTCCCCAAATATTCGCGGGCCGCCTGCATGAAAAGCGTTCTTTGGGATTTCTCGTCCGCCGTTTTCATGGCGACCTGCTGGGCTTGCAGGGGCGCGGACGCGAGCGAGAGAAGCAAGACCGCCGCGAACGCGCGCGCCTTCTCGGAAATTTTTCGCCGATTCAGCAACTTTCGCGACGAATCCTGTGTCATAATAGTGCCATACTAATATACTTCTACTTTTTTTAAAAGAGGTCGGTATGAAACTGAAACGGAGAACCCCGTGGGCGTTCCTCGACGAATGGAAAGGCTCGGAATTCGCGGGAGAGTGGCCAACCCTTCCTGAGATGTTTCGCATAAGCGCGAAGAGGTTTCCCGCGCGTCCGTGCTTTACGGTCTTTGAGCCGGATCGCGTAACCCTGACGTACGCGGAAACTCTCGAAAAAGTGGAGATCCTCGCCGCATGGCTTGCGGCCGAAGGCGTCGGTCGGGGGGACCATGTCGCCGTTTCCGGAAAAAATTCGCCGGAATGGGCCGTCGCCTATTTAGCGACCTTGTTTTCCGGCGCGACCGTTATCCCGATCGACTATGGTCTCCATGACCATGAAATCGAGAATTTGCTCAGGACGGCGAAGCCGCGGGTCTTTTTCGTCGACGAGGAAAAATACGCGCACTTTCGCGACCTGCCCTCGGCGGGGAAAGTATTCTCCTTAAATAAGAAAATCCCGGAAACGTACGTGTATGACTTGCGAACCGATAGACGCGCCGCGATAGCGCCCGCCGTCGAGTCGGATCTCGCAGCCATCATGTTCACCTCCGGAACGACGGGAAACCCGAAAGGCGTCATGCTGACGCATCAAAACCTCGTCGCCGATTGCTACATCGCGCAGACGAACCTCTCGATTTTCGAGACGGACGTCTTTTACGCGCTGTTGCCCATTCACCATTCCTACACGATGCTCGCCGTCTTCATCGAGGCGATGTCCGTCGGCGCCGAAATCGTGTTCGGCAAGAGCATGGCGGTCTCGAAGATGCTCAAGGAGCTGCGCGAGGGCCGAATCACGATGCTGTTGGGCGTTCCCCTTCTCTTTAACAAATTGCTCGCGGGCATCATGAAAGGCATTAAGGATAAGGGACCGATCGTGTTCGGCGCCATAAAGCTCCTCATGGGCGTGTCCTATCTCGTGAAAAAACTGACCGGCTTCAACCCGGGCAAGGCCCTGTTCGGTTCCGTGCTCGAAAAAGCGAGTCTCGCGACCGTCCGCATCGCCATTTGCGGCGGAGGCCCTCTCGCGCCGAGCATTTTCCGCATGTATAACGAATTCGGCATCGACTTCGTGCAGGGCTACGGGCTGACGGAAACTTCCCCGATCGTCGCGCTAAACCCGAAAGAGCGGTTCAAGATCGAGAGCGTCGGGCGTTTCTTCCATCCATTCATGGAAATGAAAATTCTCGATCCCGACGAGAAAGGCGTCGGCGAGGTAGCGATTCGCGGGCCCATGGTCATGCGCGGCTATTACCAGATGCCCGAAGAGACCGCCGCCGTGCTCTCCGAGGACGGCTGGCTGAAGACCGGCGACCTCGGTCGGCTCGACGCCGAGCATTATCTCTATCTCTGCGGGCGCGCGAAAAATATGATCGTTACCGAAGGCGGAAAAAACGTGTTCCCCGAGGAAATCGAGAACGCGTTTCAGCTTTTTTACAACGATATCGAGCAAATCACCGTGCGCGGCTACATCATGGACGAGTCGACGAAGAGCGAGGGAATCGAGGCACTCGTCTATCCCGCGGACGACCTGTTCCGCAGGCTGGACGTCATGCGCGGAACTCCCGAGGCATTTGACCCGGTGCGACAATCGCTCGACGAGATCGTCGAGCGCGTGAACAAAAACCTACAGCCCTATCAGCGTATTTCGAAGCTGACGTTGCTTACCGAGCCGCTTGAAATGACGACGACCCGAAAAGTGAAGCGGATGTACGCGAAGTGATCGTCACTCGCGCGGTCTCCGCGCGAGCGCTCTCCTAATCGCCGCGACGTCGGCGCTGCCGTCGGTCTTACGCGGCGAATCGTCGGCGAGGTCGAGGTCAAAAGCCCTGCGGGCGACGTGCTCGGGATAGTGCGCGTCGCTCGATGTTATGAGCGGGTATCCGCGCGTGTCGACCCCGCCTTTCCCGGGCATTCGCACCACCTCGAGCGCGTCCCAAGGGCCGTCGGGGATGAATCCCAACTGGCTCGTCAGCGAAAACGCCGGTCGGTCGACGTGGGCCGGAATGACGATCCCGTTCCGCTCTCCGACGTAGCGAGCTAAGTCCTCAATCCCCATATCGGCGCTCGCGATTAAGTATTTTTCGACTTCCCCGAGAATGTCGTCGTTTTCGTCGACGAAAACTTGATCGCCCATTTTTTCCGGCACGTTCATGACCGGCGGCATGAGTTCGTACAGCGTTTGCCCCAAGTCGAGCGCGGCGTCGCATTCGGCGAAGAGGCACAGCGTGTGGCATTCCTCCCGGGTTTGCGCCTCGATCCCGTACAGCGGGATTATCCCGACTCTCGCGCACGCGACGCCGAACGCGGGACAGTTCAGCGCGGAATTATGGTCGGTGAGCGCCGCGAGTTGAACGCCCCTCTCGGCGAGCAGCGTCGCGATGGCGGATGGGGACATGGAAAGGTCCCCGCAAGGGGAGAGGCAGGAATGAAGGTGAAAGTCCGCGCGGAGCGTCATGGGTTGAGCGCGCGGTACAGTTTCCCCGAAACGACGTACTGGCTCTCGCCCGTCACGAATAGGGCGATTCCCTCGTCCTTGGCCGCCTCGATCATGTCGGCGGGTATCGGCCGGTTGTTGCAGACGACGATCGCGGCGAGGTCCTTGAGAGTCCCGACGGCCACGGTGTTTTTGTGCGCCTGAATCGTGACGAGAATTCCCTCGTAGACGGCGTTCGCCATCGCGTCGCTCAAAAGGTCCGAGGTGTATACGCCGGCGAATTCGCGGTCTTCGTAGTCGCCCTGAACGCATGTAGCCCCTAACAGTATCGCCAGCTCGCTCGTTTTCATTGCTTGCTCCCTCGTAAATTAAACGTCGCCCGCACGATGGTGCCGTCGACGCTCGACTCGATGTGGAAAGCGTCGGACACGCGCTTCGCGTTGGGGAGCCCCATGCCCGCGCCGAAACCGAGAGAGCGCACGCGCTCGCTCGCCGTGGAAAATCCTTCCGTCATGGCTTTCGAGACATCCGGTATGCCCGGACCGAAGTCTTCCGCCTCGACGACGAGCTTTTCCTCGGAAATGAAATAGCGCATGTAACCGCCCTCGGAATGGATGACTTCGTTAATCTCAAGCTCGTAACTCGCGATGCCGATGCGGCGGATGATGGACGGATCGATTCCCGCCCCCTTGAGCGTTTTCTTTATTTCGGTGGACGCCTGGCCCGCGTTCTCGAAGTTGAACGGTTCGGTCTTGAACTCTATGACGCGTTCGGCCGTCGGGCTTCCGGCTTCGGTCTCAAGGTGCTCCGAGGGGACGGCGTGCTCGAGCCGATCGACCTCCCGATTCAGCGCGACGAGCAGGGTCGAGATAACGTCCGACGCGGTCACGATCCCGACGAGTCTCGATTCCTTGTCGAGGACGGGAAATCTCCCGTAGGAGAACTTATTAAAGTACGAAACGCAAAACGAGAGGGACATGGAATCCTCGAGTACGATGACGTTCGTGGTCATGTGGAGGCTCGCCGGATCCTCGATCCACCCGTTGTCCAGGGCGCTTACGATATCGTCCATGGATACGATACCCAAGAGCGCGTTTTGGTCGTCGGCGACGGGGACCCCGGTGATCCGGTTTTTTTTCATGATTTGCTGGATTTGGCGAAGCGTGTCCGACGGTCGCGCCGTCAGGATGTGGCTCGTCATGACGTCCTTGACCTTGAGCCGGAAGAGAACCTCAATGACGGCTTCTGGGGAATTATCTTGGTTAATCGGGATTGCGAGCATGTCCTAATTATACACTAGAATCATCGCATTCGCCCGACCCGGGCCCCATCTCGCTTACAGCACGTATTTTTCGAGAAAATCCGCGATGCCGTCCTCGTCGTTCGTCTCGTCGGTGACATGAGCCGCGAGCTTGATGATTTCCTCTCGTCCATTTTTCATGGCGACGCTTTGGCCGGCGTAGCGGATCATGGATTCGTCGTTCATGCTGTCGCCGAAAGCCATGACGCGGGAGCGAGGGATGCCGAGAATTTCTTCGGCAATTTCGCGTAAGGCCTCTCCCTTTCCGACGTTAAAAGGAAGGATTTCCAAAAAATAGGGCTTGCTGACGAACACCGTCGCGCGATCCCGGAAGTGAACCTTAAATTCCGCCTCGATCGGGACGATGAACTCCTCGTGTCCGGGTATGACGAGTTTATAGGTTCCCGCGCGCAAGAGCGCCTCATAGTCGTCGGGGACGACTATGGGCAAGCCCGAAAGGCGATGGTCCTCGGCGGAATATTCAGTTTCCCTCGAGGCGTAGAGGGTTCCGTTGTCGTACACGTGGCAGGGAAGGCCCGCAGCGGCCGCAAGCCGATAGGCTTCGACGGCGATATCTTCGGGCAAAAAATGCTCTCGAATGGTTTTTTTTCCGTCCGCGGTTATGATTTGCGACCCGTTGTTGCAAATAAGGAAGTTTCCCGCGCTATCGATGCCAATTCGTTTCGCATAGGGACTCATCGCGGTTGGCGCTCTCCCGGATGCGAGACAGAGTTCAATGCCTCGTTCGGCGGCTTTTGCGAGCGTCGTAACGGTTCTCTCCGAGATCGTAAGGTCTTTCCGGAGAAGCGTATCGTCTAAGTCCATGGCGATGATGGCGACAGGTAATTTCATACGATAATTATATAAGAATTCATAAAAAAAATTACAGATCCCCTTTACACAAATGCATAATTATGCTTATCTATTCACATAGATTGTATATATATTCAATCTGCATCACAAGCAAGGTCGCTTCGGGATACCGAGGTGGCGCGCTTCCTCCTTCCGCTAACCATCTTGGTATTCCGACGCATCCTCTCAACCTCAAGTATACATGAAAAGGGTCTCGCTATGGAGCACAAATTATTATTGGATTATTTGTGGGTGGCGGTCGCGGCGGCTCTCGTGTTCTTCATGCAAGCCGGCTTTTCCATGGTTGAATCGGGGCTTACCCGGACGAAAAACAGCATCAACGTCGCGATCAAAAATTTAACCGACCTTGGCGTGTCTCTCATAGTATTCTGGTGCGCCGGATTTGCCCTCATGTTCGGCGACTCATTTCGGGGATTGTTCGGGACGTCGCACTTTTTCACCGAATTTCCCGGGTCCTCTTTGTACGCGCTCGCGGCTTTTTTCCTTTTCCAAGCCATGTTTTGCTCGACTTCCGCGACTATCGTCTCCGGCGCCGTCGCCGAGCGCATGAAATATTCGTCGTACATCGTGAGTACGGTTTTTCTCTCCGCCGTCATTTATCCCGTGTTCGGCCATTGGGCGTGGGGTGGGGCGGGCGGCCCGGGAATCGCGACGGGGAAGGGCTGGCTCGCCGCAATCGGCTTTGTCGACTTCGCGGGCTCGAGCGTCGTTCATTCCGTCGGGGGCTACGTCGCGCTCGCGTATTGGCCCCCGTACGGGACGGTTCAATAAGGACGGTAGCGCGAATAAAATTCAGGGGTCGGACATTCCGATGTCAGTCGCGGGCATTATCGTGCTGTGGTTCGGTTGGATTGGCTTTAACGGGGGCAGTACTCTCGCGATGACCTCCGCGGTTCCCGGAATCATTCTTCGAACTTGCCTCGCCGGCGCGGCGGGAATGCTCGCGGCCCTTTTTATCGGCTGGATTATTACCGGCATTCCAGACGTCAATTTCGTCATGAACGGATCTCTCGCCGGCCTGGTGGCGATAACCGCGAATTGCCATTGCGTGACGGGCTTGCAATCGGTGATTATCGGCGCGGTCGGCGGAACGGTAATGCTTATTTCGACTTTTTTGCTCGAAAAACTCCATATCGACGACGCCGTGGGGGCGATACCCGCGCATCTTGTCGCCGGCATTTGGGGGACTCTCGCCGTCGGGATTTTCGGCGACCCGG